>NZ_JBEQCS010000012.1:0-125305 GCF_046054195.1 Celerinatantimonas sediminis
ATGGTGGGTCGTGCAGGATTCGAACCTGCGACCAATTGATTAAAAGTCAACTGCTCTACCAACTGAGCTAACGACCCGTTCATGTCTTAACGGCGGCCTATAATACGGATTTCGCGGTGATGTGCAATAGAAATCTTTATCTTTTCGATCGTTTGCTTAGCAAATAAGCAAGTGTTCACCTCAAAAGGCGTTTACTGACGAAAAAACAGGCCACTTATCGCCAATTACCCAAGGCAATTGGCGATAGGCGAATATTATTTAAGTGATTTAAGCTGATTTTTAGCTAAATCTGCCGCACTAGACTGGGGATAATTTTGAATAACTTTATTAAAATAATCTTTGGCTTGGCTTACATTTTTGCTTTGTAATACCAATTGCCCCAATTTAAGTAATGACTCAGGAACTTTATTTGAATCGGGAAATTGCTTAACTACCGTTTCAAATTGAGCAAGCGCTTTATCCTGATGCCCCTGCGTAAATTGCAATTGTCCTAACCAATAATGGGCATTGGGTAGATAGCTCGACTTAGGATGCTGAGTTAAAAATGTTTCAAAAGCACTGATAGCCTCATCGAACTTACGATCTTGCATCACAAGCTTCACAGCATTTTCATAATCAGCTTCACCATCGCCACCAATCACCGGCTCATTATCTGCAGCATTTTTCTGACCAGCAGCATCAGTAGATTGAGCAGACGGTTTTGTATCAGATAAGCGACGTTCAAGTTCTTGATACAAGTCGCGCTGACGCTTCACTATCTGGGCAATTTGATGCTGCTGTTGTTCTATCTGCCCGTTAATTTGGGCTAATCTATCTGAAAGCTGATTGAGCTGCTGGCGAATTTGCAACTGAGAAGAGCTTCGGGCATTAAACATTCGCTCTAATCGAGCAATTCGCTGTTCTTGGGTCAAATCAGCCGTGTCATCAAAATTCATTCCTTGTAAATTAGGCGCTTGAACTTGTGATGAGTTTGCACTCCCAACCGATGTTGATGAATTATCGGTCGATGAACTTTGGGAGTTAGCAGCAGTAATCGTTGTTGCTGTAGGCTGAGAGCTCAAATCCGTTACCGGAGCCTCGGCATAACTCATATTTGCAAAAAAGGCGACTGCTAGTGCAGCCGCTGACAGTTTAATCTGCTTCATGATTCTCTCAATATACTAAAACAGCTCGACGGTTTTTCGCCATGCCATCTGCGGTGTGTGAATTATCAACAGGTTTTTCTTCACCATAACTAATTGTTGAGATCTGATCAGCTGAAACACCTAAGCTTTCCAGGTATTGAGCAACAGCTTTTGCACGGCGTTCACCCAAAGCAATGTTATATTCTGGAGTACCACGTTCATCGGTATTACCTTCAATCAGAACATGTACAGATGGGTGGTTACGCAAAAATGCCGCGTGATCTTCTAACAATTTAACAAATTCACTTTTAATGGTCGATTTATCGAAATCGAAATAAATAGTTTGATTTTGTTTCAGCTCATCAAGCTGTTTCTGTTGGCGTTCTTGAGGAGTAAGAACCTGGTCAGCAGAACCAATTTGAACACCATCTTGGCCACTCTGCTGGCTACCATTTGAACTTGCTGAACCAGCTGTTTGACTACCATTAGCACCAGATGTACCACTGTGAGTACTACATGCGGTTAACGCACCCAGGGTCAGTGCAATCAGAAGGCCTTTACAGTAAGTTTGTAGTTGCATTTAATTTTCCTTTTATCAAAAAGATATTAATTATTAGTTAAAAAAGGCGACCATGCTGGCGAACGAACATCTCCATCGCGAGCGGGCAAAGTTGCTTTAAAACGGCCATCGGTTGAGACCAACGCGAGAACCTGTCGATGTTTCACAACAGTACTATAAATAATCATACTGCCGTTTGGTGCAATACTTGGGGATTTGTCCAAAGAGGTATTGGTTAAAACCTGCATATAACCCGTTTTCAAATCCTGACGGGCAATTCGATATTCCCCATTGGTACGGTTAACCATGGCGATAAATTGATCATCAGGCGCGACTTCGGCACTTAAGTTCATATCCCCTTCCCAAGTTACTCGTGTGATAGAGCGATCCGCGAGGTTATAGCGATAAATCTGTGGGTTACCGCCTCGTTCTGAGGAGAAGAAGATAGATTTACCATCATGAGACCAATTTGGCTCAGTATCGATTCGAGGACTATTCGTGACACGCGTCAGGTGGTGCGATGCTAAATTTTCGATATAAACCTCAGGGTTGCCATCTTTAGAGAGCACTAATGCCATATTTTTACCATCTGGCGACCACGCTGGAGCACTGTTGATCCCCGGATAATGTGGCAATTTGTGACGTTGAGCCGGATGACCATTGCTGGCATAAAGATCCTGAATATAAATATTGGCCCGGCGGTTTTCCATGCTCACATAAGCAAGCTGTTTACCATCAGGTGACCACGCAGGAGAAAATACCGGCTCATGAGAGCGCAATAAAACCCGCTCGTTATAGCCATCATAATCCGCCACCCGCAGCTGATATGGGTATTTTGCTTTCGGGTTATAAACGACATAGGCAATCCGAGTTAGAAATGCCCCTCGCTCACCCGTTAAAGCTTTATAAACCCTGTCAGAGATCAAATGCGCATACTGGCGCAACTGTTTAGCACCCACGGTTCCAGTGCGGCTGAGCAAGATATGTTGGTTATTTTGAACCAACTGGCCATCTTGTAATTTTGATGCTCCTCCCATCTGCCCTTGAACTGCATCCACCAGCTGATATTGAATCTGATATTTACCAGGCGTCGGTTCACTAATTTGACCAACTAAAACCCCTTCAACCCCCATTGAAGCCCATTTCTGATAATCAACGTTATCAGCCTGATGAGGGGTCTGTGGCATTTTGGCAACGGCAATAGGATTAAACTTCCCGCTGCGACGCAAATCATCAGCGACTACTTTGCTTACATCAGTTGGTAATGCCCCGGCTCCAGTCCATTTAAAAGGAACAACAGCCACTGGCCGAGCTGAATCAACCCCCTGAGTAATCAGAATATCTAGGGCTGCAAAGCTGCGTGAAGAAAGTAGTAATAGCCCTAACGTTAGTAACGCTCTAAATTTCATCATTTAACCACCGGGTTTAAGTGTAATATTTAAAACTTTCATTTTAGCGAACACATCTGCATCAGATGAGACTGGAACCTGCTGAGTCTTATAAACAGCTGATGTTGCAGCGCTACATGCTCTTGGGTCACCTTTAACATTGCTGACATTTACAATAAAACCATTGCGTGCCAAGGTCACGGTCAAATTACAGGTTTTACCTTTTAATGAATTATCAATAATTACATTTTGCTGAATCGCAGAGGTAATCATGGCCTGATATTTTTGGATCTCAGACTGAACTTGCCTATTACGGCGAGCCTGCTGTTCAGCTTTCATATCGTTAAGCAGCTGCTGCTCTGCCTGTTGCTTACGTTTTAATGCAGCCGCTTTTTCACGCGCTTTACGAGCAGCCTCTTCTTTGGCTTTGCGCTCAGCTTCAGCTTTACGCTCAGCAGCTTCTTGGGCTTTTCGTTTAGCTTCAGCTTTTGCAGCTGCCTCTTCGGCAGCTTTTTCTTTAGCTTGCGCCTGTTTACGAGCTTTTTCAGCCGCTGCTGCTTTTTGCTGTGCTAGTTTACGCTCTAACTCAGCCTTTTTACGTTGCGCTTCTTCACGTTGGCGCTGAAGCTTAAGCTGCTTGAGTTTTTTCTGCTGCGCTAATTCTTGTTTTCGAGCTTCTTCTTGTCGCTTCTTAATATCATCTAAGCGTTTTTGCTCATCTTGGCGCTTTTTCAAACGTTCTTGTTTTAACCGCTCTACCTGCTGCTCAACTTGCTGCTGAGAAACAGCGGTCGCCTGAATAATCGGCTTAGATGAAGCAGTGGGTTGCTCTGGTTTATGTTTGAATGAAAAAGATAATGATAGTGCTGCAATTAACAACACATGCAATACGATTGAGATGACAATACTGAGGCGATAAGATGATTTCAAACTACTAATCCTATTACTAATGGTCGTCCGGTTGGGTCATCAATCCGACAGATGGAACCCCGGCCTGTTGGCTTAATAGCTGCAATAAGGCAATCACCTGATCATAGCGTGCATTCTTATCCCCGCGAACGACGACAGGTCTGTTTTTGTTAAGTTGCAATAGTGCCCGCACTTTAACAACCATCTGCTGAGCAGACAACTGTTTATGAGCATTCGCATTATTAGAACCATCATCTAAAAAATAATTGCCATGAGCATCCACTGTCGCCACTAATGGCGGCTGAGAATCTTTTGGCAGTGGCTGCGAGTCAGCCTGAGGCAAGTCAACTTTCACCCCTTGCGTAATAAGCGGTGCAGTTACCATAAAGATGATCAACAGCACCAGCATGACATCGATATATGGCACGACATTAATTTCCGCGACAACTTTACGGCGCGGACGATAGTGCCCTGGTAAAGGTGTTCTCACGATTCACTCCGAGTTTGGCTGTTCACCTGACGAGATAAAATACCGTAAAACTCTTCCATGAAATTGGTGTAGTGGTTTTCAATCCGAGCAAGGCGAGTGGTAAAGCGGTTATAACCAATAACAGCGGGAATCGCCGCAAATAACCCCATAGCGGTTGCAATCAACGCTTCAGCGATACCGGGGGCAACCATTGATAAAGTCGCTTGTTGAACGTCACCAAGGGCAATAAACGCGCTCATGATCCCCCAGACCGTTCCAAACAAACCGATATAAGGACTAATTGAGCCAATCGTTGCTAACATAGGCAACTGGTTTTCCAGCTCTTCTAATTCCCGAGAAAAACTAACCCGCATACTCCGATAAGTACTATCCATAATGGTATCGGGTTCACGCTGCCCACTTTTATGAAGCCTTGCGTATTCTTTAAAACCACTATGAAAAATCTGCTCCATTCCGACTAAGCGGTCCGAGCGAGCATTGCATTCTTGATAGAGTTTATTGAGATCAACTCCTGACCAGAATTGTTTTTCAAAGCGACCAGAAGATTTCTGCGCATAGTTAAATTGTTTGCGTCGACTGAGCATCATTGCCCATGAAATAACCGACATGGACAATAAAATCAGCATAACGAGCTTCACTAAAATGCTCGCCTGCAAAAATAAACCAATGATTGAAATTTCAGAGTGCACGCTGGAAGACCTCTTTCATTTTGGCTGGAATTGCTTTGGGTTTCATTAAGTTAGGATCAATCGATGCGATCATCACATCCGCACTTGCAATCAATACTGACTCCTGATTGTGGATCGCTTGGTGAAATAAAATCCCGACCCGACGTAATTTTTCGATCTCGGTTGTTACAGTCAATAATTCGTTAAAACGAGCCGGATGATGGTATTTAATATTTATTTCAGAAGCGACAAAGGATAACCCTTCGGCCATCAATACGTCTTGCTCATAACCAAACTCTCGAAGCATTTCGGTTCGACCACGCTCCATATATTTCAAATGGTTGGCGTGATATACGATGCCTCCGGCATCGGTGTCCTCATAATAAACTCTTAGTGTTAACTGTGCCATTCGACTACACAAAGACCCTTATCGACTAACGCAATTGCTCTACTATAACTGAATCAATTTTGTTTGTAAGGATAGGGAAAACACTTATTTACCTAGATGTTAGGTAATAATATTAAAACCTACCCCATTTTAGCGATTTAACATGTCAAAAATTTGATTCTAGCAATTACTATCCCTTTTTCCCAAAAAGAGATATCTTATTGATAATTTTAAGAACAAATAAATAAAAAAAGACTTTGGGCGACTTTTGATAAAAATCCATTTATTTTATCTGAGGTTTCACTTTACCAAAGTGCAAAAATGCCCGATCGGTTGCGATGCGACCGCGAGGGGTACGCTGTAAAAAGCCCTGCTGAATCAAAAAAGGTTCAAGCACATCTTCAATGGTCTCTTTATCTTCGCCAATAGCAGCCGCTATATTATCTAAACCAACAGGCCCGCCATCAAAGCGCTCAATCATCGCACTTAGTAGTTTTGTGTCCATATAATCAAAACCTGCTTCATCAACATTAAGCATCGCTAGTGCCTGTGAAGCAATATCACAATCGACAAAACCATCGTGGCGAACATCCGCAAAATCGCGTACTCGACGCAATAATCGATTCGCAATTCGCGGTGTTCCTCGCGAACGTCTGGCTATTTCTTCAGCTCCATCGGGGCTCATTGACATATTCAGGTAATGGGCACTGCGAGTCACAATCTGGGTTAAGTCTTGTGTGTTATAAAACTCCAAACGCTGCACAATCCCAAACCTATCTCGCAAAGGCGAAGTCAACATGCCCGCCCGAGTGGTTGCCCCTATCAGCGTAAATGGTGGAAGATCCAATTTAATGGAACGAGCAGCCGGGCCTTCCCCAATCATAATATCCAACTGATAGTCTTCCATCGCCGGATATAGCACTTCTTCAACCACCGCACTTAAACGATGGATTTCGTCAATAAATAACACATCCCCAGGTTCAAGATTAGTGAGCAAGGCCGCTAAATCACCGGCTTTTTCCAAAACTGGCCCTGAGGTCGTTTTGATATTCACGCCCATCTCATTGGCAACGATGTTGGCCAAAGTGGTTTTACCCAATCCTGGAGGGCCGAAAATCAGCAAATGATCCAGAGCATCACTGCGCTTACGGGCAGCTTCAATAAAAATCCCAAGTTGCTCACAGACATCGGCTTGGCCGGTGTAATCAGCAAGCGTTTTAGGACGCATTGCTCGATCGACAAATTCGTCTTCAGTTTGGGCCGCGGCGCTAATTAATCGATCTGATTCAATCATGACAAAAATTACCTAAATTAAGAAACCATACTCTTTAACGCAGAACGAATGAGCTGCTCACTTGTGAGCCCATCACTTGAAAGCCGGCCAATCGTTTTTTCGGCCATCGCAGGTTTATAGCCTAACGCAATTAACGCTTCAATCGCTTCTTCTTTAGCACTCACCGGTTCTTGCAAAAGACTCTGTTCAGAAGAGGCACTCGTGGTCATCGACAAATCATCGGATGGTTCAGTGCTCCAGTTTTTAAGCCGGTCTTTCATCTCAACCAGAAGCCGCTCTGCAGTTTTTTTACCAACCCCAGGAAGTTTGGTCAGAGCGCTAATATCGTCATGATTAATAGCCTGAATAAACTGTTGAGTATTGAGCCCTGATAAAATAGCCAACGCGACTTTTGGACCGATGCCATTGACTTTTATAAGCTCTCTGAACAATCGCCTTGAGGCTTCATCATGGAACCCATAGAGTAATTGGGCATCTTCACGAACAACAAAATGGGTAATTAAAGTAACCGTCTGACCAATCTCGGGCAGCTGATAAAAGCAACTCATCGGCAGTTGTAGCTCATAACCAACGCCAGCGACATCAACCAATACATACGGGGGTTGTTTGTGTTCTAAAATTCCTCGAAGCCGTCCTATCACGATCTCTTTTTCCGTTGCTTATAGTTGAGAATAGCTTAAACGGACACTGGATTAATATCCAGTAATTCTATTAGTGAATCACTTGAGTTGAGCCTTTAAAATATTAATGATAAAATACTCAATAAATTAAACCTGAACAAATAGGCTATCAAACATTATGAATGCAAAATCTAAATTTCTAATTAGTTCACTACTCTTTGCGGCAAGTTTACCGGTGATGGCGGCAAATATGCCAATAAACATTAATACAGCCAACGCGGAGCAACTTTCTGAGCTCTCTGGTATTGGTCCATCTAAAGCAAATGCAATTATTGCCTATAGAAAGGCCCATGGCCCATTTAAAGACATTAGTGAGATAACCAAAGTCAAAGGGATTGGCCCCAAATTACTCGAACATGATAAAGCTCAGTTGGCATTAAAATAGCTTTACAATTGCCTGCTCATGCAGGCAATTGCCCATCCATTAACGCATCTGATTGGGTAAAACGTGGTCCATATCATCAAAGGTCTGATTCTCGCCAGCCATAGCCCAAATAAAACTGTAATTACTCGTTCCACACCCGGAATGAATTGACCAGCTTGGAGAGATAACAACCTGTTCATTTTGAACAATAATATGGCGGGTTTGGGTTGGCTCTCCCATATAGTGAAAAACGATGTTTTCATCGCTTAAATCTAGATATAGATAGACTTCCATACGCCGTTCATGGGTATGAGCAGGCATCGTATTCCACACACTCCCGGATGCTAACTGAGTTAATCCCATCGATAGTTGGCAGGTGGGCAGAACATCTGGATGAATATACTGATTAATAACCCGCTGATTTGAGTTCTCAGCTTGACCGGCTTGAACTTTTTTTGCCATTTTTTGTGAAATAAACTGATTTGGATAGTGACAATGGGCAGGTGAGCTGACCGCATAGAATTTAGCCGGGAGATTTGCATCATCACTTTTAAAGCAAAGCTCTTGAGCGCCTTGTCCCACATATAAGCCATCAAAATGATTCAACTGATAACTTTGCTGATCAACGCTCACACTACCACTGCCGCCGATATTAATAATGCCTAATTCCCGGCGCATTAAGAAATAATCGGTGCCAAAGTGTTTTGGCTCTAAAAAATCGCCCAACACAAGAGGCTGACTCACAGGTTCAATCCCGAGCACTACCATGCGATCAACATGACTGTATGTACATTGTACCTGATTGGGCACAAACAAAGTTTCAACTAAGAACTCTTGGCGCAGCTTATCGGTGTCATAGTGCTTAGCATCCATTGGAGATGCTGAGTAACGAATATCCATAATGAGGGCTCCATATCACTTTTAATTTATATATAAGAAATTAATTTTATATTTGATATATTATTTTATTGTGACTGGCTTCCCATAGTTCATTGCATCTTTATCGATGCTTAAGGGTTTACCCAAGAATGGCCGAGAAAAAAACGATTTATAAAGCCCCTGCCCTTGATAAGGGACTGGATATATTAGAATTACTCAGTGAAGTTGAAACAGGGCTAAATACCCGGCAAATTGCCAAAGCACTCGATCGCAGCGTAAATGAAATTTTTCGCATGCTGTGTGTTCTTGAAAAACGTGGCTATATTAGCCTGGATTCCCGAACGAGTTGCTATCAGTTAAGCTTAAAGTTATTTGAGCTATCGCATCGCCACCCTCCTACTGAGCGTCTGCTAAGCGCAGCCAATCCAGCAATGGAACAGCTAAGCGCATCGACTCAGCAATCTTGCCATTTAAGCGTTTATCAAGCGGGAGGGCTGTTAGTTATCGCAAGGCAAGAAAGTCCTTATAAAATGGGCTTTAGTTTAAGGTTGGGGGCAATCATTGATATCTTTGGATCCGGTAGTGGCTATCTTTTGCTCGCCTATAGTAGCCAAACACAACAAGAGCAGATCCTTCATGAATGTCATGCCAGCGCACAAGAGCGCCAATTAATGTTAGATGCAATCGAACCGATACTTAAGCAAGGCTACCACATTGGCGAAAGCCCGCAGGTAAGCGGGTTAACCAATATTACCTACCCGATATTTTCACGCGCACAAGAGCTAATTGCGATTATTACGATTCCATTTTTGACGCTGAACTCCCAACGAATGCACCATCAGGTACAATCGTTGGAAAGTGCTCGTGTTGCTCTTGAACAGGTTGCCAGAGAACTAACACAAAGCCTTGGAGGGGTATTTCATCTACCCAATTAATGGGTTTGATAGTAGCTATTGAGAACTTGCCAGAAATGTTCAAGCTCATCATGAGGGAGCTGATTAATTCCGGCTGCGGCCGCACGTCCCCCACCACTTGGGAACTGTGAACAGATTTCATCAGCGCCACCACGGCGGTTAATCGGCGCTCGGACACTCACCGTATAGGTTCTATCACCGTTATCAGTGACAACGCCATGGGCTCGATCCGGATTTTGGTTTGCCAATTCATTACCATAAACACCACTCACCCGGCGACTAAATGGCGCGTCAGCAAGCGAGATAATAACAGCACTATCGCTTTGATAAGCAATAGGTGAGCTTTTTGCCTGTGCCATATCTTGTTGATAGGCTGACTGCAATTTCGTAAATACGGAATCTTGAAGCGCCATTAACTCAAACGGGTCGGGATAAGCGCGTAATCGCTCAAACAATTGCGCGGGATGGTAATGCAAATCGCTTACCTCTCGCCCATACCCATTATAATTGAGCAAAATCCCGAGCTCTTTAAGAAAATGAGTTTGTTTCTCGCTTAAAGCTAATGAATCAGCGAGCTTAATGGCTGTTTCCGTTAAATTGTCCCCAAATGCAGCTGCAATAGCCCAGCTACGATAGGCACCATTTAAATATTGATCCACCAATGTGCTAGTACATTGATAAGGATCTGGGTCAATGCGAGTGACAAGATTAGGACTGTGAGGAAGGTCGCCACAGCGATGATGATCAACGTAAAAGACCTGCGCCCCAGCGTCAAGAATCCTTATTAAATCATCACTGTTTCGCTCAGCTGAGATATCTAAAACGCAGACATTATCGAAAGCTTCGACGCTAACCTTTTTTAGTAACTGAATATCGCGTTTCACCCCTGTGACCAGAGTGCTTTGTTTAGGATTACTCCAACGCAATTGCAAAAGAGCAACAATGCCATCAGCATCGCCATTAAATACATCAATATTACTCATAACGAACTCTGACTAATCACTTGTTTGGCAACTAACACATCAACCACTTGCTGAGCACATTGCTCAATGCAGAACAAATCGGTTTTAAGATGGACTTCCGGAGTAACGGGGGCTTCATAAGCTGAGTCAATCCCAGTGAAATGTTTAATCTCACCCGCCCGAGCCTTTTGGTAAAGCCCTTTTGGGTCGCGCTGTTCACAGACACTTAAGGGTGTATCGACAAAGACTTCAATGAAACGCTCCCCAAGTAATTGGCGAGCCTGGGCACGGTCTTGAATAAAGGGACTGATAAAAGCGGTGCTTACCACAAGCCCAGCATCCACCATCAGGTTAGCAACTTCGCTGATGCGCCGAATATTTTCAACTCGGTCTTGGTCATTAAACCCTAAATCACCATTTAGACCATGGCGAACGTTGTCACCATCGAGCACATAGCCATGCACACCCAGTTGATGAAGTTTTACATCAACAGCATTGGCAATTGTTGATTTGCCTGAGCCACTTAATCCGGTATACCACAACAAAACGCTGCGATGACCATTTAATTGCTGGCGCTGCTCTGAGCTAACTGAAGCCTGATGCCATGTCACATCCTGACTAACTTGCTGCATGAATTATCCTATTTTATTCAAAAGGTTATTAACTAAATAAGCCTTTATCAAAGCGCTGTTAATGAAACACAATTGGCACTAATGTTATCACGATTACACCATAAATTAGTGCCAGCGGGCCACCGACTTTTAAAAAGTCACTAATTCGATAATGGCCAGCATTGTAGACCATTAAATTGGTTTGATAGCCATAGGGGCTAATAAAACTGGCGCTTGCTGCGTATGCAACCACCATCAGCGGTCCAATCGGATTAATGCCAGCCGCCTGTGCCATTCCCCAAGCTAATGGAAACACTAACGCAGCAGCAGCATTATTCGTCACAAGCTCAGTCAGTAACCAGGTCACGATATATAACATCGCGATCATCAGCCAACCGTAACCAAGATGTGCCAAGGGAATTAATGCGTGAGTTAACTGAGCGGCTAATCCACTGTTGGTTAACGCTTGCGAGAGCAACAATGCGGATGCAACAATCAACCACAGCTGCCGAGGAAAACGCCGCACCAGTTCATTGACGCTAAGACAATTAGAAAAAACCAAAATGCCCAGTAGCACCACCAAACCTTTTAAAAGCGGAATGGCCCCAATGGCCGAGAGCAAGATTGCTAAGATGAAACCACCGATTGCAAGCCATTCTCGCCAACCAGTTAAATGTTTTGAGATAGCAACGCCGCTCAAGTGGATAAAGTTTTTCGCTAAATTATCGCGGCTAGAGAAGTCAGGACCGACAGCCAACACCAGAAAATCACCGCTTTGCAAAACTACTTCACCCAATTTACCCGATACCGGTTCACCATCGCGGCGAATAGCTACAACCGCAGCATCAAAACGTGAGCGAAAATTAACAGATTTTAAAGTCTTACCGATTAACATACTCTCGGGACGAATCACGACTTCGGTTAAATTTGATCCAAGTAAGCCATTACTATCAGCGAAAGTATCAAGCCCAGGGAATTGACGCAGCTGACTTACCTGCGCGACATCGCCGCTAAAAATAAGCCGATCCCCTGCTTGAATCAGTTGCCCCGGATGAACGGGGCTCATCAATTGTTTATCACGAACCAGCTCAGCGACAAACAGCGATTCCAGATGACGCAAGCCATTTGCTTCAAGGCTTTTACCAATCAGCGGCGAACCCTCACCGACTTGGGTATCAATCAAATAATGTTTATAGTGCCCCGGCTCCGCAGGATTCTCTGGCAACCACCGAATCGTTAAAAACAGCACGCCCCCACAGACCAACACCAGCACACAGCCAATCAGGGTGAAGTCAAAAAAGTGCAAACCGCTACCACCGACACTGCGATACATACTGCTGACAATTAAATTGGTCGAAGTCCCAACCAATGTGAGAGTCCCGCCCAAAATCGCCGCATAAGAGAGCGGCAATAATAACTTGCTGGGCGCGTGATATGGATTGTTGCGAACAGGAGCTAAAAGAGAAGCAACAATGGCAGTATTATTTAAAAATGCTGAACTTGCCGCCACTAACAAATAGAGACGAAACCCGCTAGTTGCCAGCGATGGTCGTAAAATAAAGGTAGCCAGCACACGCAGTAAGCGGGTTTTTTCAAGGGCTATAGAGCATAAAACCAAAAGTGTTAGCGTCAACAGCCCGGGGTTACTGATGGATGACAGTAATTGGTTAGTACTTACTAAATTGGTGGCGTACAACACCAGCATCACTACAGCAAACACGGCAGCTGGCTGGCGTTGAAAACGGATCAAACCAATCAGCGTCGCACCAAAGATGGCAAGAACAGCAACAGCAGATCCGGAAAGATACATTAGTCTAATACCGAAATATCTTTAGCTTGCCAGTGAGGGAAATGCTTACGAATCAGCGCATTTAGCTCAAGCTCAAACTCACTATAAGAGCTGTTTTGGCGTTTATCCTGACCTTGCTGCTGAATCATACCCGCCCCTACAGTCACATTACTCAGGCGATCGATAATGATAAATGAACCGGTATCACGGGTATCATCATACCGGTCAAACGCCAGTTGCTGAGAAAATTCAACATTCGCTAACCCAAGTTCGTTAAGCGCTAGCTGCTCGGCGGGATGACGCTCTAAGGTATTCACATCGATGCGAGCTTCGATTTTACTGATATGACCACTGGTTGTTTTCGTTGCCAGTTTAAAGTCATACGTTTTACCAGGAAGTAGCGCGTCTTCGCTCATCCAAACTAAGTGGGCACTTACACTGCTGCCAACTTGAGGTTTGAGCTCGCCTCTGGCAAGCAAGTCACCACGGCTAATATCAATCTCTTTATCCAGCGTCAGGGTCACTGCCATTGGAGCAAAAGCTCGCTCTAAATCGCCATCAAATGTCACAATGCGGCTCACGTTGGCGGTTTGCCCACTCGGGTAAACCGTAATTTGCTCGCCAACAGCGATGCTGCCACTTGTTATAGAGCCTGCAAACCCACGAAAATCCAAATTCGGACGGTTCACATATTGAACAGGCATGCGAAATAGTGATGGTTTGTAATCATGATCGATAGGCGCGCTTTCCAAAAGCTGCATTAATGTCTGGCCGTTATACCAAGGCGTATGCTCACTTTTGTTTACAACATTATCACCGCGCAGTGCAGAGATAGGGACAAAATGGATGGTATCGATTTTCAGTTTATCTGCAAACTGTCGATATTCTTGCTCAATTTGCTGATAACGCTGCTGTGAGTATTCAACCAAATCCATCTTGTTAATTGCAACAATCACCTGCTTAATGCCCAGCTCAGAGACGATAAAGCTATGGCGTTTGGTTTGAACCTGAACACCGTGGCGAGCATCAATCATCACCACGGCTAAATCACAGTTTGAAGCCCCGGTTGCCATGTTGCGCGTGTACTGTTCGTGTCCGGGGGTGTCGGCAATAATAAATTTGCGTTTATCGGTGGAAAAATAGCGATACGCTACATCAATGGTGATCCCCTGCTCACGCTCAGATTGCAGACCATCGACCAACAGCGCTAAATCAAACTCACCATCGGTTGTATTAAAGCGTTTAGAATCTTGTTTGATAGCAGCTAGTTGATCTTCAAAGATCATTTTAGAGTCATGTAATAACCGACCAATCAGGGTGCTTTTCCCATCATCGACACTCCCGCAGGTTAAAAAGCGCAGGAGCTGTTTTTGTTCATGTTGTTTTAAATAACTTTCAATATCATCAGCGATTAACGTAGATTGAGTCGTCATAACGGCCTCTTTTATAAAATTCAGAACACAAGTAAACGGCAAAAACGTGGCTTAGAAGTAACCTTCCATTTTCTTTTTCTCCATCGAGCCAGAGCTGTCTTTATCAATCACTCGCCCTTGTCGTTCAGAAGTTTTAGCCAATAGCATTTCTTGAATAATTTCTGGTAGTGTCGTCGCATGCGACTCAACAGCCCCCGTTAATGGATAACAACCAAGCGTTCTAAAACGAACCATTTTGTGTTGTATTTCATCAGGTTCAACGGGCATTCTGTCATCATCAACCATAATCAGCGCGCCATCGCGTTCAACAACCGGTCGAACAGCGGCTTTGTACAGAGGGACAATCTCAATATTTTCCAAATAGATATATTGCCAAATATCAAGCTCAGTCCAGTTAGAGAGAGGGAAAACGCGGATACTTTCGCCAGGATTCACTTTGGCGTTATAGGTATGCCAAAGCTCAGGCCGCTGATTTTTCGGATCCCAACGATGGTTTTTATCGCGAAATGAATAGATTCGCTCTTTCGCTCGTGATTTTTCTTCATCACGACGAGCACCACCGAAGGCGGCATCAAATTTATATTTATTAAGAGCTTGCTTTAATGCTTGAGTTTTCATGACATCTGTATGAGTCGCGCTGCCAAAGGTAAATGGATTCATTCCCATGGCTAACCCTTCTGGGTTTTTATAAACCAGCAGATTAAGGTCTAACTCTTTAGCAATGCGATCACGAAACGCGATCATCTCTTTAAATTTCCAGTTTGTATCAACGTGTAAAAATGGAAATGGAATCTTGCCTGGATAAAAAGCTTTACGAGCCAAATGCAGCATCACTGAAGAATCTTTACCAATTGAATAGAGCATCACCGGATTATCAAATTCAGCGGCAACTTCACGAATGATCTGGATACTTTCAGCTTCTAGAGCTTTTAGGTGTGTCAGCTGATCTGCTGATACCGACTGTGTACTCATGATTACTCCTTCACACCATCATCAGGCGCTAAATACATTTAATGCAAAAGTGATTGGTTCTTATGGCCCAAATCGGCTGTACTGAACGGATGTCGCGAGCATAGATAAAGCAATAGCAATTGAATAATCGTTATTCAAACTTTCCCACTCGTGCGATTCATCACCAAAGGTTTGCCCACAAGGCATTTCACGTTCGATGAGAAAAAGTATACAAGAATCATTATTCCAATGCGGCTTAGTTATGCATTCTACTTAGAACAATTATTTATATTTTATTGAGAGAAATTTCATCGACTTTTAATGAGGGTATTAAAAATAAACGTCTATAAATGCAAAAACCGCCTCCCTTAGGCTAAGGGAAACGGCTCTGAATAGATGATAAACAAGATACGATTTACAGCTCAATCGCTTTGTTATCAATCGTAATTTCGACCTGTTGCTGAATCAATTTGATTAATAAAATCGAGCGCTCTAAACCATCTGCCTTTTGATAAATCGCATCAAGCCCTTTGTATGGACCATCTTTGATAGAAACCTTATCGCCCCCTTTGGGTAAACGACTGCATTTTGCTTCTATCTGCTGATTTAGCTCTAAAGAATCAGAGCGCGCCATTAAATCGTAAACAAGTTCTTTTGGCACTGTGACAGGCGTTTGACCTTGGCGCACAAAATCAGAAACACCTCGTGTTGAGCGAATCGTCGTGTAACTAATCTGTTCATTACACAAGTCGATGAACAAGTAATTTGGGAAAACAGGTTCAGTCACGACAGTTCGTTTGCCGCGGATAATTCGCTCAGAAGAAAATACCGGGAAAAAACTTACAATATTCTGATTCGCTAAGTGAGCTGCAGCTCTTTGTTCGTTTCTGGCTTTGCAATACAACAAATGCCAAGAGGATGATTCACTCATAATGACCTTTTTGATATCTTTCTCACCCATTTATAATTAGGCTAAATACTGATGTCAAACATTCAAAGACAGTGTTTGGTCAAATAATTTTACCAAAATAAAACAAAAAGGTTATAAAACCGGTTCATTCAGAGGACAAAGTTTAAAACTTAAGCGATCCCCGAGTTGATTTGCTAACGAGAAATAAAGCCCCTGCGGATGAGCTTCTTGGTGCTTAACGCGGTAAGTTGCCCCATGAAAAACCCCCAACCCCATATCAGCCTGATGAAAAGGTTCTGGCAGGTCAATAATACCGGCATTGACAGCTTGGACTTGTTGGTGATTCACCACACAATAGAACATACCAATTGGTTCACTCAGTTGGCTACTTAACAAAATCGTGTTGATTTGATCCATTAATTTAGCAGGCTGAATCGCCAATAACTCGCCATATTGCTGATAAACTCGCCAAGCATCTTGCAACAAAGAATGTAAAATAACTGCCGCTATCGACATTTCACTCGTTAACAATCCAAAATCAATCACAACAATAGCACAATGTGTTTCATCGAGATTAGCAACCAATGGCAACAGAGAACTGCCTTTTAACTGATAGATGTACAGATAGTTACCTAACTGCATTCCTGACTCAGGTAACATGCGCATAAAGAGCTGGCTAGCAGCAAGGTCATTTTCTTTTAAAAACGAAAAGTGTTCTTGAAGTTCAGCTCGTTGATAGTCTTCTTTAAGTTGGGGAAGTTTTCGAATACTACTTAAAATGATGTCAGCAATCTGGTCAAATTCACAACCCGCTTTTATCAGAAAATCCACAGCGCCCAATTGCAGAGCACTGCGAATCAGCTTGAGATCGCTTTTTAAAGACATGGCAATACATGCCCATGGCCCCTCGCTCAAATAGGCAAGCAACTTTTCACTTGCATCATCACTGGCGTCAAAATCAACGAATATGATATCTGGATTTGCCCAGTCACAGGCACTCACAACCTGATAGCCATCGTGGATTAACGTCACAGATGCACCAAGACGGCAGAAATAGGTTTCCATCCGTTTAGCGAAAACTACATCAGCATCAATGATTAATATTCTGATGCCGCTTAGTTTTAATTGCTTGTTACTCATTAAGATTAATTATTTTTTTATTTATTAATCAAAAATGACTTTAGACTAAATGAGCTTTTGTTAACATCTAATTATCCCCTTCGATCTCATCCATATATTTACTAACGTCAACCTGCTGGCTTTTTTGCTCAGGTGGTTTACCACCATAATAACGATAACGACGATATTGCATATAAGCGTTTCTGACAAAACTGTACGGGTCTAACGCATTATCAACCACACCTTCTTGATCAATAACGGATGCCCGTCGATTCAACCCGTTAACGGTCCAGCGAACAGCTTTTTCCACCATATTCAATTGCGTGAATGGGAAATAGAACTGATCAACAATGTCACCAGTTATCTGGCGCGGTGTAGATGGCCCTAAAACAGGCAACATCAGATATGGTCCATCGCCCACGCCATAATGTCCTAATACGTCGCTGAAATCAGTCAGATGACGTTCAACACCCGCACGCCCCATCACATCGACAACCCCGAAAAATCCGAACGTACTGTTAAAGACAAACCGGGTAAAGTTATCTAGTGCTGCTTTAAATTTCAGCTGTAATAAATTGTTAACCATGCTGGCAGGTTCTTCCAGATTTTGCATGAAGTTATTTAAACTTCTGCGACCAGCACTGGGAACATGGTTTACATACCCATGAACAACGGGTCTATAAATAGGTTTATCTAAATAATTATAGTCAAAATTCCACATAACCCGGTTAAAAGGTTCTAATGGATCATGATTCTGGTAGCTATTACTTGCCTGCGACGACGCTTGCTCTGTTGTCTGGGCAGTTGATGGACTGTCCTTACCTTGGTTAGATGATGTGCTTGAGCATCCTGCTAACATCATCATCGCGGCCAAAATGAAACTCATCCGAATTAGTACATTTCTCGTCACTCGCACAACCCTTGTCGTTTTTATAGTGATTCTTTAAGACATCTGTTCATAGATACAAGCATGTATATATATCATATATGAGAGAAATTCTCATTTTGCAGAGCTTATTTCACACAACCAATTAAACTATGAACAATTATACATGAATTTAAATGCTCCCGACGAGCCTATCTATGCGCAACATCAATGTTCTTTAACTGCAATATGCACATTCTATTAATGAGTCAACACTAATTAACAGTTCAAAATAAAATCATAAGAAGCTGGAGGGAAAGATATGTCAAATCACAACGGACAAGTGTCAGGAAGCTGTCGCAGCTGCACATTAATGCTGATGTATCGCTGCTATAAGAAGCATTGGTGGTTTCATTTGATTCGCGATCCATTGGTGGCAGGGATGTATTTGATGGCATTTATCCACGGAATTCATGCCAAAAAAGATTATATCTGCCATGATGAGCGCTGTCAGGGATGTATCCGCTTTATGAAAACAGCTCTGCTAGAGCGTTCAGCATTATTTCGCTTTTTGCATCAGCTCATTGGCCCGCAATTTCGGCGTTTAGTTGGCAATATGATGCAAGAGCAAGATATGAAAGATGCCAAACAACGCGCTGCCGAATTTATGCAAAAACAACAGGCGCACAAAGCCCCTTAACAAACACTATTGTAGCGGATAAATAAAGCTTGCTAGACTAACAATACCAGTGAGGATTTGCTGGTCTAAATGTTGATATAGGGGCTTTATGAAAGTTACTCCACCACCTAAATCTGTGGTCGCACCAACGCCACCTGTAGCACCTCAAGCTCCGAAGGTGGCTCATAGCGCAGCTACGGCCCCGGTCAATTCAACCAATGCAATCAATCCAGCAAGTTCAATGTTGAGTTTACTCAGCACGTTGTTAGATTCTTCTCAAGCGGTGAAGTTTCCCCAGACCCAAACACCTGCGACCAGTAGTGTGTTAAGCCAGCTTATCACTTGGCTCAAACAGTGGGAAAAACCGCTGCATGCCAACCAAACTAAATCACTACTAGAGCAGCTATTACAATTTCGGCCAATGAACGCATCCATGAGCCAATCAAATCCTTTGGCAAATCCGTTTAATTTATTATTGGGTGCGCTCATCAGCCCGCAGCTCTCGGCCAATGCTGCACAACTGTTAAAACAACAACAAAATATTCCTCAGCAACTTATTGATGAGCTAAGCAAAGATCTGCAACTCGGTAAGGCCGTAGGCGAGTCATTAAAGCAGTTAGCCGGGCAAAGTATGAATGCACAGCTTGCGAGTGTATCGCAGCAAGATAATAATCCACCGCCACTTTTTCTCAACGTACCGCTGCCCATAAATGCAAACCTGCATCAAGTCGAGGCAAAAATAGAGCAGCGTGCAGCCTCTGGCAATAATCGCTCTCAATGGCATCTGAAGATGCTATTACCGGTGGCGCCGGATACTCGAATTCTGGCTGATATACTGCTCGATCAAGAGCAAAACACGACCATAGAATTTTACTGCCCTAGTCAAGATTGGCTTGCCAAAGTAAATCACTATCAACAAGCACTAAAAGAGCGTCTGGGCGAGCTTGGCATGAATAAACTAACGCTAGGGGCACAACTAGGGCTTGTTCCACAAACATTGGCCCCTAAACAATCTCGGTTATTGGATATTACGATATGAGTGAAAAAGAACAGGCGGCGGTTGCGCTTGGATACGATGGCAAAAATGCCCCCAAAGTTGTAGCCAAGGGGTACAATCAATTAGCTCAAGAGATCATTACAGCTGCAAAAAACGCAGGCATTATGGTTTATGAAGATAAGCAGTTGCTGGCAATGCTAGATCAACTGAGTCTTGATGAACAAATTCCGCAATCTCTTTACATCATTATCGCCGAGCTGATTAGTTTTTCCTATGTTCTACAGGGAAAATTTCCCGACCACTGGAATAATATTCACGCTCATATTGATGATAAAGTCTAAATATTTTGAATTTCTATCCAGACACTTAATACGCTGTTCAAGCTATTTAGTTAAAGGTTTGCCATGGAGTGTATACAATAACTGCGCTTCAGCCCGAGGTAACTCACACTCTCGCATCACTTCCTCAATATCAGCACCTAACTCAACCATTTTCACAGCGCGTGAATAAAGTTTACTATCAGGGTCTTGAGTGACAATTTCATTTTGCCGATTCATGGTCTGCTCAACCATCGATTCAAGATCAGCTATGCGATGAGCCATAGCATAATTGGCAGCATGAACTTCAACTAACTGCTTATTTAAACTTTCATTGCTCTTAACCACCCGCTTGGTTAAAAGCTCAAAACTCGATAATTTTTGCTGTTGGGCGGTCACTTTGCGCTGATAAATCCGAATGGAACTTATCAGAACCAAGGCACAAACGACCGCCACTACAGGGGCTATAAAATTAATCCAATTCATCCAGTTATATAGAACTTATCTCATCCCACTCTTCATCAGAGAGCAGTTTGTTCAAATCTACCAGAATCAACAACTGACCATCACGGTTACTGACCCCTTGAATGAATTTAGCACTTTCTTCAGTACCAACATTCGGCGCAGTATCGATTTCACTGCTACGCAGGTAAACTACTTCAGCAACGCTATCGACCAAAATACCGATGACTTGTTTCTCTGCCTCAATAATCACAATTCGCGTATTGTCTGTGACATCAGCAGGTGGCAAACCAAAACGAGAGCGGGTGTCGATTACGGTGACGACATTACCACGCAGGTTAATAATGCCCAAAACGTACTCAGGGGCACCAGGAACCGGGGCTATCTCATTGTAACGAAGGACCTCCTGGACTTGCATTACATTGATACCATAGGTTTCATTTTCCAATTGAAATGTCACCCACTGCAATACTTCATCACCCGCAATGTTTTCGGCAACGTTTCTTTGTTCACTCATCGCATCGTTCCTTTTATCTGTGCCTATAGGTACATAACAATTACTCTAACTAAGTTATAAAACGAATTTGCTTATATTCCCAGTTTCAAGTCAAATAAATTGATTATCGCCCATCTACATCAACACCCTTATCCAGCAAATTAACAAGTTCGCTGACATGGATAAGTGCGCACATTCTTTTTTTAATCATCCCTGCCAACCAAGGTCGTTTCCCTGGTGACTGGCGCCATTTAACATCATCCTGATTAAGCCATTCAGTCCCTTTTAAATGCTCACAGCACAAGCCCCAGCTGCTGTTGTCGAGCATCACAAGGTACTGATAATCCAAATCCCATTGTTCGTTGGGCATAACCCAACGCGCCATATCAACTGCGTTAAATTTTTCTTCTCGCTGGGCCATAATACCAGCAAACCACTTAGGCTTACCAAACAATGAAGTAATCTCAGTGATGCGATGAATACCACCTAATTCTGCCAGTGGTACAGCATAAGTGATTCCACCCACATCAAAAAATAGCGCCTGAAATGCCGCATCAACATCAATATTATGCCATGCTGGTTCAGTTGGCTCACTTTGAGTCTCAATTTCGACCTGAGTCTGTTCAATAATTTCAGGCTCAGCGACCTCTGGCGGAGCGATCTCTTCAAGCTGAGCGGGTTCAACAGCAGAAGTTAACTCCTCTGGTAAAACGGGCAGAACTTCAGGCAATTTCTCCTCTGGCTCGGCAAACGGCTTACTCAGAGATTCATTGGCTTGCTCTAAAAGCTGAGCTAATGGTTTTGCCCGAGGACGATACAAGTCTTTTTTAGCATCAACTGCCTGAGCCAATGACACAGGAGAGCGAGCTTTAGCACTCGCTTGCAACGACAAAGAACGCGGCGTAACAGGCTCTTTTGCAACGTGTACCGAGAGCACTGGCGACTCAGTTTTTACATCATCTTCAGGGAGATCTGCCAAAAGCGACATAAAATAATCAGCCAATGCTTCATCATTTTTTAAGCTCATACCGCCTCCTTCGCTAATCGAACTAAATAGCGAAGTAAGGTTTCATAAGCGAACACACCACGACATTTTTTCATATGAAATGAAGGAGGCATACGTCTGACACTGGCATCCCGAAATTTTGTATCGATCGGAATAACCGAATTCCAAACATGATCCTGATAACTATCCTGCAATTCTTTTAAAGCAACCAACGATGCTTTCGTTCGTTTATCGTACATAGTTGGAATAACAGTGTAACGAATTTTATTGGGACAAGAACGCTGCATCAACTGAAATGTGCGAATCATTCGCTCTAGCCCTTTTAGAGCTAAAAATTCAGTCTGAACAGGGACTAAAACTCTCTCACAAGCAGCTAACGCATTAACCATCATCACACCCAGTACCGGTGGACAATCAATCAGCGCGTAATCATATTGGCTTTCAACTTGATTAAGGATGCGCCGCAAAATCAGGCCCATCCCTTCACTTTGTCCTAACGTCTTATCAAGGGTAGCCAATGCCATACTGGCGCATATGAGATCTAAATTTTCAAACTCAGTATGTAAAATCGTTTTATTGACCTGTTCAAACGTGCGCCCTTCTCGGGAGCGGAACAACTCATATAAACTATTTTCTTGAGCATCAGAGTCATACCCTAAATAACTGGTCAACGAAGCATGAGGATCTGTATCAACCAGCAATACTTTTTCCCCCTGCTGCGCCAGCAGGCCTGCCAGAGTCACCACCGTTGTGGTTTTTCCAACACCACCTTTTTGGTTTGCTACGGTCCAGACTATCACTGTTTATCCTGCCTTGTCGTATAGCGCACCCCGCCTCCTGGCAGCGGTACCGTTAATATAGTTTTACTATCGCCTTGAGTATGACTTTCTTGAGGCTTATTTGTAAGCTTAGTTGATTGTTGTAACGCACTTTTCTGTTTTTCAACACTCTGCCAGGCAAAACGCGATATTGCGATCACAACCCGCCGATTTTCGCGCCGATTCTGCGCAGTTGTATTTGCCACAACCGGAGAGTATTGGCCAAATCCCTCAACTGCTAGTCGCTGCGGTGCAATACCTAACGCAACTAGCTGATGTAACACATTGGTTGCTCGAATGACTGACAACTCCCAATTTGAGCGGTACAACTCACTATCAAGTTTTTGATCGTCGGTGTAACCACGAACGCGCAAATAATTTTGGTTCTGGGTTAGAACCTGACTAATTATGGCTAAAACCTGCTTGGCCGAATCCAGTAAAGTCGCGCTACCACTTGCAAAAAAAAGTTGATTATCAAGGCTGATTGTCAGCCAATCTTGCTGGCGTTCTATCTTAATCGCATTGTTTTGACCGCTTGCATTAATGACCGCCTGTAACTGTTTATATACATCATCTAATGCTTCGCCATCATGCGTCTTAGCCACTTCATCGACATCGTTGTCATTGGCAACAACCTTAGCCTCATCGTGAGATTGGTTAGACTGCACCGGACCTTGCCCCGCGATAGCCTGAGTATTATTTTGATCAATCATCTCACGCTTGGGAAATTGCAAAGTATCTTTAGAAACAATATGTTGTGATTGTGCCGTTAAATGTTCTACGGCCTGATTGAGTTTTTCTAAAAAAACCGGATACTGACCTTTGTTAACTACTGCCATAGCATAAAGTACAACGAAAAAAGCGAACATCAACGTCATATAGTCAGCATATGAAACCAACCAACGATGAGTATCTTCACGTTTTTCAAGCTGATGATGCAATCGTCTGCGGCGCATAACTATGCTCCTTTGACAAAGACAGCAAGGCGACGCTCTAGGGCTAAACTAGTTTCACCAACAGCAATAGAGGTTAAACCGACAATCAGCATTTCCTGATAAATACTATAGCGATAAAACATCTGTCGCAGGCGATTCGCTACGGGTAAAAAAACGAGGTTAGCAAATCCAACACCATAAATCGTTGCAACAAACGCAACCGCAATCCCATTGCCCAGCTGCTCAGGTGAAGCCAAAAAAGACATGGCTTGAATAAGGCCAAGTACGGCACCAAGAATGCCCATTGTAGGACTATATCCACCCATGGACTCATAGATACGGGCATAACGTTCTAACTTCTCTTGCTCCATGTCCATTTGCTGTTCTAAGACATCTTGCAGAACATTAACCTCAATGCCATCAATCAGTAATGTGAGCCCTTGCGAGCATAATTCATCATGTGATTGCTCAAGCTCAATCTCAAGGCTTAAAAATCCCTCTTTTCGAACTAAGTTGCTCCAATGATGTAATTTACGGGCAAGCTGGCGAAGATCAAAATCAGGAGGAAATAAAACCCAAGAAAGATGTTTAAAAGCTCCCTTAAAAACAACCCAAGGAAACTGCAACATCACGGCACCAACCGTCCCGCCCAGAACGATGATAAAGGCATGTCCATTCAGCAGTAAGGCAATGCTACCACCACCTAACCACTGCCCAAAAAATATTGACCCAAATGCCAGCAGCAGCCCGCAAATGGCCAACTTATCCATGGCCTGCTTCCGTAACGATCGCATGAGCAAAACGATCAATTGGCAACTGCAGCTGAGCTAAACCCGCTTTTGCGATGGCTTGCGGCATGCCGTAGACAACACAAGTTTGTTCATCTTGAGCCCAAACAGTAGAACCATATTCACGAAGCATTCGGGCTCCATCTCGCCCATCGGCGCCCATTCCCGTCAAGACAATCGCTAAGGCTTTATCACTAAACGCTTTGGCAACCGAGGCAAAGGTAATATCAACACAGGGTTTGTAATTAATTTTAGGATCATCAACTTCCATAATCCGAATTCGATTACTCCCATGATTTTCCACGATCATCTGTTTGCCGCCAGGTGCTAAATAAGCGCAGCCAGGGCGAAGCTGATCGCCATCAGCAGCCTCTTTAACACTGATTTGACACAATGAATTCAACCGGGCCGCAAATGCCGAGGTGAAGGTTGAAGGCATATGCTGAATCAACAAAATAGGATGTGGAAAATTTGCAGGTAACTCGGTTAAAACTTTTTGTAGTGCAACCGGCCCACCTGTAGAGGTTCCAATCGCCACTATTCGATAATTTTTACCTGAACGCTTAACAACCGTAGCAGGTGTTGTTGACGCGCTAGGAGCATCATTATGAGCCGTTCTAGTTGCTGGACGAGCAGTTGATGAGGTAAAGGTTGAAGAGCGAGAAGAGGTCGATGGTGAGCGACTAAGCGGACTACTTGTTGAAGTAGTACTACTTGAAACCGAACTACGCCGCATTAAAAAGCGGCGCCGAGCAATCGCTTTCACGCTTTGTTGAAGCAATTTAATCGCTTCATCGCGATTTTTAGCAATATCTTCAAATTTTTTCGGAATAAAATCCAACGCACCAGCATCTAACGCATCTAATGTTGCTTTAGCGCCTTCATGAGTCAAAGACGAAAACATTAAAATTGGCGTTGGGCATTTTTGCATAATCTCCCGAACAGCTGAAATGCCATCTAAAACTGGCATTTCAACATCCATCGTGACGACATCAGGCTTCAGTTTGATGACCATATCGATAGCTTCGCGGCCATCTTTAGCCGCACCAATTACTTCTAACGTCGGTTCAGCATTTAATATTTCACTGACACGGCGACGAAAAAAACTCGAATCATCAACTACTAAAACCTTAACAGTCATTCAATCTCACTTATCCATTTCGCTTACATTCGCCGAGCATAATGCTTGAGCAAACTTGGAATATCTAAAATTAATGCAATTCGGCCATCACTTGTGATTGTCGCACCAGCCATTCCAGGCGTGCCGTGCAGCAGCTGGTCTAGCGCTTTAATCACGACCTCTTCTTGACCAATCAAGCTATCGACAACGAAACCAACCTGTAATGTGTTGACCTGAACCACAACAACATGTCCATCTTTTGGCTTACTGCCTTTAGGATGATTACGAATCAACCAGCTCTGCAGATAGAACAGTGGAATCGGCTTATTACGCACAATTACCGTTTCTTGGCCATCAACCACGTTTGTTTTTGTCAAATCCAGATGGAATATTTCATTCACACTCGTCAGAGGTAGTGCAAAAATCTGTTCACCCACAGAGACCATTAACGTAGGTAAGATAGCCAATGTAAGTGGAACTTTAATTCGCAACGTTGTCCCGACACCTTTGTGCGAATCGATATCTATCTGCCCGTTTAACTTGGTAATACCGGTTTTAACCACATCCATACCGACCCCACGACCAGAGATATCTGAGATCTCTTTTTTGGTCGAAAAACCGGGCGCAAAAATGAGGTTATACGCTTCATTGTCACTCATGCGAGCGGCAGCATCGGCATCCATCACACCACGTTCAATCGCAATTGACTTGAGTTTTTCCGGATCCATACCGGCCCCATCATCTGCGATTTTCAAAAGGATATGGTCGCCTTCTTGCGAAGCTGAAAGAGTAATGACACCAGTACGAGGCTTACCAGCAGCTTCACGCACATCTGGCATTTCAATACCATGGTCGACCGAGTTACGAACCAAGTGAACCAACGGATCAGCCAATGCTTCAACAAGGTTTTTATCTAAATCGGTTTCTTCCCCAACCAACACCAAGTTGATATCTTTTTTCAAGTTACGAGCCAAATCTCGAACAACTCGAGGAAAACGACCAAAGACTTTTTTGATCGGTTGCATACGAGTTTTCATCACTGCACCCTGCAGGTCAGCAGTCACTACGTCAAGATTGGATGTTGCCTTTGAAACTTCTTCGTCGTTACTGTTAAGGCCAAGGCTCACAAGACGGTTACGAACCAAAACTAGTTCACCGACCATGTTCATAATATCGTCAAGTGTTCGTGTATCGACACGAACTGTGGTTTCGCCTTGTGGCGCAGCAGCTGCTTTTTGTGGGTGCTCTTTAGCAGGCTCTGCTTTAGCGGCGCTAGGAGCAGCTGCCGGTGCAGGTTTAGCTGCTGCGGGTTTAGCTGCTGCGGGTTTAGGGGCCGCGGGTTGCTTCGCTGCTGGTGCCGGAGTCTGTGGCTTAGATGGTTTTGCCGCACTCGGTGCTTTGGGCTGACTTACTTGCTCAGAATCACCCGGAGCTTTGCCCGAACCATGCAATTCATCAAGTAATTTTTCAAACTCATCATCGTTGATATCATCGCCATTATTGGCAGGTTTTGCAGTAGCGGCTGGCGCTTTGGCGGCATCCGGCTTGCTTGTAGCTTGACTACCTGAACCATGCAATTCATCAAGCAACCGCTCAAACTCTTCATCCGTAATTTCGTCGCCATCACTACTTGTTGCAGAGCTTACTTTAGCTGGTTGTGCTGGTTTCGCCGGGCTTTTTTCCAAAGGTTTTGGCGCGGAAGATGAAGAACCATGCAACTCATCAAGTAACTGCTCAAATTCTTCATCAGTAATATCATCCACACTTGATGAATCACTTGATGCTCGAGGTTGTTCCTCGACAACTTCAGGCTCAGCTTGAGGTTCTTCTTCAGGTTCTGGTTCAGGAGCAGTCTCTTCAACTTCCGGTTCAGATCCTGCTGGTTTGCTTAACTGATGCAGTTTTTCAATAATTTCTGGTGCAGCAGGGGCCGGTTGTTCGCGGGCCTGAACCGAAGCGAACATCTCGTTGATAGCATCCAATGCCTCTAAAATGACATCCATCAATTCTGGGGTAACGGTCCGTCCACCATTACGCAAATTGTCGAAAACATTCTCTGCCCCATGGCAGGCGTCGACCAATTCATGTAATGATAAAAATCCGGCACCGCCTTTGACAGTATGGAAACCGCGGAAAATTGCATTTAAGAGATCGCGGTCATCGGGTGAATTTTCCAATTCAACCAACTGTTCAGATAATTGCTCAAGAATTTCTGACGCTTCAATCAGAAAGTCCTGCAAAATCTCTTCATCGACATCAAAGCTCATGAACCACTCCGTTAAAATCCTAAGCTGGATAATAAGTCGTCTACATCATCCTGTGATTGAACAACGTCATCCCTAGCTTCCTTGTTATGTATCGGCCCTTCAGCCTCAATACCTGTTTTCTTCGCTGAAGACGGCTCTTTGGAAGCAGCTCCTCCAAACAGGGTTAACATTTCTACTAGCCGACCTTCAACTTCTTGAACCAAAACAATTACTTTCGAAATCATTTGGCCAGTTAAATCCTGAAAGTCCTGAGCCATCAAAATATCCGTTAACATCTGTCTGAGCTTATCGGCATCAATTGCTGAATTATAAAGGAATTCATCCAATTGATGACAAAGCGTTTTAAACTCTCCTAAGCTTAGATTACGTTCCATCAAATTGCGCCATGAAGGCATAACATTAGCTATTTGATCATTTAAACGGTCAGCCAAAGGTAAACTCGCTTCTACTGCATCCATCGTCTTATTTGCAGCATTATTAGTCATATCAATGACATATGAAAGCCTCTCACGAGCATCAGGCATCTCATGGCTAGCTATTTCATTAATACGCATATTGACGTGAAAATCATTCAGCGAGTTGTGTAACTCACGCGTCAGCTCACCGACACGTTTAAACAACGCATCAGAGTTAGCAGCACAAGCTTGAGTTACAATAAGATTGGCCTGGGTCGCATCTCCCTGCTCCAGGAAAGCGACCAACTGTTTTGCCTCTTCCAGCGAAATCAGTGGTGCTTCGTTCGTCACAATAACCTATCCTATATTACTGAAGCCGCTCGAAAATTTTGTCGAGTTTCTCTTTTAACGTAGCAGCTGTGAATGGTTTAACAATGTAACCATTGACCCCTGCTTGAGCAGCTTCAATAATCTGCTCACGCTTAGCTTCGGCGGTTACCATTAGAACTGGTAAATGTTTCAAACTGTCATCTGCCCGGATATTTTTTAACAAATCAATCCCCTGCATCCCTGGCATATTCCAGTCTGTGACTACAAACTCGAAATCTCCACCTTTTAGCATTGGCAGTGCGGTACTTCCGTCATCGGCTTCATGGGTATTGTTAAAGCCCAGATCACGAAGCAAATTCTTAATAATCCTTCTCATCGTTGAAAAATCATCAACAATCAGAATTTTCATATTTTTATCCAAAGTATCCCTCCTACCAGGATATATTGTGCATCAACGATAATGCTAACGAACTGATACTTAGAGGCTAATTATGCCCTACCCAAACCGATCTTAGTAGAGTTAACCCCATAATTATTAGTCTATAAATAGCTATTGTGTCCAATCTTGCATGCGAACTTTTAATCGAGCCAACGCCTGACTGTGTATTTGGCTCACTCGCGACTCGGACACACTTAGCACTTCACCAATCTCTTTAAGATTCAATTCTTCATCGTAGTAGAGCGATAGTACGAGTGCTTCTCGCTCTGGTAAATGACTAATACAATCGCTTAAAGCCTGCTGAAAACGTTCATTGGCAAACCCTTCAAAGGGACGATTATGTGCTCTGGATGCTTCGTTACTTAAAACATCTTCACTCACACCTAAGTCGTCAATACCTAAGATCTTACCGCTGCTGACATCACTTAGCATGGCATGATATTCGCCAATCGACACCTCTAAATAAGCTGCAACTTCGGTATCTTTGGCATCACGACCTTTTTCACGCTCAACAGATGCAATGGCTTCATTGATCATCCTGCTGTTTTTGTGAACCGAGCGAGGGACCCAGTCACCACGACGAATTTCATCGAGCATAGCGCCACGAATACGGATCCCTGCATAGGTTTCAAAACTAGCACCTTTGCTTCCGTCAAAATTACGGGCAGCTTCAATCAGGCCAATCATCCCGGCCTGAATGAGGTCTTCAACAATCACACTGGCGGGTAAACGAGCCATCAGGTGATGGGCTATTCGTTTAACCAACGAACTGTGTTTGGCGACGATAGTCTCTGTATCATCCGCGACCATACTGCTGTATGCATAAGCTTTGTTCACGGCTCCCCCTCTAACTGCTCTGTGTATTCAGCAGACGTTCAATAAAGAATTCGAGATGGCCTCGAGCTTGGTCTGGTATCGGCCATGAAGCAGCCTTACTAGCCAGAGACCGAAAAGCTAATGCAGCGGGCGACTTAGGAAACCCGTCTACAATCACCTTTTGCTTGCGCACTGCCTGGCGAACATTATTGTCATATGGAATACATGCTACTAATTCTAGCGTAGCATCAAGAAAACGGTCAGTGACTCGTGTCAATTTGGTGTACAACTCTTGTCCTTCACGAAGGCTGTGGACCATATTGGCAACAATTTTAAATTTATAACAACCATGCTCATTGGATAGAATTTTAATTAACGCATAAGCATCGGTAATGGACGTTGGTTCATCACAAACCACAACCAAGATATCTTGAGCAGCTCGGGAAAAACTCAGCACCATATCGGAGATCCCAGCAGCGGTATCAACTAACAATACATCGATGGGTGTTTTTAGCTCGCTAAAGGCACGAATAAGGCCTGCATGTTCCGACTGAGACAACTCCACCATGGATTGCGTCCCAGAGGTTGCAGGTGCAATCAGAATGCCATTAGGGCCTTCGACAAGGATATCATCAAGCTGACATTCACCACGCAAGACATGCGATAAATTACGAGTGACCCGCAACCCTAGCATGACATCGACATTTGCCAGTCCTAAATCCGCATCCAGAACCATCACGCGTTTACCTTGCGCAGCCATGGCTACTGCCATATTCAGTGTCACGTTGGTCTTGCCAACACCACCTTTGCCACCAGTTACTGCAATGACTTTCACTTTTTTGTTCTTTTGCATCATTCTTAAGCCACTAGCCTGATTAAACTGAGTTAAATAATTATTGTACATGCTTGTTGGGCCTACACCTGTCGAGAATCACTGGGCCAATAATACGCGCTACTATTGGACTCTGATTCAAGCGCCTGAGCAACTAATTCATGGGCATCAGCCACAGCGATATCTTCTGGCACTCGCTGACCATTGGTAATATAACTAATCGGAAGCGCATGAGTCAGCGTAACATTGAGCACCTCAGCTAAACACAAACTTTCGTCAAGTTTAGTTAAAATAGTCCCAGCTAAAGGGATCCGGCTAAAGTGCTGGACCGTCTCTTCAATCACGCGCCGCTGAGCATTGGCAGGCATCACCAGATAGTTGTGAATATTCACTCGGCTATTTTTGACCAGCGCATCCAACTGTTCATTGAGTCTTAAATCGCGCTGGCTCATCCCTGCGGTATCGATTAACACCAACCGCTTTTCACGAAACTGATAGAGCAGTTCGGATAATTCTTCTTCATTTTGCGCCACTCGCACAGGACATCCCATAATCTTGCCATAGGTTGCCAGTTGTTCATGAGCACCGATACGATAGGTGTCAGTGGTAATCATGGCAACCTGTTCGCTGCCATAACGCTTGGCGAAACGAGCAGCTAATTTAGCAATGGTTGTAGTCTTGCCAACGCCAGTAGGTCCAAGCAGAGCCACTGCACCGCCTTCAAGAAGCACATCATCATCACTGGTTTCGACCTGCGCGGCTAATAATTCGTGGATCTGCTGCCAAGCTTCACTAGGCGCACAGTTTTCTGGCACCAAACTGGCTAATTGATCAGCCAGTTCATCGGCAAACCCTAAACGTTGCAACTCTTTGATCATCATGGCCCGAATCGGCTCTTCACGCTCAACTTCTTGGAACATCAAACCGGATACCTGATGCTCCAGCAATTTGCGCATGGAGGTCATTTCTGCTTTGAGCTCTTCAATCGCTTTGGCCTGCTCATCGACCTGTTGACGAGGATTGCTACGCCGAGCAACTGGTTTTTTAAACTCATTGGCAGCGCGAGCTCGGCCATTGTCCCAATGTTGCTGCTCAGCCAAAGTTTTCGGGCGGTGATTCGCAACTGGACGCTCTGGCGCTTCAGACTCCTTTGTTCGAGCCTCTTTTAAATTCTTTTGCTGACGACGTAAGAAATTAGCTAAGTTATCTTTTAAACTGGCTGATTCGTCAAAATCTTGTAACACGTCATTTTTTTGTTTTTTATAAGCTGCTGTTTGCGATGGTTTTTTCACCGCTCCAGACGAAATATTGACACTATCCTCAGCTAATTCCCGCTCAGCTGGTAACGATTCTTCACCGATCCCATAGTCAACTGCTGCGACAATCTCGATGCCGCCAGTTACTTTTTTGTTAGACATGATCACCGCATCACTGCCCAGAGTCTCCTTGACTTCTAGCAGCGCGCTACGCATATCTTTGGCAAAAAACCGTTTCATTTTCACTGATTACTTCTCCTGCCTATTGCCCAATAGAGCTCACAATCCGGATCTGTTTCTCTTCCGGTACTTCTTGATAAGATAGAACCCGAAGGCCAGGAATCGCATTTTTAACAAACCGCGACAGGCTGGCTCGTAATATTCCAGATGTCAGCAATATGGCTGGCTGACCTACTAATTCTTGATTCTGTGCTGCCTGAGTTAATGATGTCTGTAATTTCTCAGCTAAGCCCGGTTCTATCCCGGCTCCTTCATTCCCAGCAGCCTGCATGGATTGATGCAATATCTGTTCCAAATCTGGAGACAAGGTAATCACTGGTAGCTCTTGCTCTGGACCAATCAACTCCTGAACAATCATTCGTTTTAAGGCAATTCGGCAAGCGGCTGTCAGCACTTCATGATCCTGACTCTTCGGCCCATATTCAACTAACGTCTGAACAATCGTGCGAATATCACGGACCGGTACACCTTCGTTCAGTAAGTTCTGTAGAACTTTCACAACAACCGATAAGTTCAAAGTATCAGGAATCAGTCCTTCAACAAGTTTAGGATATGATTTGGATAACATATCTAATAGATTCTGTACTTCTTCATGACCGAGCAATTGCGCAGCGTGGTTGGTTAACAGTTGACTCAAATGAGTTGCTACAACAGTTGCAGAATCGACCACCGTATAACCTAAGGTCTGAGCATGTTCACGAATCTCGCTGCCAATCCATTTTGCTTCTAAGCCAAATGCCGGATCATGGGTGGGAAGCCCTTCCACTTCACCAAAAACCTGGCCGGGGTTAATCGCCATTTCCCGGTCGTGATAAACATCCGCTTCACCAAAGGTGATGCCCATCAGAGAGATCCGATACTGGTTCGGCCCTAAATCGAGATTATCGCGGATATGGACAGCTGGTACCAAAAAGCCTAATTCTTGTGAAAGCTTTTTACGCACGCCTTTAATACGCGATAAAAGCTCACCACCTTGCGATTTATCAACCAGAGGAATTAACCGATACCCAACTTCAAGCCCAATAACATCAACTGGTTGAACATCGTCCCAGCCCAACTCTTTAGGTTCAGCTGATGGTAAATTACTTGCCTCAACCGATGCTTTATCGGCTTCATCCTGCAGCTTTTTATTCACCCGCAACCGCCAGTATGCGCCACCTGCACATAACAGTGCGAAGCTTAAAAAAGCAACATGCGGCATACCAGGGACAGTACCCATAATGAGCAAAATGACCGCAGCGATCATCAGCACTCGCGGATTTTGCAGCATCTGCAACTGCACCGCCTCGCCCATATCCTGCTCGGTATTTTGCCGAGTCACGATGATAGCAGCAGCAATCGACAATAACAGTGATGGGATCTGCGCGACCAAGCCATCACCAATGGTCAATAATGTGTAAACTTGGGCCGCTTGCGAAAAACTTAAGTCATGTTGCGCAACCCCAATAATAAAACCACCGACAATGTTAATGGTTAAAATCAATATCCCGGCTATCGCATCGCCTTTGACGAACTTACTCGCACCATCCATCGAACCATAAAAATCCGCCTCAGAGGTCACATCCTGACGACGCTGTTTGGCTTGGTCTTGATCGATAAGACCCGCATTTAAGTCGGCATCAATTGCCATCTGTTTACCGGGCATCGCATCCAACGTAAAGCGAGCACTAACTTCAGAAATACGTCCAGCACCTTTGGTCACTACGACAAAGTTAATAATCATCAAGATTAAAAACACCACCAAACCCACGGCATAGTTACCACCGATGACCACCGAGCCAAACGCTTCAATCACCTGTCCAGCAGCTCCTGGCCCATTGTGACCATGAAGTAAAACTACTCGAGTCGATGCCACGTTTAGTGCCAAACGAAGTAATGTTGCCACCAACAGAACCGTTGGAAACGCGGCAAAATCTAAGGGTCGCTTGGTATAGACTGCCACTAACAAAATCACCATCGATAACGCGATATTGAACGAAAAGAGCATGTCCAAAATCATGGGTGGCATTGGTAAAACCACCATTGCTAGTGCGGCAAGAACCAACAACGGTGTACCCACGCCATGCAGCGCTTTGCCGCGCAGTTTGGTTATATCGCGTAACCGAAGATTTTGAAGAGAGTTAAGTAATTCCATAAAACGGCGATTTTCCGACAGTTCTAATACTCGATAAGGAACTAAAAGCAAAAATCGCGCCTAAGTAGTATTAATCCTGAGTAAATATACCGCAAAATGATTTAATTAAGTAATTTTTATTATTTAAATCATGATCATAAACAATAGGATTAATACTGTAGCTCGTCAGGAATAGGAAGATCAGTGGAAGGTTTGCGGGGACGACTCGCTTGTCCTTTGCGAAATTGTTCAAGCTGAAAGACATACGCCAAAATTTGGGCCACGGCGACAAATAGGCCATCTGGGATCTGCGCCCCTACTTTGGTCGTGTGATAAAGCGAGCGAGTAACAGCGGGGGATTCTAATACCGGGATTTCATAATGTTTGGCAATCTCTCGAATCTTAAATGCAATCACATCAGCGCCTTTAGCCACCACAATCGGCGCACCAGCCCGTTCTGAATCATATTTAAGCGCAACTGAGTAATGCGTTGGGTTGGTGATCACCACATCAGCTTGAGGCACATCAGCCATCATCCGTCGATTGGTCATCTCCATCTGCAACCGGCGAATTCGTCCTTTAATTTCAGGGTTCCCTTCGGTGTTTTTATGCTCGTCTTTGATTTCCTGCTTGGTCATCTTCAACTGTTTAATATGATTCCAGCGCTGAAATGGCACATCAATCGCGGCAATCAGTAACAGACTTAACGTCATCAGAAAAAATAACCATTGCAATAAATGCAGTGCATTGGCAATTGAACCTGGTACGGTTTGCATCGACAGATTCATCATGTCATCGAATTTAGCTTTAAAGATCCACCATACAGCGAGTGCGATCACTAGCACTTTGGCAATACCTTTAGCCAGTTCGACCATTGCCTGAATGCCAAACATGCGTTTAAAACCAGATAATGGTGACAATCGATTGAATTTAGGTGCGGCAGCTTGCCAACTAAACGCAACACCACCTAAAAGCGTATTACCGATTAACCCAGCGATAAGAATAATGACCATTATCCAGCCCATCGGCTTGACCAGAATTAACAACATACTGCCAATACCGTGGAACATCAGTTGTGGGTCAAAAACTTCAGCGCGCTCAAGTGAAAAAGAGGTTTTCATCACTACCGCTATCGCGGTTGCCAATTGCTGGCCCACCAGCATCAGTGCAACAGCTGAGCCGATTAACACCAGAGCCGTCGCCAGCTCTTTAGAGCGAGCAATCTGCCCCTTTTCGCGCGCTTCACTTAATCGTTTCGCGGTGGGTTGTTCTGTACGTTCCTGATCAGACTCAGCCATGACTATCTCTTAGTTATCTAACAGTTAATCTTAAGCAAAGAACACGCCAGTGTCCGCCCCGCTCGCCATTGATGTTCAAAGTGAGCTAAAAAGTTGCCGATGGTAAACCATAAAATAAATAGACCAAATAACATGCTCACCGCAAATCCAATCGAAAAGATATTTAGCTGTGGAGCAGCGCGAGTCATTACGCCAAATGCCAAGTTAATCAATAGCATTGCCACAATAGCCGCAATGGTCATGGCTAAAGCTGCATAAAACAGCTGAGAAAACCATAATGCTATCATTTTATAATCAAGGGCTGAGAATCCCATCTCACCGATAGGCAGCGTTTTAAAGCTCATCGTGATTAACCGAATAAGCTCTAAATGACCATTGAGAGAGAGAAAAATCAAAGTGGCTAGCAGCAGATAAAACTGCCCGACGACAGGGCTATTCTGGCCATTGGTCGGGTCAACCATAGAAGCAAACCCCAAACTGGTTTGCATGGCTATCACTTGGCCCGCTAAGACAAATGTTTGCATCACCAGTTGGGTGATAAAACCAATTGCAAAACCAATTAATAACTGCTGAGCGATGACCAAAAATGAGCGCAACGAGAAAAGCTCAATCCCATGCACCGGTGGTAACATAGGAACCACCGTATAAGAGATAGTGACGGCCAACAATAATCGCACGCGTGCTGGCACAGCCTGACCGCCAAACGGCACCATCACCATTAGCAAGCCGCTGATCCGCATAAATGACCAGAGATATAAACTCAACCAGTTTAAGATTACGTCAGCTGGAAATTGCATTCATCTGCCTCAAAACTTACGAAGCTTAATTAACGACTTGAGGGATCATATTTACCATATTAATAAATAAGTCCATCAGCATTCGCGTAAACCAGTGCCCAAACAGCATTAAAACCAATAAAGTGACGATTAAGCGCGGCAAGAAACTTAGAGTCTGTTCGTTAATGGATGTAGCGGCCTGAAAAATAGAGACAATTAACCCAACAATCAAACTCGGAATAATGGCCGCAGAGACCAAAATGACGACCTGACTGAGCGCATGGCGAAAAATATCTACAAATACTTCAGGTTGCATTGCGCGCTCCTATAATCCAAAGCTTTTAGCCAATGTTCCCATCACTAAGCTCCAACCATCAACCAGCACAAATAACATCAACTTAAATGGTAATGACACAATCATTGGCGAGAGCATCATCATCCCCATTGCCATCAATATCGAGGCCACTACCAAATCGATCACCAAGAACGGGATGAACAACATAAAGCCAATCTGGAAGGCTGTTTTTAGCTCGGAAGTAATAAATGCAGGGATCAAAACCTGCATCGGCACATCTTTCGGATCCTTGACTTTGACATTCGCGATTTCAACAAAGGTCTGCAGATCAGTTAACCGAGTCTGGCCCAACATAAAGGTTCGCATCGGCTTTTCTGCTTCATGAAACGCTTGCACGGAGGTTAATTTATCATTTAGATAAGGCTGCAAGGCATTGTCGTTAATTTTATTAAGTACGGGTGACATAATAAAAAAGCTTAAAAACAATGCAATACCAACTAATACTTGATTCGATGGGGTTTGTTGCAGACCCAGCGCCTGACGCAGAATGGCCAACACCACAATGATTCGGGTAAATGAAGTCATCATAATAACGATAGCCGGCAAAAAGCTTAATGCCGTCATCATCGCCAAGATCTGCAGCGTCACCGAATACTCCTGACTGCCGTCAGGATTAGTGGTTACGGTTAATGCAGGTAAAAAACTATCTTTAGCACTTGCCGGAATTGCGATAAACAACAGCAATAACAACAAACACCACTTTTTATTAACGGCCATTTCCTTTGAGAATCCGGTTGAGTTGCTTAGCAAAACTTGGCGCTTGAGAATCACCTTGCAAAGGTTCTGCCAGCTTGTCGATAAGTTCAATATGTTGATTGGTTACGCCCAATAAATATTGTGTTTGCCCCACTTGAACAACAATAACGCGTTCACGAGTTCCCAGTGTAAGGTTAGCAATCACTTTCATCTGGCCGTTGCCAAAGGCGTTAAAACGCGTTTTTTTGGCAAGCCAAGCGCAAATTCCAATGGCGATCAGAACAACCACCATCGATAGTATCCAAGAGAGCCAGTCAGCTGAGCTTAACGGTTGTCCATCGGCATTCAGCGACTCTTTGGCTTGGCTGACCAATGGCCAAAGAGTCAATAATATGACGAATATCGACCTCATTTGAGTTTTTTAATTCGCTCAGTCTGACTAATCACATCAGTCAAGCGAATCCCAAATTTATCGTTTACAACCACCACCTCTCCATGGGCCACTAATGTTCCGTTAACCATGACATCCAGCGGTTCACCAGCCACACGGTCAAGTTCAACAACAGAACCCTGGTTCAGTTGCAACAAATTACGGATATTAATGCTGCTACGCCCAACTTCCATTGAGATGGTTACCGGAATATCTAAAATTGCATCGAGCTTTTGCTGCTCTTCGTCTGAGAGTGATGAGCCAACTTTAGGGTCTTCGGCAAACTCTTCAAGTTCTACCTTTTCAGCCCCCATCGACTCGGCCATTGCGGCGGCCCACTCATCAGCTAAATCACCTTGATCTTGTGGTTCGTCACTCATATTTTTGACCTTTAATCATAACCCATTTCTTCATCTGTTTTACGGCGACTGCGCGCCACTACCAGTTCTATATCACTTTTAACCGATTCAGGACGTTTTAATTTCTCACTAATTTTCAGTGCTAAATTATCGCCGCGACGCCCGATCTTGGCATGAAAACTTGGTAAATCTTCAATAAAGACCAGTGCACTTTCTGGCATATCCACCGGGATCACATCTCCCGTGCGCATATTTAAAAGCGCTCGTAAAGACAGCTCAGCTTGTAACAGACGCGCCGATATGCTCACGGGCACATCCATAATCTCTTCTTTTAAAGCGCTACTCCAGCGCTGATCGGTGTCTTCATTATCACTTTGTACCCCAGCATCGAGTAGTTCACGAATCGGCTCAACCATCGAATATGGCATCGAAATATGAAAGTCACCGCCGCCGCCATCCAATTCAATATGAAAAGAGCTCACAACAATCACTTCACTTGGGCTAACGATATTAGCCATTGCCGGGTTTACTTCTGAGTCTAGATATTCAAATTCAACATCCATAACCGGCGCCCAAGCTTCGCGATAATCTTCAAAGACAATCTTGAGCAACATCTGGATGATTCGTCGTTCCGTTGGCGTAAACTCACGACCTTCAATTTTAGCGTGATAACGTCCATCGCCACCAAAGAAGTTCTCCACCAAAATGAAGACTAAACGCGCTTCCATGGTAATCAGCGCAGTTCCTTTAAGTGGCCGAAAACGCACCATATTCAAACTGGTCGGCACAAACAAAGTGTGAACATATTCGCCAAACTTGAGCATCTGCACGCCATTAATCGACACTTCAGCCGTGCGCCGCATCATATTAAATAGACTGATCCGCAAGTGTCTGGCAAAACGTTCATTCACCAATTCCAGCGTAGGCATACGCCCACGCACGATGCGATCCTGAGATGAAAAGTCAAACTCAGTGACATCGCCACTTTGTGCCTGTGGCGCTTCTTCCTCTTCAATATCGTCAACGCCATGTAATAGCGCGTCAATTTCATCTTGGCTTAATAAATCAGTCACGACGTCTCTTTGCTTATTGCATTACAAACCCAGTGAACAGAACTTTTTCAATCACGGGTTTATCGGTTAATCCCTGCATCGCTTTGCGAGTTGCATCCAATGCTTCATTACGTAGTTTATCTTTGCCACCTGGCGTTGAAAGCTGCTGAACTGTCGCGGCAGAAAATATATTTAATAACGTGCCTTCAATCAGTGGAATGTTTTTCTGGGCCAATTTTTCGTTATCTTCGCCCCGCACCATTAACTGCACTTTGATCTGCACCAGCCTATCTCTGTCTGTACCATTGACGTTAAAAACAAAGGGCCGTGGCATACCAACATAAAGAGCCTGCTCTTTTACAGCTTCAGTTTCTGTTTTAGCGCTCGACTGCGCGGCCCCTGGTTTAGCTGGCTCATCACTACCACCTAATAGGAAAAAAGCTGCTGCACCACCTGCTATCAGTACGACTAAAACAATTGCGATAATAATGATAAGTTTTTTCTTACCACCACCGGACTCTTCAACTTTTAACTCGCCTTCATCCGCCATTTTCGTCTCGTTAATCAATTACTTTGGTTGCATGCAATTATGGCATAGTTACAGCTAGTTAGTCATTTAGCAACGTTAAATTAGCTATCTATACCCGCTTTTCTTAAGCATAGTAGTCAATCCCATCATCTGTAGAAAGTTGTGAGCTTAAAAGATGAGGCAAACTTTCTTCAGCAACAACCTCACTCGCACTATGACCAAACGGCTGCTGACCCGCAAAACCACCTTGTGATTGCCCACCGGTTTGAGCAAATCCTTGTTGCTGTGGATTTCCAGAGTTTCCTTGGTTGATCTGGCTCTGACCTAATTGAATGCCCTGTTGCGCTAACATATCGCGCAGTTTCGGCATTGATTGTTCCAGCATCTCACGAGCTTGAGGATTGTGCACATGGATTTGCACTTGAGCCTGATCGTGATTTAAATTCAAACGAATTTGCATAGCGCCAAGATGACCTGGATCGAGACGAATATCGGCAGATTGCAACTTATTCGACACCATATAATTAATACGTTCATTAAGCTCGCTCGAAAGCTTACTTGGCTGATTCATAGCTAACTGGCTGGCAAACGACCCATCATTTTTAGATGCATTCGTCAGCGGATTATTCGAACCTAACTGCGCGCCACCTTGGTGCTGACTCTGCGCACCTAGCCCTGCATGTTGTTGACCTGCTGACAGTGATATCTCACTGTTTGCAGCCAAATGTGCAGCTCCCAATTGCGTGCTATTTCCTTGTTGCTGAGCCTGCGCTTTATGTTGCGCATGATTATCACCCGATTGAGCAGCCGCTATCATTGCTGCCTGTTCAGCATCTTTCACTGTTTGTCCGTGAGCTGCGCCATTTACACCGTTTGCATTTGCCTGCTGCGTTGGATTTTGCGCCAATGCTTGCTGAACGGATTGCGCAGCTGGCGTTTGACTTTGCGTCGTTGCTGAAGCTTTAGCCGCTGCATTGTGAATCGCCGCTGCGGCGCTAGCAAGCGTAGCTTTGCTCTTTATATCATCACGTACAGGGGCGGGTTCTAAGCTATCACTCGATTGCTGAACTATATTTTGAGCACTCGTAGTCTCTTTGGCGTGAATATGGCTTACTGGGATTTGACTCGCCTGACTGACTTTAGCCGTTTCAACCGCCGTATCTTTTGCCGTTTTTTCACCACTTACCAAGTGTGATAATTGAGCAGTTAACGCTGCAATTTTATCTGCTAACTTATTGACACTTTGAGTGTCAAAATCAGAGCTCTGTTGCTTATTATTCTGCAGATGTTGCATTTTTAACTCAGCTAGCGCTAACAAGGCGACATTTTGCACCATCTTATTTGTCGCGCCAGATGAGCCTGAAACAGGCTGCTGATTTTGTTCTGATGCAGAAGCGGTGTTTTGCGAAGTTTTTTTAGGCTCTGCTGGATTGAGCAAATGGGTCAATTGCGCTTGGAGCTGGCTAAGCAAGGTTGCATCATCATCACTTTGCTTCGGCTGATGTTTTGCTGATTTCATCGGCTCAATATACGCATCTGATTGATCAGCGGATGACTTTTCATCCATCGAACTGACTTGAGCAAGTTGCTCAGAGAGTTGTTCCAGCACTTTGCGCAATTTCGGATCTAATTGATTCAAATGTTCAGCATAATGGCTCTTACCGCTTTTTGATTGCGCAATTGCCTGGTTCAGCATCTGTAAAGTTTGATGCAACTGCAAAGAGCTAACATCGGCAGATTTTGACGTATCTAGATGAGCCTTGGCATCGCTACTTTGAACTTTTTGCAGCATCATCAACGCAAGTTCCATAGCGCTAGGCTGCTTGCCATCGGCCGATTGCAACTGTTTGCTAGCGCTTAATTTTTTCGCTTGTTCAAGCACCTGCATTGCAAGTTTGAGTTTATCGCTCATTGATGAAGTTTGCTCAAGCTGCATATCTGCATTTTGGGCCTTCTCAAGGCGAGCCAATAACTGCATCGCTCTGGACTCGTCTTCACTTACAACCACCGATGAATCATCTTTAGTGCTCACGGGGGCTTGTTGTTGCCCATTTTTTTTAACGCGAGCAATTTGCTCATGGTCTTTGCTAGGCTGGTTGGATTGAGCCTTATCCGTATCAGTTGGGTGGCTCTTTAATCCATTTTTTGCAGCTTTGCGTGAATCTTTATCACTTGCCACCTGACGATGCCCATCATCAGATGATGCCGATGTTCTCTCTGTAGAATTGTGCCGCGCAGCAGTGGTTTTGGAATTTGTCTGGCTATCCTTTGATGTATTTTTTACGTGATCATTATCGGTGGCTCGATGCGATTGAGAAGCTTTGGCCGGAGCTGTTTTAGCAGGTTCAGAATGTCCCTTAACAGAGGCATGTGACGGCATAGAATTGCCGCTTTTAGTACTCGAGTGATTTAATTGCTGATGAGCTCTTGAAAAAGCATCATTAAACACAGTTGCCGATGATGGGGAGGACAACATGCCAACCCGGGCATTGTCAGACTTTGTAGGAGCCAGTTGGCTAATGTTTGCAACATTTACCGTAGCCATCGATTTCATTTCCCTTGCCAATAATTTCCAGACTTCAGCTGTGGCCTAACGGCAACTCAGCAACCTTTCATAAGGATTAAGCAAAAATTAAACCAAGTTGTAAATTACGTAGAGAGTTGTCATGCAATGACTGCGACTCTTGGCAAAGATTCTATGGATGATTAATCAGAAAGCAGATTTCGCCGGGCGAACTGTGTCGTTGCATATTCATCCAGCAATTTCTGCTCAGAACGAGCTTGTTTTAGCGCTTCTTTTTGCCTTTGTCGCTCTATCAGCTGTTCAATTGCTTTATGGCGGTTGGCAAGATCTAGCCACTCGCGACGTTTGCGCTCCACATTGGTTCGCAATTGGGCAACGCTTTGTTGCTGTTCGATTTCAGCTTTTTCAATGGTCTGAATAAATGATTGGTATTGGTGAAATCCTGACGCGAGCATCCCATCAGAACCACGCTCCATCGCCTGCACCATATAATTATGACGATAACTTTCTAACTGCCGTAGTTGGTGTTCAAAAGAAGCCAATTGTTGACGGGCCAATGAAAATTCAGCAACGGCTTGTCGCTCTTGCTTTTCCAGTTGCTCGCATAAAATCGTTAACGCATTACCCGCCATAGAATGTTCTCACCGCTTAATTATTGATGATTCATCTGAGCCATCTGCATTAAGCGCTGCAGCTGCGTCAGACTTTCGTCAAAATGGATACTCTCTTTCATGGTTTGCTGCAAAAACTGATCCATTTGTGGCTTCAAATTTATAGCTAAATCAATTCGAGGATCTGAGCCGCGCTGATATGCGCCTAGATTAATCAAGTCACGGTTTTGCTGGTACTGGGCATAGAGCATTTTAAGTGCTCGGGCAAGTTGTTGGTGTTCATCGCTGGTCACCGCAGGCATCACACGACTAATCGATTTTTCAATATCAATGGCAGGATAATGACCGCTATCAGCAAGCTCTCGGGATAACACAATATGGCCATCCAAAATGGCACGAGCAGCATCGGCAATCGGGTCTTGTAAATCATCCCCTTCAGTTAAGACGGTAAAAAAGGCCGTAATGGAACCTTGCCCATTTAAGCCATTACCAGCACGCTCAACTAAACGAGGTAATTTTGCAAACACTGAAGGTGGATAACCTTTGGTTGCAGGCGGCTCGCCAATTGCTAACGCTATTTCACGTTGCGCTTGGGCATAACGGGTCAATGAATCCATTAACAGCAACACATTTAACCCTTGGTCGCGAAAATACTCGGCAATCGTTAACGTGGTATCACAGCCTTTCATACGCATCAGCGGCGATGCATCAGCAGGTGCTGCAACCACAACCGAGCGGGCCCGCCCCTGCTCGCCTAAAATCTCTTCGATAAACTCTTTAACTTCACGGCCACGTTCACCAATCAACCCAACCACGACGACATCAGCCGTAGTCCCGCGGGTCATCATGCCCATCAGCACACTTTTACCGACACCAGAGCCGGCAAACAATCCCATTCGCTGCCCCTGGCCAACCGTCAACACGCTATTAATCGCCCGAACGCCGACGTCCAAAGGCTTGGATATAACCTCGCGTAGCATTGGATTAATACGCTCGGCGCTAAGCGTTGCGCGCTGCTGAGTCATAATATCGCCAAGCCCGTCTAAAGGTTGGCCGAGGCCATCAATCACCCGGCCCAATAGTTCTGGTCCAACATGAATATCATGCTGTTGATTTAAAGGTGTAACTCGAGCTCCAGGTAAAACGCCTGTTAACTGCTCACTTGGCATCAAATAGAGTTTGTCATTAGCAAAACCGACCACTTCAGCTTCAAGATTACCGGTAATGGTTTGCACATGACAAAGCGAGCCCACGGGTGCCCGACAACCAATAGCTTCGAGAGTTAAGCCAACCACTCGAGTTAACTTACCTGCCACGGTTGGCCCTTGGCGAAGTTCAGAGACTTTGAATTGACTAAGTGTTTGGCAAAGATTCATCATCTTCTCCGCCAAAATGCTCATCATGGTTTTCATCATCTGATAAGTCCTGGCGCGACTCAGGAAGCGGAGTCTGTGACTCATCGCTCTGGTTTTCAGATGGTTGGGTTAAATCAGGCGCCGATTCATTTAAATCACTTGCACTATTCTCAGATTCACTTGACTCATGAGCTTGCGCAAGTGGCTCAACGTCTGGAACTTCAGGAGGTTCAACAGTACGTGCAGTTTTAATATTATCGCTTAAGAAACGTTTCAAAGCGCGGTCCACCACATCGCTCATTGAGTAATCGATGGTTGAGTTTTGCGCTTCAATCATGCAATCACCGCGATTTAAACTACCATCAGCGAGCAGCTGCCAATGTTTTTTCTCTTGTGTTTCTTTAGGAAAAACACCTTCAATCACCAATAAATCATCAGGATGCAGATGGATTAACAACGTCTGCTCATTAACCGGCATCGCTTGAACAGCTTCTTTAACCGTGTGAATAATAACTTGTTTATTGGTGGTTAATTCAGTTTGAATAATGGCTTTAGAAACTTCACAAATCACATCGACTAATTGTAACTGCACTTGGGCGGTGACCTGTTGCACGGGCATCACTAACTCTTCAATCAATTTTTGCCAATAGCCTGACAAAGTATCAATTTGCGAATGGCCTTGCTCCAACCCCTCTTTTAAGCCTTGTTGAAGACCTTCGGTTTTTCCAGCCTTGGCGCCCTCTTCATGGCCCTGGGCAAAACCTTGCTCATAGCCTGCACTGCGCCCTTCGGCGTGGCCTTCTTCATAAGCGGTTTGCCGAATCTGTTCAAGATCTTCGAGCGTCAGCGGTTTAATAGGCTCTTCGTCGTTGTCAGAGCGAGCTTGTTCGGCCTCTTCTTTATACCAATGGTAAGGTCTATCAAATGCATCAGTATCTTCATGGTGAGGCGCATTGCCGAAATTAGGAAGCTCATAATCCTGAGCTTCCACGTGACGAAACTTCGCTATATCTTCATCTTTAATATGATCGGCCATCGATTACAGGAACTCCTCACCACCACCGCTACCGCCTAGCATAATTTCACCAGCATCAGACAGACGACGGGCCGTAGACAATATCTCTTTCTGAGCCGATTCAACTTCGCTCACACGTACAGGCCCCATCGCATCTAAATCGTCTTGGAGCATTTCAGCGGCACGTTTAGACATATTCCGCAAGATTTTCTCTTTAAGCTGATCGTCCGCACCTTTAATAGCTTTAAGCAGTACTTCTTGCTGGACATCCCGCAATAGCGTCTGGATACCACGGTCATCCACATCAATCAGATTTTCAAAGACAAACATGAGATCTTGAATTTGCTGCGCCATCTCTTCGTCACTTTCACGAATTGAATCCATGAGCATCCCTTCAACATTGGTATCGAGATAGTTCATGATATTGGCAGCAGCTTTCAGGCCGCCCATTTTCGCAGCCTGAGCCCCTGCTTGGCCGGCAAATTGTTTTTCCATGATCTCATTTAATTCGGTCAATGCCGCTGGCTGAACCTCTTCTAAGTTGGCAATACGCATCATCAAGTCAAGGCGCACTTTGTCAGGGAACTGCGACATAATCTCGGCAGATTGTTCAGGTTCAAGGTAAGACAATACGATCGTCTGGATCTGCGGGTGTTCATTTTGAATGATGCTAGCAACCTGACGAGCATCCATCCACTTGAGTGAATCAAGCCCTTTAGAGCCACTGCCCATGATAATCTGATCAACCAAATTAGCCGCTTTATCTTCACCTAATGCCGCATTTAACGCATTACGAACAAAGTCCTGACTGCCAATCCCAATATTTGTGTATTTCTGGATATCTTCGATAAATCGCTCATGTACAGCAACGACCCGGTCATGGCTAAAATCTTCCATGGAGGCCATTGCCATCCCTAAACGCTGCACCTGCTTTGGCTCTAAGTGACGGAAAATTGTCGCAGCATCTTCTTCATTCAGACTGAGCATCAAAATAGCAGCCATATCCGTTCCGCTGGTATTTGATAGATCATATTTTTTTTCGTCATTTGCCATCGTTTATCACCCAATCTTTAATGACCATTGCCGCCAAGTCTGGTTCGTTAGAGACCAGCGCCCGAACCGCTTTAAGGATATCTTCATCACGGTGCATATCAGGTAATTGTAGCTGACCATTTTGAATACCAAAATCTGTGCCTGTGATATCAGCTGATAAGAGCTCTGCATCATCACTGGTGTCATACGCTGACATTGCTGTTTCTAAATCGGTATCATCGGCTTCTTCATCAACACCATTATTCAACAGTCGGTTCAATGTCGGCCGAACAACTGCCAAAATCAGCACCACTAATACCAATACAGCCCCAGCAATACGCATCGCCCGCCAGAACCAATCCTGTTCCCATACGGGGAGATCTTTGACGGTATCAACTTGTGGGCGAGTAAATGGCACACTCACAACTTCCAGCGTATCGCCTCGTGACATATCAAAACCGATACCCCCTTCAAGCAGACGTCGAATATTTGCCATTTCCTCAGCACTGCGAGGGGCGCGAGTCACCTGGCCATCAGCTCCAGGGGTTGAGACATAATCAACAGCAACTGACACACTTAACCGGCGCACCACACCAACTTGCTGACGAGTATGGCTGATGGTGGTATCTAACTCATAGTTGCGAGTTTCTTCTTTATGGCTACGGCCACTGACTGAACTCTGATTGGCTTGCGCTTCCTTCTGAGTCTCAGGAATATCAGATTTTGCAGGCGGCTGATTAGACAACGCCCCGGGGATACCGAGTGGATTCTGCCCGCTACTATTATCCTGAACGGTCATTTCACTGCGAATCGCAGGCAAGTCAGGATTGTAGCTTTTCTGAGTCTGAACCACCGAGGTGAAATCCATCGAGACGTCAACTTGGGCGGTATAATTTCCAGCACCTAATACAGGCGTTAGAATCGAATCGATTTTATCTTTGTATTGTTGTTCGCGATTTTGTTCCACCTGTAACTGGCGACGATTTTGTAAATCAGCCGCACTCTCGCTACCTGAGTTAAGTAACTGACCATTTTGGTCGGTCACTGTCACCCGTTGCGGGGTTAAATCCTGAACAGCCGACGCAACCATGTCGACGATAGAATCAACCTCATTTTGTTTAAGCCCTAAGTTGACGTTTTTTAAAGTAACAACAACCGTTGCTGAAGGTTTCTGGCTATCACGGGCAAACACGTTATATCGAGGAATGGCGAGTAAAACTTTGGCTTTAGATACGGCCTGAATTTGCGTAATAGCACTTTCTAGCTGCCGCTCACGGCTAAGCTTGAGTCGTTCTTGTTCAAGACGCTGACTCACGCCAAAGCCCATATCTTTAAGTAAGATATCATCGCCATCAGATTGGGTTGGCGTACTAGCAACGCCACCACGAAGCATTTTCAAACGAATTGCTGAATATTGGTCGGCACGAACAAATACCGTTTTGCCTTCAACATCATATTTGATGTCATTCTGATCGAAGAAATCTAATGCCTTAACAAGCTCAGGAGCAGTATAGGTGCCAATTGGACGCATCTCAGGTTGTTTTGCCCACATCAGCAAAAATACCCCAAGAGCTAAGCAAATAGCCAAAGCAAGGATCATAATAATCTGGCGCAAAATAACACCATTTTGTAAAAATCCTAGCCGTGAACCGCTTTGCTGTTCATTCTCTTCTAAATCCACCGCTGCGCTATCTGGACCGGTCAATAATGCAGTATCATCATTGATTGGGGTATCAGTTGCTTCACCTGCCACAAGCGTCTCCTCAAATCACACTAGATTGGCATAGCCATTATCTGTTTATAGGCTTCAACCACTTTGTTGCGAACTTCGACAGTTGCATCAAAAGCGATTGAGGATTTTTGTGCTGCAATCATGACATCCGACAGGCTGACATTTTTATCGCCCATATCGAAGCGGGTTCGCAAATCACTCGTATTGCTCTGCAATGAATTTACATGGTTAATCGCATCGCTCAGGAGCTGACCAAAATCTTTGCTGGCTGAATTGCCCTGAGTCATTCCGGTTACTGCAGATGCATCGCTGCGATCAGCTCGAATCGCCTGTTCTGGCGATAATCCAGCCTGTTGGCTCATCGATTGCATCTGTTGAAGAAGTGGTGCTGCGTCCAATTTCATTGTCTTATCCTTACTGCCAATTTCCTGACAATTCCGTAGTTAGGATGGATAAAGCAATTGTTAGGCCAAGATTATATACCTAAAATAAATACATATAATTCAATGCATTAAATACTTTCCAAGGCGGGAGTTAAGCGGTTTTCACCAAGATATTGACGCACAAAATCCATCCACGCCATAGGTTTGGCATAATGGAATCCTTGGACAAATTGACACCCAAGTTGTCTGGCTAAAGTTGCCTGTTTAGCCTGTTCAACACCTTCGATTAAAATATGGTGACCAAAGCTCTTACCAACCATAGCAATCGCTCTGACAATTTGTTGATCGCTAATACCTTTTTCAAGGCCAGCTGTAAATACTTGGTCAATTTTTAGATGGGTCACAGCAAGGTTTTTAAGATAAGCCATTGAGCTATAACCTGTACCAAAATCGTCAATGGCAATATCAAATCCCTGCTGACGTAATCTGGCAATACTCTGACGCGCGGCAACCAACGAGTTCATAATCGCTGATTCGGTAATCTCCAAACATAATTTACGTGGCGGGACATGCCAGCGCTGAATCGAATCGAGAACTAATTTTTCACACAATCCACGAGAGATAGAGACCGCTGAGAAATTCACCGACAGCCGAAAATCTTCAGGTAATAAGGACTGATATTTAGCTAGCATTGCAACTGAATGTTCACAGACCCAATGATCTAAACGTGCAATCAGCCCTGTTTGTTCAGCAATAGGTATAAACTGTGCGGGTGAAATAAATTTCCCATCAGGTGTAAACCAGCGCACCAAGACTTCGGCACCAACAAGTTTACGAGGCACAGTTAAACTAAATTGAGGTTGAACAAATAATGTCAGCTCGTTGGAGTCAATCGCCTGGCGCAATTTAGCCTCAAGAGCTAATCGAGCACGAGAACACGAGCGTTGTTCATCTAAATAAACACAATTTCGCTGCTGATGGACGATTGCTTGACGTAATGCCAGATAAGCTTCACCAAGCAACACCTCTGAGTTCACTGAAATGCGTAAACTACTGTTATCGGTCCAACCAACATGGCTGCGCAACCGCAGTTTTAGACCATCAACATTAACCCAGCCGCGACACGTCTGAGCAATTTGCTGGGCCATTTGTTGGTAGCTATGTGGCGTTTTACCACTGAGCAGAACAAAATAATTATCTTGCCAGCAATAAAGTTCACTTCCCGGATATAACTTTTTAAGCTGTTTGCGACAATTGCAAGCAAATACTCTCAACAGCCGCTGGCCAGTTTCTAAACCATAGCTTTCATAAAGCTCAATCTGCCTAGAAAACTCAAACATAAAAATGCCCAATGATTGTTCAGTTTGCAACCAACGGGCGATATCTCGATGCAACTGATTTTCACTTTTGAGAAAATCAGTCGCAACTAAAAAGGATTTTGGTAACTGCCGTCGCAATCGATAATAACGATAAATAATCCAACATAAACAGACCAATAATAAGATACAGATAACCAAAGCACTCACTAAAAGCCACTGATGCTCAGATGTGCTTGGTTGGTGATGGTCCAGAGTTAAATCATCGGCATTAATATTACGATTAATCTGCCTAATCCAATTTGCTCCAGGGGTGAATTTCAGAGCTGATAAGCGATAATCACGCCACAATGGCAATCGATAATATTCGATATTTGAATTAAGAAGCGCGAATTTCTTAAATATATGCCGAGGCATTAAAACGCCCTCAACAAGATGATTTTCAAGCAACTTAACCCCACCATTCCAAGAAGGAAACATCACGGTTTGACCGAGGAAGCTCTTCTCAGAAAGATGTTCAATGGCGCTATCTTGAATACCAAGTTTTAACGCTGACAGTTTCTCTAATGATTGTGGGTGAGGCTGGCCTGATAAAGTAATTAATCCCCAGTGTTCTTGAAACAGATCATCACTAGACACCCACTGAGGGTCATTTTCAGAAGGGGTTAACCATAAATCAATATGTTGCAAGCTTAAGGCTCGAATACCCGCATCAGCGTTATGAAAGGCTATCCAACTCACTTTGCGAGAAGGGAGTAACTTTTTGATGTAATTGACTAAATACCCATTAACGTGCTGTTGACGAACATAATTAACTGGCGAATCAGAAGAAAATCCAATTCGCACAACCTGTGCGGTTGCCTGAGGAATATAACTTCCCCATAAACAGCCGAGCAAGAAACAGACTGTTCGAAAAAGCTTCAAGAAATTCAGAGCCTAAGCGGTGCGATAGAGAAATATCCTACCAGAAAAAACCATCTGCTTATAGGTAGAAAATTGAAAGATATCAATCTAGCTCTAACTTTATATACAATTAATAAAAAAAGGTTGACGAATCGGAGCAACTCATCAACCTTTTCATTAATCTTTTTTGATTAATTCAGTCTAATTATGCGTTTGCTATCTGAGCAAATTTATCAAAATAATCAGGAAATGTTTTAGAAGTGCATCCAGGGTCATTAATTGTGACAGCAACCCCGGCTAAAGCCACCAGTGAAAAACACATCGCAATACGGTGATCGTTATAGGTATCTATCGCGGCATGTTTTAACTGCCCTTTAGGAATCACTTTAAGAGAATCCTTACCTTCTTCAACTTCAACACCTAATTTGTTTAACTCACAGGCCATCGCAGCGAGGCGATCGGTTTCTTTCACGCGCCAGTTATAAACATTACGAATAAACGTTGGCCCTTTCGCCACTAAAGCAGCGGTTGCCAGTGTCATTGCCGCATCTGGAATCTCATTGAGATCTAAATCAACGCCGTGTAATGGCTGCACATGTCGAGCGCGAATAAAATCGTCACCCCATTCGATTTGTGCACCCATTTTTTCTAGTACATCAGCAAATGCGACATCCCCTTGCATCGATAAACGTCCGACACCTTCAACGGTTACATCACCAGACATCGCTCCGGCTGCTAAAAAATAAGAGGCCGATGAAGCATCCCCTTCGACTAAAAAGTGCCCGGGACTCACATAACTTTGCCCGGCAGGAATAACAAAACGTTGATAATCGTGATTTTCAACTTGAACGCCAAAGCGCGCCATCATTTTAAGGGTAATATCAATATAAGGCTTAGAAACTAACTCACCTATAATAGTGATTTCGGTGCTCTTTCGAGCTAACGGTGCAGCCATAAGAAAAGCGGTCAGAAACTGACTTGAAACCGAGCCATCAATATCGACTTTGCCACCAGCAAGACCGGTCCCTGTAATTTTAAGAGGAGGATAACCGGGGTTCTTTAAGTATTCTATCTTCGCACCGCTTTGAACCAATGCATCAACCAATGGCCCGATAGGACGCTCTTCCATGCGAGGCTCACCAGTGAGTTCAAATTCGCCCTGGCATAGCGTTAATGCAGCACACAAAGGCCGCATAGCCGTACCAGCATTTCCCAAAAAGAGCTCACTTTGAGCAGCTACAGGCTGCAATGCTCCTGCTAAACCATCCACTTCACAGCGCGTTTTATCTTCGCTCAAACGAACAGTTACGCCCAGTTGTTCAAATGCTTTGAGCATATGACGAATATCATCGCTATCCAGAAGATTTGTCAGGGTCGTGGTACCTTTGGCCATTGCCGCTAACAGAAGCGCTCGGTTAGAGATACTTTTTGAGCCAGGCAGGTGAATTTTGCCCGCAACAGTGTCAATTGGCTGAAGGGTCAATTGCTCGGTCATTCATTCCTCAATCATGGTTTTATTTTAGATCTAATAAAGCACCCATAATGGGTGCTTTGATTTTTTAGCCGTGACGTTTTTCAAAGTCTTGCATGAAATTAACCAGTGTTTGCACGCCATCTAGCGGCATTGCATTATAAATGCTAGCACGCATACCACCAACGACGCGATGCCCTTTAAGAGTCATCAATCCGCATTCACCCGCTTCGGCTAAGAAAGCAGAGTTAAGTGCATCATCGGCTAAGAAAAATGGCACATTCATTTTTGAACGGTAAGCGCTATCAACTTGGTTGCGATAAAAATCACTTTGATCGATATAATTATACAATAACGCAGCTTTAGCACTATTGCGTTTGGCCATCGCACTCAAACCACCCTGCTCTTTCAGCCATTTGAAAACGAGTCCAGACAGATACCAAGCGTAAGTTGGAGGGGTATTAAACATTGAGCTATGTTTAGCCGCAATTGAGTAATCTAAAACACTTGGCGTATGCTGCATCGATTTGTCTAGTAAATCATCACGCACAATCACAACCGTTAAGCCTGAAGGACCAATGTTTTTCTGAGCACCAGCATAAATGATACCGAATTTGCTAACATCCAAAGGTTCAGAAAGCAGAGTTGAAGAAAAATCACCGACAAGTGGCACATCAACATCAGGAGCTTGATGAATCGCTATCCCTTCAATGGTTTCATTTGGGCAATAGTGTAAATAGGCGGAATCATGACTATAACGCCATTGACTAACTGGGCGAACAGAGATGTTACCTTCGTCGTCTTTTAATAAAGCATCGAACACATCAGCTGACGCATATTTTTTCCCTTCATCTAGCGCACAATGAGACCAGTGGCCAGTAGTGACATAACTTGCCAGTTTTTTGTCACCTAGAATATTCATTGGTACGGCGGAAAATTGCCCACGCCCACCACCGTGACAAAACAGAACTTTGTAATTATCAGGGATAGCTAAAAGATCGCGCAGATCCTGTTCTGCTTCTTCAGCCATGGCGATATAGTCTGCACTGCGGTGACTAATTTCCATGACGGAGACACCAAGGTCACGCCAGTTGGTAAATTCTTGTTGTGCTTTTGCCATTACTTCGGTCGGCATCATCGCCGGACCTGAACAAAAGTTGTAAATCTGTGTCATGCTTCGTTCCTTCATTAACCGCTTCAAGTTAAATCTGAGGCGTAAAACAAATCATCACTATTATTGGTTCTATGGTGATAATCCTTGCCCTGCTAGATTTTTTATCCAGGCCCAGCTGCCCAGCCCTGCTGGCATCACATGCTCATACAAAACAATTAATTGCTAAATATGCTGCTCACAAGCAAAGGGGATAAAGAAAACGAGCGGCATCATGCCGCTCGATAATCGTTATTGCTTATTCGCCATCATCAGGTTGATCGGGTTCCTGCGGTGGCTGACTATCGATCGCCTCGTCTAAGCTATCTTGCTCATCTTCGTCGACTTCGTCAATACGTTGTAGTGCAACAACTTGTTCATCATCGGCAGTTCGAATCAAACGAACCCCTTGCGTGTTACGCCCAACTTTAGAGACGTCACCAGCGCGAATGCGAACTAATATACCACCGTTGGTAATCAACATCACCTGGTCGCCTTTAGGTGGCAATTCTTCGCCAGTTTCAGGGTCTATCAGCCCTTCTTCAACGCGAACTTGAACAGCACCAACAACTGCGCCATTGCGCTCATTGACTTTAATAGAAACGACACCTTTAGTTGCGCGGCCTTTGGTTGGATATTCGCTCTGACAAGTCCGTTTACCATAACCATTGGCAGTTGCGGTGAGGATATCAACGTCTTCTTGCGGAATAATTAATGAGACAACGCGTTGGCCATCATCTAAATTAATCCCACGCACCCCAGCAGCCGTTCGGCCCATTGCGCGAACATGGTCTTCACTAAAGCGAACCACTTTACCCGCATCTGAGAACAACATAATTTCGTTGCTACCATCAGTCAACGCCACGCCAATCAGGGCATCCCCTTCATGCAAGTTAATGGCTTTAATACCGCTAGAAAGAGGACGTTTAAACGCTGACAGCGATGTTTTCTTAACCGTGCCTTCAGCAGTTGCAAAGAAAATAAATTTATCTTCTTCATATTCACGAACCGGCAAAATCGCGGTGACTCGTTCATCACTTTCAAGCGGCAACAAGTTAACAATCGGTTTACCACGAGCCTGACGACTAGCCTGAGGCAGCTGGTAAACTTTCAGCCAGTAGACCTTACCAATGCTTGAGAAACAAAGTACTGTGTCATGGGTATTGGCGATCAGTAGTTGATCGATGAAATCTTCATCTTTCATCTTAGTTGCTGATTTACCTTTACCACCACGGCGCTGCGCTTCGTAATCTGTCAGTGGCTGATACTTGACATAACCGCCGTTTGAGAGAGTTACGACTACATCTTCTTCAGTAATAAGATCTTCAATGCTTAAATCAGCGCTATTGGCGTTAATCTGGGTGGCACGCTCATCACCGAACTGTTCACGGATTTCGATAAATTCATCACGAATCACTTCCATCAGGCGAACAGGAGAACTTAAGATAAGGATAAGTTCAGCGATTTGATCCAACAGACCTTTATATTCTTCAAGGATCTTGTCGTGTTCTAAACCTGTTAAGCGGTGCAGACGTAAATCCAAAATAGCCTGAGCCTGAACTTCACTTAAGTGATACAAGCCATCTCGAACGCCAAATTCTGGTGCTAAATCTTCTGGACGAGCCGCTTCATCATCACCTGCGCGCTCCAGCATGGCTGCAACCACACCCAGTTCCCATCCGCGAGCGACCAATGCAACTTTCGCTTCAGCGGCAGTCGGGCACTGACGGATCAAAGCAATGATTTCATCAATGTTAGCCAGTGCAATCGCCAAACCTTCCAAGACATGCGCACGTTCACGAGCTTTACGCAGTTCATAAACGGTACGGCGTGTCACCACTTCGCGGCGGTGGCGGATAAAGCAATCGAGCATATCGTGCAGGTTCAGCAATTTTGGCTGACCATGATCCAAAGCGACCATGTTCATCCCAAAAGAAACCTGCATTTGTGTCAGTGCATAAAGGTTATTTAACACAACCTCACCAACAGCATCACGTTTAAGCTCAATGACAATGCGCATGCCGTCTTTATCGGATTCATCGCGCAGAGCCGAAATGCCTTCGACTTTCTTATCCTTAACTAGCTCGGCAATCTTTTCAATCAGCCTTGCTTTGTTAACTTGATAAGGGATCTCGTGGACGATAATGGTATCGCGTCCGTGAGAATCAGTTTCAATATCAGCTTTAGCGCGGATAGAAACTTTTCCTCGGCCGGTGCGATAAGCCTGAATAATTCCAGCTCGACCATTGATAATCCCAGCGGTTGGGAAATCAGGGCCCGGAATATATTCCATCAAGCCATCAACATCGATATCCGGATTTTCGATCATAGCTAAACAGCCATTGATCACTTCAGTGAGGTTATGTGGCGGAATATTTGTCGCCATCCCAACCGCAATACCGGAAGCTCCGTTAACCAATAAGTTTGGAATGCGGGTAGGTAAAACTTCAGGGACCTGTTCGGTATCATCGTAGTTGGGGATGAAATCGACGGTTTCTTTATCGAGATCGGCTAACAAAGAATGGGCGATTTTCGCCATTCGAATTTCGGTATAACGCATTGCTGCGGCCGAGTCACCGTCTACAGAACCGAAGTTCCCTTGACCATCGACTAAGGTATAACGCAATGAGAAAGGCTGTGCCATACGCACGATAGTGTCGTAAACAGCAGTATCACCATGAGGGTGATATTTACCAATCACATCCCCCACTACACGAGCCGATTTTTTATATGGTTTATTCCAGTCGTTACCCAACACATTCATCGCGAACAATACGCGTCGATGCACGGGTTTCAAGCCGTCACGAACATCTGGTAATGCTCGGCCGACAATTACACTCATCGCATAATCAAGATAAGATGTTTTTAGCTCATCTTCAATTTTTACGGGTGTAATCTCTTTGGCAAGATCGCTCATAGAAGAAAGAATCCCTATTTTTTAACGCTTAGCTGCAAATAGTGCAGTGAAGCAGAAATTTTACCACAAACTCGAATAAGCCGGAAAACAAAACAACGGTTTTAACGCAACATATTCCTTTACCTGTTCAAGATGGATAAAAATTACTCAATTTTTAAAACTCGTATATAACTCTTGCCTATGCTGGCAGAAATGATTCGTCAACACCGAGTGTGAACTTTATACTAGAGACAAATTTTGCCTGTCAAAGAGAAACCATGACTTACGATAACGTGGACCAAACTGAAATTGACAAATTTGCCTCGCTAGCCTCCCAATGGTGGGATGAAGATGGTGAATTTAAGACCCTTCATCAAATAAATCCGCTGCGATTAGAATTTATCGAAACTCACAGTGATGGATTGTTTGAGAAACAGGTCTTAGATGTGGGTTGTGGCGGTGGCATTCTCAGTGAAAGTATGGCTAAACGTGGGGCAAAAGTGAGCGCGCTCGATATGGGGCAAGCTCAGATTGAAGTTGCTCGTTTACACGCCCTTGAGTCACAGGTCGAAATTGATTATCACATGGTAAGTGCTGAGAGTTTTGCGCTTGAACATAAAGATAAGTTTGATGTCATTACCTGCATGGAAGTGCTAGAGCACGTGCCAGAACCCGCTTCAGTTTTACAAGCACTTTATACGATGCTTAAGCCGGGTGGACAGCTGTTTTTATCCACAGTCAACCGCAATCCAAAATCATACTTGTTAATGTTAGTTGCCGCAGAAAAATTATTGAAGCTCGTTCCCCAAGGCACGCATCAATACAATAAGTTTATTAAGCCCTCTGAACTGCTCGGATGGTGTGATGTGGTTGGCTTTGAAACAAAACACCTTACAGGGGTCAGTGTCATTCCATTTCTAGACATTTATAAGCTCAGTCGCGATGTCAGCGTCAATTATATGGTGCATTTAACCAAACCCGATATTTAATTCACAAGTGCTGAGAATTACACCGATTTCTGGTGGGGAATTAAGCCACCAGAAATAATTCAAATTTTTTCTCCAAGGGGTTGCAAATTGATAACTTTAATTACACTCTGGTAACTTATGTAAGTAGCCACTTACATCGCTTAGTTATCCACAGCCTATCCCCTTTACCATGCCTTGCATATTAAACCAAACCTCACTATCTTGTAGTTATTCCATAGTTAAACACTAGATATAGTGTTTTTCTTCATCCAACATACGTATACTCCGATCCTGATAAGGTGGCTTATAACTATGAATACTAATCTTCTGGTGACCAAACGCAGTGGTAAAAAAGAACCGATTGATCTTGATAAAATTCACCGCGTCATAACTTGGGCAGCGGAAGGGCTTGAAAACGTTTCTGTTTCACAAGTCGAATTACGTTCTCACATTCAGTTTTATGATGGCATTCGCACCAACGACATCCATGAAACAATCATTAAAGCAGCTGCAGATTTAATCAGTGCTGATGCACCAGATTATCAATATTTAGCAGCGCGCTTGGCTATTTTCCATCTGCGTAAAAAAGCATATGGTCAATTTGAGCCACCGACGTTATATGACCAGGTCGTCAAACAGTGCGAACTCGGCCACTATGATCGCCACCTTTTAGAAGACTATACACCTGAAGAATTTGCCCAGATGGATGAGATGATCGATCACTGGCGTGATATGAACTTCTCATATGCGGCGGTCAAGCAACTTGAAGGCAAATATCTGGTACAAAACCGGGTAACAGGTGAAATTTTTGAAAGCGCTCAGTTTCTTTATATTCTGGTTGCCGCGTGTTTGTTTAGCCATTATGACAAAGCGCAGCGTATGGATTACATCAAGCGCTTTTATGATGCAATTTCTACCTTTAAAATTTCACTGCCAACGCCAATCATGTCTGGCGTACGTACCCCAACTCGTCAGTTCAGCTCATGTGTCTTGATTGAGTGTGATGATAGCCTTGCATCAATTAATGCAACCGCTTCAAGCATTGTAACTTACGTATCGCAGCGTGCCGGGATTGGTATTAACGCTGGGCGGATTCGTGCTCTGGGTAGCACCATTCGTGGTGGTGAAGCCTTCCACACTGGCTGTATCCCATTTTATAAATATTTCCAAACCGCAGTTAAATGCTGTTCTCAAGGTGGCGTGCGCGGTGGTGCTGCAACGATGTTCTACCCGTTCTGGCATCTTGAAGTTGAATCGCTATTGGTTTTGAAAAACAACCGTGGGGTTGAGGAAAACCGTGTCCGCCATATGGACTACGGCGTGCAGCTGAACAAAACCATGTACCAACGCTTGATTAAAGGTCAGAACATTACTTTATTCTCGCCAAGTGATGTCCCAGGCCTTTACGAATCATTCTTTGATGATCAAGACGAATTTGACCGCTTGTATCAACAATACGAGCAGGATTCGAGCATTCGCCAAAAATCAATCAAAGCATCGGAACTGTTCTCGCTATTAATGCAAGAGAGAGCATCAACTGGCCGAATTTATATTCAAAACGTTGATCACTGTAATACCCACAGCCCGTTTGATCCTAAAGTGGCTCCAGTTCGTCAATCGAACTTGTGCATGGAAATCGCGCTGCCAACTAAACCGCTAGAACATGTTTACGATGAAAACGGCGAAATTGCGCTTTGTACACTCTCAGCGTTTAACTTAGGTGCACTGGAAAGCCTTGATGAGCTTGAAGACTTAGCCGACTTAGCTGTTCGCGCATTAGATAGTCTGTTGGATTATCAGGATTACCCACTGCCAGCGGCGAAAAGAAGTAGTATGAATCGCCGTACACTGGGCATTGGCGTAATTAACTATGCTTATTACTTGGCGAAAAATGGCGTTCGTTATTCAGATGGCAGTGCCAATGGTCTGACGCATAAAACCTTTGAAGCGATTCAGTACTGGATGCTTAAAGCATCACTAAACCTTGCTAAAGAGCACGGGGCATGTCCGGCATTTAACGAAACTAAATATGCCGAAGGTATTTTACCGATTGATACCTATAAGAAAGATTTGGACGGGATCTGTCAGGAACCACTGCATTACGATTGGGAAACGCTGCGCGAAGAGATAAAAACGCATGGTCTGCGTAACTCAACGCTGTCAGCACTAATGCCTTCAGAAACCTCTAGTCAAATTTCAAATGCGACCAATGGTATTGAACCACCACGCGGTTATGTCAGTGTCAAAGCGAGCAAAAATGGGATCTTAAAACAGGTGGTTCCAGATCTGATTTCGCTAAAAGATAACTACGAACTGCTGTGGGACATGCCGTCTAACGATGGTTATCTGCAGCTAGTTGGGATTATGCAAAAATTCATCGATCAGTCGATTTCAGCTAATACCAACTATGACCCTGCGCGCTTTGATGGTGGCCGCGTGCCAATGAAAGTATTGCTAAAAGATTTATTAACAGCTTATAAACTCGGCGTTAAGACCCTTTATTATCATAACACCCGTGATGGGGCCGCTGATGAACAACAAGATATGGGTGCAGACGATTGTGCCGGTGGGGCATGTAAGATTTAAGCTAGGATAACTACAATGAGCTATTCTATTTTTCCGCAGCATCAGTTAGATGCGACGAAGCAAAATATGTTTTTTGGCGAGCCGGTTAACGTGGCTCGTTACGACCAACAGCGTCATCCTATTTTTGAACGCCTAATTGAAAAACAACTAAGTTTTTTCTGGCGTCCAGAAGAGGTAGACGTTACACAAGACCGAATTGATTTTCAGAAATTGCCGGCTCATGAGCAGCATATCTTTTTAAGTAATCTGAAATATCAGACATTGCTGGACAGTATTCAGGGGCGTTCACCCAACGTTGCCCTGTTGCCACTGGTGTCAATTCCAGAGCTTGAAACATGGATTGAGACGTGGTCATTTAGTGAAACGATTCACTCGCGCTCTTACACTCACATTATCCGTAATGTGGTCAAAGACCCTGGTGAAGTGTTTGATGAAATCATGGTAAACGAGCACATTCTGCATCGCGCCGAAGATATTGCTCTTTATTACGATGAATTAATCGAAAGCTCGCAGCGCTACAATTTATATGGTGAAGGTGTCCATAATATTCAGGGCAAAGAGATAACCATTAGTTTGCGCGAGCTGAAGAAAAAACTCTATCTGTGTCTCATGGCTGTTAACGCGCTCGAAGCGATTCGTTTTTACGTAAGCTTTGCCTGCTCTTTTGCCTTTGCAGAGCGAGAGCTAATGGAAGGCAATGCGAAGATCATTCGCCTCATTGCTCGAGATGAAGCGCTGCATTTAACAGGCACCCAGCACATGCTTAACCTGATGCGCGATGGTAAAGATGACCCTGAAATGGCAGAAATTGCCCAAGAGTGCCAACAAGAGTCATTTGATCTGTTTAAAAAAGCCGCTGAACAGGAAAAAGAGTGGGCAGCGTATCTGTTTAAAGATGGCTCAATGATTGGTCTGAATAAAGACATTCTGTGTCAATATGTTGAATACATCAGCAATGTGCGCATGCAAGCGTTAGGCTTACCGAATGTGTATGAAACGAAATCGAATCCGATTCCATGGATCAACACATGGCTGGTTTCAGATAACGTTCAGGTCGCACCTCAAGAGGCTGAAATTAGCTCGTACTTGGTCGGTCAGATTGATTCATCGTTAGACAGTGATGACTTAGGAGATTTCGAGCTGTAATGGCCATTTTAAAAATTGGTCAGCGTCAAATCCCTGTTCGCCGTGGACAGAGTCTTCTGGAAGCGGCAGAACAGGCTGAGATCCCCGTTGAATATCAGTGCCGTAATGGATTTTGCGGCGCTTGTCGGCAAAAACTCAAATCTGGATCAGTGAAATACCCGAACCCACCGCTGGCTTATTGCGAAGATGATGAAGTGCTGTTGTGTTGTGCCTATCTTGATGAAGATGGTAAAGCCACTGTCAGCCTTAGTGAATCAGAGTCAACAGCCAAACAGCCTGAATAGGCTGCCTGGCTGATAACCAATTAATTGCCAAAAGTTTTAGCAAGAGATGTCAGTTTATCCGCCCGAGTATCTAACTCAGAGCTAATATCTTCAACACTGCCAATCTGCTGCATATTAATCTCTGCTGCTTGATTGATATTCGTAATATTGCGATTAACCTCTTGAGCAACCGCATTTTGCTGTTCTGCAGCAGTTGATATTTGAGCCGCTAAACTTGCGATTTCACTGACCATTTCCAAAACCGTCCCAACTGCTTCCTCGGTTTCTTGAGTATGGCTAACGCATTCGGCGGCCGACTTGTTACTGTCTTGCATGGTCTGCGTCCATGAATTGACCATGGTTTTCATCTGTTGAATCGATGACTCAATCTGCTCAGTCGCTTTATGGGTACGCTGCGAGAGCGCTCGCACTTCATCGGCGACCACTGCAAAACCGCGCCCTTGTTCACCGGCCCGAGCCGCCTCAATGGCTGCATTTAGCGCCAATAAATTGGTTTGTTCAGCAATACCCTGGATCTCCTGCATGATATTACCAATGCTTTCAGTCTCGCGAGTAAGCTCAACGGCCGCTTCTGCCGAGTTAGCGACCTCTTTTGCCAACGATGAAATAAGCCCATTGGCTTTATTCATCCTAGAACTTGCCTGCTCACAAAATTGCCGAGCTTGATCGACTCGCTCAGTTGTATTGAGCGTATTGCCGGCAATATCATGAATGGTCTGAGCCATCTCATCCATCGCGGTGGAAACTTGATGGAGTTCTTTATTTTGTCCAGAAACCGCATCACGGGCCTGACGAACGGTCTGCAACAATCGCTGACTAGCTTGATGCAAAGGTCGCGTGCTGTCTAACACTCGCCCAATTGCTGTTCTTAACCGCCCTTTATAAATAAGGGTATGGAAATCACTGATAGACTCTTTCGCCTTACCGCAATAAACCCAACGTGAGGGGCTATCATAATGATCGCGTAGCGCTTTGAAGTAGCGGGATGATTTAATGAGCTCTGGATAGTAAATAATAAACGGCAGGATCACTTCACCCAACGCATACAGATGATGTTCAGCCGTTCCCAGCAGTAAACCGACGGAACAAACAACAAACAACAAGTGTCGCCACATTGGGTTTTCATACCATTTTTCAATCGATTTATCACGATTGAGCTGGCTATAAATATGTTCCGCGCGATTACGATAATCAGCTTTTAAGCGAGTTCTGACTGACTGATAGCCAATCAATTGGTCATTTTCATAAATGGGGGTTACAAATGCATCCACCCAATAATAGCGACCATCTTTACAGCGGTTTTTAACTGCACCTCGCCAGTGTTGACCTGACTTTAATTTTTCCCACATATCCTTAAATGCGGCTTTAGGCATATCAGGATGGCGCACAATATTGTGATTTTTGCCTACTAACTCCTCCATTGTGTATCCAGCCACTCGGCAAAAAGCTTCATTGGCATAGGTCACTACACCACGTAAGTCAGTCGTTGAAACAAGTTCTTCGTTCTCGCCAAACGTCACTTCTTCATCGATAATCGTTTGATTTCTGCGTCCCATTCCTTTGACCTTCTATTAGAGATCTTTATGATAGAAAGCGCTTAAAGAGCTGCTTTCATATGTCATTAGAGTTTAGACGCTAGCTCGCTGAACGCATATTTTTTATACTATTAAATGTATTTAACGTTTAAGGCTTCGCTAAAAGATAGAAAAAGAATGCTGTTGGATGTTTCTGCTTAGAGTAAATTACCCATAAGAATGAAGTTTGCTTATACTTAATGTACATTAAGTGTGCCAAGCGAATAACAGTAGTAGAGTGAGATTTAAATATGGTTACCAATGGTGAAGGCTATATCCAGCTGATTCAGTATCTTACTGAGAACCTTTCGGTATTTGAACATCCCGGGCCAGCCTGTATGAACGATACTATCGGTGAATATACTACTGATAAAGTTGCAGAGAGCGTGATGGCCGTTTGCCAGCAACACCCTCAATTAAGTAGTGAAGCTCGCTTTAAGGTCATTCGTGAAAGTGACTCAGTTGTAAACGATCTGCAAGAAGTACTCTCAAGCGTCTGGAACAGTGCTCCAACAAAGGAGCAATCTGAATTTTTGGATGAATTTATTAGCCTTATTAAAAATCTATTTGATTCGGCAATTTACGCAGTCGATCCGATTAAGTAATCTGAACTTGCCGGAATATCGGCATGTTCATCTGGCGGGCGAATCCCATTTAAATGTTCAAAGCAGCTCTGCCGAGCAATTTGAATAAAAGCCCGCAGATGGCTTGCTTGGCGGTCTTTGTCGCGCATAGCGATGTAAAGATTTTGCCATAGTTCACCATTTCCTAATGTCCTGGCAACTACAAAGCCTTTATCAACATATTCATTTAACGCCCAGTTGGGTAAAACAGCCACGCCTAAGTCACTGGCGACCAATTGCATCATCATCATCGTCATATCGACTTGGCGAATCGCTTTAGGTGTCACTCCCGCAGGTTGCAAAAACAGATTAAACAAATCGAGCCGAGAGCTCTCAACCGGATAGCTAATCAATGTCTGGTCACTAAAATCCGCTGGCTCTATCACCTCTTTATGCGCCAGAGGATGATCCACCGATACCGCCAACATCGGCTGATAGGCAAAGAGCGCTTTGTAATGGATCCCTGGCACATCTAATGGATCTGTGGTTAACACCAAATCGAGATCGCCATGCGCAAGATCTGGTAGTGGCTCAAAACTAAAACCCGATGAAAAATCAAGCTCCACATCGGGCCATAGGCCGCGATAGATATCAATAGCTGGCATCAGCCAGTTAAAGCAGCTATGACATTCAATCGCCAAATGCAATCGCCCCGATTGCCCTGCCACTAAACGAGTTAAATCGCGCTCAGCTTGTTCAAATTGCGGCAAAACAGAATCCGCTAATTCAATAAGGCGCAAACCGGCAATGGTAAAACGCAGCGGTTTGCTCTTACGAATAAATAGCTGAGCACCAATCTGCTTTTCTAATAATTTGAGCTGATGAGACAAAGCCGATTGCGTTAAACATAACCGGGCTGCCGCATCCACCAATGTCTGTGATTCACGTAACGCGAGCAGCGTTTTTAAGTGTTTAAGTTCTAACATCGAATAAATTAACCCCACCCCAACATTATAATATTCTGTAATTCTTTATTTTTTATTTAAAGATTCTGCAAGTGTAGAATTTAATACTAAAACTTAGTGGGATACTTGCAAGCACCACTAAATAGCGCCTTAATATGGCTTACATTTACAACTATATTAACATTTGATTCACTCATGCAGCTAATTGAAAAATCAACCAAACTCGATTCCGTCTGCTACGATATTCGCGGTCCAGTACTGGAACAAGCCAAACGATTAGAAGACGAAGGACAACGGATCCTTAAATTAAATATCGGCAACCCGGCTCCATTTGGATTTGAAGCCCCAGAAGAAATATTAGTCGATGTCATTCGTAACCTACCAACAGCGCAAGGTTACAGCGACTCAAAAGGGCTTTATTCAGCGCGTAAAGCGGTGATGCAACATTATCAAGCGATGGGATTACGCAGTGTAACGGTCGATGATATTTATCTGGGCAATGGCGTGAGCGAGATGATCGTGATGTCTGTTCAGGGGCTGCTTAATAATGGTGATGAAATGCTGGTTCCATCACCGGATTATCCGCTGTGGACAGCAGCTGTGACCTTAGCTGGCGGCAGAGCCGTGCATTATCTTTGTGATGAGCAATCCGATTGGTTCCCTGATATCGACGATATCAAATCAAAAATAACCTCGCGTACCAAAGGGATTGTCGTCATTAACCCGAACAACCCAACTGGCGCGGTGTATAGCCGTGAGCTACTGGAACAAATTGTACAGGTCGCAAGAGAAAATAACTTAGTTATTTTTGCCGATGAGATCTACTCGAAAATCATCTACGACCAAGCGCAGCATATTCCACTGTCAACCTTAAGCGATGACCTTTTGACGCTAACGTTTAATGGGTTGTCTAAAGCGTACCGCATTTGTGGTTTTCGCTCTGGCTGGATGATGGTTAGCGGCGCTAAAAATAAAGCCAAAGATTTTATCGCGGGCCTAGATATTCTCGCCTCAATGCGTTTGTGCGCAAACGTTCCAATGCAACATGCGATACAAACCGCATTAGGGGGTTATCAAACTATCAATGATTTGGTCGCACCGGGCGGTCGCTTGTACGAGCAGCGCAACCTCGCCTGGGAAATGCTCAATGCAATCGATGGCGTTAGCTGCGTTAAACCTCAAGGCGCAATGTATCTATTTCCAAAACTGGATGCGAAAAAATTCAATATCCACGATGACCAACAGTTCGCCTTGGATTTGTTGATGAAAGAGAAGATACTGATTGTTCAGGGAACTGGCTTTAATTGGCATCAACCTGATCACTTCCGGGTTGTATTCTTACCCAGACAAAGAGATCTAAAAGATGCAATTGGCCGGTTAGAACACTTTTTATCGAGCTATCGCCAAGCATAATTATTGATGATGAGTCCTAATGAATCTGTAACAAGCCACTTTCTGGCCCAACTGGCCAGAATGAGGCTCATCGAACGATGGCCATTAATGCGTAGTCAGTTTCGCGAAAATGTCGCAGAACATAGCTTAATGGTCGCTCTTGTCACCCATATCTTAGTCATAGTCGAGAATAAATTATTCTCTGGCGCATTGGACCCAGGTCAAGCGGCACTGATGGCGCTCTATCATGACAGCAGTGAAGTTTTTACCGGTGACCTACCGACACCGGTAAAATACGCCAGTGTGGCTCTTCGCGATGCGTACAAAGAGCTGGAGTCAAAAGCCGAGCAACGCCTTCTTGAAATGTTGCCTGATGAGCTTAAAGACGAATTTTCGCCCTTGCTACTAACGCCTGAGAAAAACGAAGAATATGAACGCATCGTCAAAGATGCAGATGTTGTTTGTGCGTATATAAAATGTTTAGAAGAACTGGCTGGTGGTAATCAGGAATTTGCCAGCGCCCGCAAAAAGCTCGAACAAACGCTAACAGAGCGCTCTCGGCCACCATTAGACTATTTTATTAAAACATTCATTCCAAGTATGCAATTGCCACTGGATGAACTGCGCTAATGACACTGTGCTAAAAATCGGGCTTTAAGCATTAGTTAGCATTGATAATGTTTAGAGCCTTTATGGCGTTAAATCATCTCCCAACGCAAGCACTCACCCGCTTTGACATCCTCGCGTAGAGCACGCCCTAATAGACTCTCAAAATGACGAGGCGCTATCTCACCACCTGGGCGCGCCGTACGGATATTTTCCCGCGATAAAACAGTGCCTGCGCACAGGTCGTATTTGGCATAAATGGCACGTTGCATCTGGCTTGTGGATGGATAATCAACCTGACCAATGGCGGCTGATGCCTGATGAACAGCTTGAACCATCTGTTTAAACTCGCTTGGGTCAAGAGAGAAAGCCTTGTCAGCGGTATCATGGGATTTATCCAGCATAAAATGCTTTTCAATCACACTAGCGCCAAGAGCCACTGATGTCACTGGCACACTAATGCCAAGTGTATGATCCGACAACCCCACCGGACAGCCGCTCCATTTAGCTAAATGAGGGATCGTTTTTAGATTCATCGAGTCATAGGGGGCAGGATAAGCACTCGTACACTTTAATAAACATAAATTAGGGTTGTTGTGCGCCTGCATGATATTCATCACTCGCTGAATATCGCCAACTGTTGCCCCACCTGTAGAGACGATAACAGGCTTGCCAGTGGCGGCAACTGCTTCAATAAGTGCCAGCTCAATAATTTCAGCCGAAGCAATTTTATAAGCAGGGAAATCAAGCTCTTCTAAAAGCTCAACAGCAGACACATCAAATGGTGATGAAAACAAAGTGATATTGGCTTTTTTAGCCTCTTCAGCAAGCACTTGATGCCAATCCCATGGCATGGCAACCTTTTCATAAAGCTCATAAAGCGACTGCCCTGCCCATAGACCCTCATTAAGCTGAAAATGTGGCAGAGAGCTATTGATTGTTAATGTGTCAGCCGTATAGGTCTGCAGCTTTATGGCATCCGCACCACATTCAGCAGCGGCATGAATAATCTCTTTTGCCCGATTTAAAGAACCACCATGATTGGTCGACATCTCGGCAATGATATACACCGGACTCTGCGCTCCAATCGTTTTGCCATCAAGAGTCATCTGCTGGTTCAGTAAATTCATGTTTTAACCCTGAGCTAAAATTAAATCATAACAAAAAGAGCGCCTTATCTGCGCTCTTTGTAAGTATCGGCTTAAATGCAATTTACATAAGCCATTTCCACCAAATAAATAGCAGTAAAAAAGCAAATAGATAAATTAGCCCAGCATAATTGATAAGCTGTCCGGCAAAACTAGGACGCAGTTGCTGCGGGACTTTATCACTATTTAACAAGCGGTGATTTAACCACGCAAACATAGGTGTTGTCATAAACGCTAACGTCATCGCAAATCCTAACATCACCAACAATGCCGAATGGAAAAACAAGACAATCGCATAACCACTTAAACCAATAAAAATAACCCAATAGCTGCTGTAGCGCTCGTAACGTTGGCTAGAGCGCTCATCATCGGTATCTTTATCCACAACCAGACGAATGGACTCATTTAACATTCGAGCATAACCATCCATCACCGTGATGACTGAGCCAAAAATACAGAAAAAAGCGATCATGGCAATTAAATAGCGCGACCATGAACCAATGGTTTGAGCGTAGATACTCACTAATTGGTGAGTAAAGCCAACCCCACCATTGGCAAAGTCAGTGCCACTACCGCGCAAAACAAGCGCCCCGAGCGATAAAAACACCAGAGCTAAAATAGCCGTGGAAACATACCCCAAATTAAAATCAAACAGAGCACTAGCGCGAGTGACAACCTGCGTCCGACGCTGTTTCACCAACCATAGTGAACTGATGCACGACATCTCAATGGGCATCGGCATCCACCCCATCGTTATCACCAAAAAGCCAATCGTTGCCAATTGCCAAGGCGATGGCGAGTGATAACCAGCAGGAGCCACAGGGCCATTGATAATAGCAATTATTAAAGCTCCAACGGTGGCAACACTTAATGCCAACATAATAAATTTAGAAACTTTATTAAGTAGCGAAAATTGCCCAGCAACAACAATTGCCAACGACATCACTAAAACAATTCCACTTAGCACAATCAGTGAAAGTTTTACTGGTAGAAAATAACCTAACAGACTGGCAGCAAACATAATTAATGCTGCAGTGTTAACCATGGAAGAGAAAAAATTAATGACCCAGCTTAAATATAAATAACCTTTTCCCATGCGCAGATAACCTTTTAAAAGGCTTTCATCCGTTGCCATTGTGTAAGCAATTCCAGCGCGGAAAAATGGATATTTAAAAGCATTTGCAGCGATGATTAAAATAGCCAGTTGCCAACCAAATCGTGCCCCGGCCTGAGTTGATGCGACCAGATGGCTTCCCCCAATTGCTGCGGTTGCCATTAAAATGCCAGGCCCTAGAGCCTTGAGTGCTGTGATAAAACGCGCAGTTGATGTTGCTCTTCCCTGCGCAATGGTGTTCTCCATGGTATACCCTACGTTAATAACAAACTAAATAGTTATTTCAAAATAAATAAATTATTTAAACAAGGTTGCTATGATATCAGTTAATTTAAAAAATATACTTTAAAAAAGTGATATTTTTCTACTTATTTAATTACCGAAACTAAGTTATTCATACTGATAAAAAAAGCCAGCAAAGCTGGCTTAAAGTACTTCTTGGACAATGAACTGGTTAATTATGCATATAACGACTGCTTTAGTTTAATTAAGCGGGCAATTTAATCCCTTCTTCACGCATTCGAGCTAATTTATAGCGTAAGGTCCTTGGGCTAATACCTAAACGCTCGGCAACTTCTTTTCGCTTACCGCGGCAACTTTTAAGCATTTCAATAATAATCTGGTTTTCTTGCTGTTTAAGCTCACTTCCTAACGCCGGAGCTTCTTGCTCTTCGTTAATCGGTGAATGAGTCTCCATTGCGACCATATTGATGACCGATGAGACACTGGGTAAATCCCCTTCGATCAGAAGATGGCTCTCATCAACCTGATCGGCTGCCAAAATAATGGCTCGCTGAATAACGTTATCTAACTCACGGACATTACCCGGCCAGCTATAACTTAATAATTTTTGCTGAGCAGCCAGAGTGAAATCGAGATCTGCCCGGCCCGCCTGCTGCGCATGTTTCATCAACAGATGCCGTGCGAGCGGTAAAATATCTCCGGGACGCTGTGCTAACGGTTTCCAAGTCAGTGGAAACACGTTGAGCCGATAATATAAATCTTCACGAAAATCACCTTTAGCAACATACTCTTTTAAATTACGGTTACTTGTGGCCAAAACTCGAACATTTAATGAAATCATCTTACGACTGCCGAGACGCTCAACTTCACGCTCTTGCAAGACTCGCAATAACTTAGCTTGTAGAGCTAAATCCATCTCACTGATTTCATCTAACAAAATAGTGCCATTCTGGGCTTGTTCAAATTTACCAGGACAGCCTTGGACAGCCCCGGTGAAAGCCCCTTTTTCATAGCCGAAGAGAGTTGCCTCTAGCATGTTTTCTGGTATCGCCGCACAGTTAATCGCCACAAAAGGCTGATCGCTACGCTGTGAATTATCGTGAATATAACGGGCTAACACCTCTTTACCTGCACCACTTGGGCCACAGATCATCACAGATGCATCGGTTTGAGCCACTTTATCAGCCAGTAACAAAAGCTGTTCGGTGCTTGGATCTCCATAAATGGGCTGGCACGTCTCAACTTTTTGCGCCGGAGCATAACGGCCAACCTGATTAAGCAGAACCTCTGGCGAAAAGGGTTTAGCGATATAATCAATCGCACCTTGGCGCATCGCTTGAACCGCTGAGTCAATACGAGCATACGCAGTCATCAGCAGTACTGGCAATTTGGGATATTTTGCCTTAATACTCTGCAATAGATCTAAGCCGCTGATGCCGTCCATCTGGACGTCACTCACCACTAGATCAATGTCCTTTTCACTCAACAAAATCAACGCTTGTTCGCCACTTTCAGCTTCTTCACACTGATAACCAGCAATTAAGAGCGTATCTATCAGGGCTTCTCGCAACCCTGAATCATCTTCAACGACTAAAATTCGTGACTGACTCATTCGCTTAAGCCTCCTACGACTTGAGATTGTTGACAGATTTGATGCACAGGTAATGTCGCGGTAAAACAACACCCTTCACCGGGGCGCGAATCCACTGCAATTTCACCGTTATGAGCTTTGATGACTGACTTAACAACGGCCAACCCTAAGCCCGTACCATTTTGTTTGGTCGTGACAAAAGGCTCGAACAGTTGCTCTTGTACATGAGCTGCAATACCAGGGCCACTATCAACGACGGAGATCTGTACCCGTTCACCATCAGTTCGAGCATAAAGCCCAATCGTATCGCCATGTTTACTTACATGAGCTGCATTATCGATTAGATTAGTCAACGCTGAAACCAAGCAGTTACTGTTGGCCATAATGATGACATCCGGCTCACAATAACCGATATCCAGATGCAATTGGCGCTGAACTAATTTAGCTTCAATCGCACTTTTCATTTGCATCAGTAGATGAACAACGGAAACTTGTTCAGCAATTGGCTGCTCGCCGTTACGAGCGAACAACAACATGTCATTGACCTGATTTTCCAAATCAGCTAACCGCGCCATCATCTTGGATTGAAATCGACTGCGGGCCGCTTCGGGTAAATTTTCATTGGATAAATTCGAGCCATAAAGCATCGCCGCCGACAGTGGCGTGCGAATTTGATGAGCCAGTGATGCGACCATTCGCCCTAGTGCTGAAAGTTTTTCCAAACGAGCCATTGAGGCCTGCAGCTGCCGAGTGGCGGTCACATCGGTTAACATAATGAGCTGACTATCAGAATCAAGCAACGTGGCCAACGTCAACTGAACCCGCTTGCCATCAGGTAACGAGAGTTCATGACCATCATCAGCCTGTGGAATGAAAAGCTCTAATGCAACTTTTGACCAACGCTCACCCTCAAGCTTAACGCCAAATAGAGTTTGCGCGGCCGGATTGGCTTTGGCAATGTAGCCTCGCTGATCGAGCAATAACAGCCCGGAAGGCAATACATCAAAAACCTGTGCCAGCTGATGTTCGGAAAAAGACTGACAAAGTGGTGATTTCACAACGCTCGTCCTGTGTCAAAAATCTGTACTTTGCATCAGGACTTTCAAATAGCGTGCCAAATTAAGGAAAGAAAAGATTAAATATTTAACTGATTGAAAAATTTAACATTTAATCTTTATTTAATTGGTATTTTTTCATTTTTTCGACCAATGTCGTGCGACGCATTTTTAACTGTTCAGCGGCTCGAGCCACAACACCATCTTGTTGATCTAGGGCTTGGCGAATTAAATCAACCTCGATTTCACTGAGAACATCCTTAAGATTTAACCCCTCGTCAGGCAATCGACAAGCAAGGCTACTCGCATCGATAGTTGGCTCGTTTTCATCACCAGCAAAAGAGCTCGCAAATGCCGAAGCCTCACCCGATTCAGCATCATCGCTAAACATTGCCATCAACGCATCACGCTCGGTGAGTAAATCTGCCACATTAGGTTCAAAATCATCGCCATCAATATGGCGATATTTCGGCGGCAAGTCACCCACATCGACAATCTGATTTGGGTGCAAAATCACTAAGCGCTCGACTAAGTTAGATAGTTCTCGAATATTGCCTGGCCAACCATGTAACATCAATGATTCAACACTTCGCTGAGTAAAGCGGATCATTGCTTCATGCTGCTGCGCATGTCGCGCCACCAGCTCCTGCAATAAAATCGGAATATCATCACTGCGCTCACGTAAAGAAGGAACTTCGATAGGAAATACATTGAGCCGATAAAATAGATCTTCTCGGAAATTGCCATCGGTTATCATCGATTCAAGATTGCGGTGAGTCGCGGCAATAATGCGAACATCGGCTTTGATAATTTTACTGCTACCAACCCGCTCAAAAACCCGCTCTTGCAAAACTCGCAGGAGTTTGACTTGCATTGGCATCGGCATGTCGCCAATTTCATCTAAGAATAATGTTCCACCTTCCGATAATTCAAAGCGCCCTTTTCGCGAGGAAAAAGCGCCAGTAAAAGCGCCTTTCTCATGGCCAAACAATTCACTCTCTAATAGTTCAGCCGGAATAGCACCACAGTTAATCGGCACAAATGGCCCATCAGCGCGTGATGATTGCTCGTGTACAGCTCTAGCCACGACTTCTTTACCCGTTCCCGATTCCCCAAGAATTAAAACATTGGCATTGGTATGGGCAACTTGATCAATGAGATGGCGGATCTCCTGCATCGCTATCCCTTTACCAACCAAGTCGCGAGATAATTTCACGGCCGATTTACTTGGATGCGGAAGCTGGGCTAAAAATGTTTGCGCCCGATGCAGCAAACGAGTCAGTTGGTCATAACCAAAGGGTTCACTGATAACACCCAAATAATTGCTACGTTGATGAAAACTCTCATCCACCTCAGCGCCAATAATCATCAATGGCACAAGCGGATTTTCATTTGCCAAGGAGCTTAGCTGGGAAAGCTTACCATCAGCAATCAGAATAGGATTAGCAGACTGAGCAATCACGGCTGATAGTTCATCTTGTTGGCAACAGCGACTTTGTTCACCAATAAACTGTAGTACTGTGAGCAGAGCATCACAGCGATGCTGGTTAGAATCACAGACTAAAATCGTCGTACCTAAATCCATTCATTGCCTCTAGTATTAACTAATTCATTATCGTTAGTCCTTGTCAGACCAACAAATTTTAATCACGCGTCAAAATATAGCAAGTATTTGCTACATACACCGACAAAATACTGACACCTATATTGATCTCAAAAACATTCCAAAAAACAGATTTGATTCATAAAGTTAAATATTTCATACAAATTTAGGCTATAAATAGCATGTCAGATATTTGCCATCGAGCTATTAGCAAATAGGCACAAAACCTGCTTGCAAAAGTAGCATTCGGCCCGAACCATTGCGCTATGTCATGCATAACCAACAAATAATGCTAAGATAGCGCTTAGGTTAAATCGAGCCACTATATAGAGTTTAGGACAGCTAGCATGTTTAATGACAAGCAGATATTAATTACCGGCGGAACCGGTTCATTTGGCCAAAAATTTGTAAAAAAATTGCTCAGTGATTATCACCCAAAGCGAGTTGTAATTTACTCACGTGATGAGCTTAAGCAGTTTGAGATGCAGCAGATTTTTCCGCAAAGCTGTATGCGTTACTTTATTGGCGATGTCCGTGACCGAGAACGTATCACAACTGCAATGCGTGGTATTGATTACGTGGTACATGCAGCCGCCCTTAAACAAGTTCCAGCAGCTGAATACAATCCAATGGAATGTATTAAGACCAATATTAATGGTGCTGAAAATGTCATCCACGCAGCGCTTGCCAATCAGGTAAAAAAAGTAATCGCACTATCGACCGATAAAGCAGCTAATCCAATTAATCTCTATGGTGCAACAAAACTGGCTAGCGATAAGCTGTTTGTTGCGGCCAATAACATGGTCGGGGCTATCCAAACTAGTTTTAGTGTCGTGCGTTATGGCAACGTTGTTGGCTCACGTGGCTCAGTTGTGCCATTTTTCAAAAAGCTCATCGCCAACGGGGAAACTTCACTGCCTATCACGCATGAAGATATGACCCGCTTTTGGATAACCCTTGAGCAAGGCGTGCAATTTGTTATCGACAACTTTCAGCGCATGCATGGCGGTGAAATTTTTGTCCCCAAAATTCCATCGGTACGAATTGTCGATTTAGCCAAAGCACTGGCCCCTGAGCTCACCACACATGTCATTGGAATTCGCCCCGGAGAAAAATTGCACGAGGTCATGGTTCCAGCGGATGACTCGTATCATACCTATGAATTTGATGATCATTTTCTAATTGCGCCATCAATATCGTTCAATAGTCGGCAAAATAATTTTCAGGTTAATGCCTGCCAGCAAAGTGGCAAACAGGTAGAAATTGGATTTTCCTATAATTCATTAGATAACCCTGACTTTTTATCTGTTAACCAAATTCGCGATTACTAACATGGCAAAAGCAATTTATTATGGAAAACAAACCATCGATCAGCAGGATATCGATGCTGTATGTGAAGTTCTGCATAGTAATTTACTCACGCAAGGGCCTTATGTCGGCCGGTTTGAGCAAGACTTAGCAAGTTATGTGAATGCGCCACATGCAATTGCCTGTTGCAATGGGACCGCGGGATTACATCTAGCATGCATGGCTCTTGGCATCACCCAAGGCGATGAGGTCTGGGTGTCTGCGGTGAGTTTTGTCGCCAGTGCTAACTGCGCTCGTTATTGCGGTGCCAACGTGCGCTTTGTTGATATTGACCCAACGAGCGGAAACCTAAGTATCGAGGCACTTGAAAAAATGCTTGCCAAAGCTGAGCATTTTCCAAAGGCATTGATAGTTGTCCATTTGGGCGGCAACAGTTGTGACATGGCATCGATTGCCAAGCTCTGTCAGGCTCATCGTATTGCCATCATTGAAGATGCTTGTCATGCTTTAGGGAGCACTTATCACAATGACCCAGTTGGAAGCTGTCGCTACAGCGATTGCTGCGTTTTTAGTTTTCACCCAGTAAAAACCATTACCACCGCTGAGGGTGGTATGATCACTTGTAAAAGTCAAAGCCTTGCTAAACGGCTGCGCCAGTTCGCAAGCCACGGCATTAGCAAAGATGCGGATGACTGGTCGTATCCAAATTCTGCCCCGTGGTATTACGAGCAACAAACACTGGGATACAATTACCGCTTAAGCGATCTACAGGCTGCTTTGGGGATTGCGCAACTACGCCGAATTGACGATTTTTTGCAAAAACGCCGTGCCATTATCGAGCGCTATGAACAGGCATTTGTTGGTAATTCACTGGTGAGCATGCAACAGATCACAGCTCACAGCCACTCAGCTTACCATCTTGCATTGATTCAATGTGCAGATTCCAAAATCCGTCAAAAAATTTATCAAGCGCTTGGTGACGAACAGATATTTTGCCAACTGCATTATATTCCTATTTACCGACAGCCCTATTATCGTCAGCTAAACTCGACTGAGTTTCATCAATATCCTGGCGCAGAGGCCCATTATCAACATGCCCTGTCACTTCCTGTGTACCCAACTTTGAGTATTGATGAGCAAAATCGTATTATTAAGTTAATCGAGCACACTCTTCACCCATATCTGCAACTGTCAAATTGAGGAAGCCATGGACTCAGTAAATATTAAAGAATTAATGCAAGCCTCAGCCCTTGATGCCGTTGCTTTTGCAAAAGAGCAGCAAATTGACCTTGATGGCAGCATTAAAAGTATTGAGATAGTCCAGCAACTACTCGAACAATTGCGTCATGAATCACTCAGCGAAAAACACCTATTTACGCTGTCCTATATTTTTGGTGCATACATCGGTGAGATTTTTATAAAAAATTATGGTGGCCATTGGTTTCATCAGGAAAAACAAGGTGATGAGCCTCCACAAACATTTATCATCAATGAGCCATACAGCTACGCATTTCCTGGGATTGTTTATCTCTATCTGATGGGGCAAGAGCAATATTCACTCGTACATTATTTTGACAAAGTTGCCAAGCAATACTCTTGCGATGAGTTATAAAAACTCCGATAGCAAACGAACAAGCCATGAATACTTTCATGGCTTTTTTGTAGCGATGCTGAGCTTAAAAATCTAGTCCCGGGGTATTATCAAACTCACCTAAACAATTTTGATAATGTTCATTGATAGCGCTCAGATAATCTCGCCAGATAGCTTTACCTTGTTCATAACGTTCGACACAACGCATTTCATCTTCACACGAAAAAGCCAGACGAGTCAGATACGTTAGGCAAAAATTAACCGACCCACGCATCAGTACAAAAAATAGTGAATGACTATTTCCAGCCGCTTGCCCAAGTACGGCCATCTGTTGCATCTGCTGGTCTAAAACATCCTGCCAACTGTGACATTCGTTATCTAATATCTGTTGCATTTGCTCAATATACGATGCAAACCCGTTATCATTAAACCAATCATCGAGTGATGTAGCCATGGCGGTTGTTTGCGTATCATAGGCATCATTAAGTAACTGCTGGCGAAAAGCCGGTTTATCAATAGGTGGATTTAAAATCAGCAATTGTTCTGGATGCAAAGCAATAGTGCCGTTGATATAGGCACCATCACTGGTGTTATAGCAATCCACATTGGCATAAAGCGCCAGCGTCTTTTCGATAATCTCAGCCGAGTAGCGAAATTCATATTTAGTAAAGACAAACTCATCAAAGTTACCTGGCACTCGAAGCCCAACACCGTGCTGCGCATAGTCATAAATTTCTGAGCCATCTTGCTCTTTAAAATACGCAGATTGCTGACTGTGATGGTAACGTGGGTCTTTAAAACCTAAGTCTACCCCAAATAGATATAACTGTTTAAATCCAAGAGCTAGAACATAAGCTATCGCACAATTAGAAACGGTGGGATAGGAATATAAAATATCCTGATAATTATCCGCGTCAGGGTTGGCAAGCAGATGCGCTAAAGTGGCCGCTTCTCCCCTTTTAAAACACAAGAACGTCTGGCGAAACAAAGATGAGACATCAGGGTGAACACCGTTAACGGTGAGCAAATCAATCTGAGCCAACCACTGGCTGTCTGGAACTTGGCGGATCCAGTGATAAGTTGAGCGAGTTTGTTCCACCTCAGCGTGAAAATCGGGGCGAATACCATATTTATACAGAGCCTTCAGACTCGTACCACACGAGATAATAATGGCTCGGTCTTGATATTCTCTAAGTGTATCAATGCAGCGGTCCAATGACGGCCCATTACCTACAATAAACACCGGCAACTCTTCCAACTGCTGATTGAGCGCTTTAGAACGCTGCTTCAACAGATAGGGCTCATTGTTCAGTAAAGATTGGCGCGTATGCGTCCAGTTATAAAAGGCATGATCATAATATTCACTGATATTGAGCAACACCTTGAAGTGCTCACGCGTATGACGAATATGCTGGTCAAACTGGCTCTGAAAATAACTAACGTAGAAAAAGGTATACGAAAGAATATGAATACCGCTGTAATTGAGCCGGTTGAGAATATCTTCAACCATGTTTTCGCCATTATCACCGACGTTAAGGTATAAATTAGCCCCCAAGTTATCTAAACGCGCAAGAATCGGCTGCCAATCAATCAGCAATAAACTGGCATAAAAATAGTCACTATTGGGTTCATAGACAATCAGATTATCCACTTCATGCTCAAGCGCTAATTTTTCAAAAGCAATCCCGACACCTAGGCCATACATAATAAATGACGGCAGTTTCTGCGGCAGCTTGTGAAATTGCTCCACAGGCAATGATTGCACGAGATCTTTGAGCTTATCGGAATATTTGTAGTGAAGATACGGACTTTTTTTACGAGTACCTTTACGCGCATCCAATACATCAAGCTTTGGTCGGCGCGCATAGTGTTCTAGATATGCCAAGCTTTCGCTTTTCGCATCATTAAGATAAAGCGTCACCCCCAGCTCAACATCCAACAAGTTCCACTGTTGATACTGATTTTGGAATAATCGCCAGCGTTTACTCTGGTAGTTGTTAAATGAGTGGCTAATATCCGGCAAATACTGCTCAAATACGCTTAAATTTTTTGCTAACAGAGTGTTATCAAGCGCATCGCTATGAGCAAAGTAATGGTTGATTGAAAAACCAAATTCACAAACGCGTTCTTGCTCAAATTGCAAACTAGCTAGAGCCGTCAAGTTATCCCATCGAACATTGCCAAGCGCCAGCTCTAGTTCCATTTTGGCAAACAGCGGATATTGATAATGGCGGAACAGATGAAAACTTTGCCCTGGAGAGCGCTCTAAGTAGCTCTCAATGGGAAGTAAGTTATCATTGCCATCTAGGCCCGTTTGAATGGTGATAGAAATATTGTTGACGTGGCAGTAGTCAAAAAATTCATCCCATGGCGCGCTGAGCAATGACACTTTGAGCAGGTCAAACACTGGCTCAACTATCAAAATGGACTGCCAAGGAGCACTCTTAGCCAACTCCAAAAGATGATAACCAAGGCCACAACCAAGAATAACGAGTTGTTCTGTGGCACTTTGTATCAGCGCTTGATAACGCAGCTCTATACCCGGGAAAATATCTAAAACGCCTGCGCCATTTTCTTGACTTAACGAGACGGAAGGATAATCCTCATTTTTATTAACCATCAGTGCCGCGCGGCAAAAATCTGCCACCTGAGTGGCACTCTCAACCATCGGTTCAAGTGGATACAATGAACGCCCAAGATGAATATCTAAAACACTTATCTGTTTTTGGCGGTTAATAAATGGGGAAAAGGTAACAAGCTGATGAGTGTTGAACTGCTCGGCAAGTGTTTTATCAAACAACATCCAAGCTTCAAGATTTCGTTTTTGGCGACTCAGTAACTCTGGCGCCAGCTGTGCTTCGTTTGCTTGCTGAGTCTGTTCGTCTAAACAAAGCTGACAATCAATCACATTGAGCATAGTGGTCGTATCGTTTTAACGTTGCGGATTATAGGTTTTAGCAAGGCGTTTCGCCTGACTGAGCGCAGACAATTGCTGCTTAATTTCATCTTTACTATCAGAGATTTGCGCGCTTAGCTGTTGCATGCAAGCGAGACGACGCTTAAGAATGGGCGAATTGGACCCACATTGAGCAGTCAGCTGCTCGAGTATATTTTGATGTTCACTGAGTAAAAAATGAACTTGCCCAATATCACTATCGGGCAATTTAAGTATATCAACTAACTGAGCTAGTAACGTATCAGAACGTGTTTCTAGCTGAGCTAATAATTCATCATCCATGAGCACTAAACAGCATTACGCTGACTATAAGCTTCTTGTTTTGCCGACTCGGGAATTCGATCCCACGCTGATTTGATTGGCAATAAAATTTCGATAACATCAGCGATTTGTTGTGGATCGTTACTCACTGAAGCTTCAGATAATTGCTCCAACATAAAGGTATACAGGTCGTCTAAATTGCGAGAGATTTCTCCGCCTGCTTTATGATCAAGCGTACTACGTAACGATGATATAATCGCCGTTGCCTTAGCAATAGGTTTTGCTTTATTCGCCAAATCCTTACGTTCAATACATCCCTTGGCTACTGCTAAGTTCTCCAATGCAGATTGCATTAGAAGTTGAGTTATTTTATGAGGATCAGCTGTCGCGATCTGATCACGAATACCCACCTGACGATATTGATGTATCCCTTTTTTATACATAACGACATCTCTCAACTTTTTATATTAAAGGTGACTCTGAACATAATTCATCTGTTCTTTGAGTCCGGCCATTGACTTATCAAATGCAGAATATTTATCGCGTAACGTTTTTTCATATTGCGTCATACGATCATTCAACGCCGTTTGATCTTCGCGGACGCCTTTTAACCGGGATTGAACAGACTGCTGCCGATGATCAAGGATCCCACCAGTTTCTTCATAACTTTTGACAAATCTGGCAAAACGCGTCCCGATACCATTATCCGATGCAAAAAATCGGCCAACTTGATTTAAGTCACCATTTAATTGCTCTTTTAATTTGGTATCGTCGACTGATAACTTCCCTTCACGGTCCATTTTAACTCCCATACCATAGAGAGTCTGAACACGCCCAGGTTGTTCTGGATCCCTTACGCCGCTGCTGACAATCTTACCCATTGCATAACGCATCGTACGCAACATAGCATCACCACTAAGTGGTTTGTGATGGGTATTATCAGCACCTTTATGAACTTGCTGAGGTTTGCTGTATTTATCAATCTGAGTCAGTACCTTGTTATAAGTATCGACAAAATCATGAACATTCTTAACTGCGGCCTCAACATCTGGCTCAATGGTCAACTGGCTCGATTTACTGGTTTTTTCATGGACTGTGAGATTCACACCTGAAATGACATTTTTAAACTGATTGGTATCACTGGTCGCTTCTAACCCATTGATCCGCACCTTGGCGCCTGATGCAGTTTTAGTGGTCTGAAAATTAGAAACAAAATCTGCCAGCTGAGAATTTGAAGTTGTAACCACTAAATCATTTGGATTGCCATTATCCGGATTATTATCGTTATCTAACCCAGACACTGAGCTATCGAGCACAAAATGGGTGCCATTTTCTGAGTTAATTAAGTTTGCGGTCACACCGAAGTTTTTAGCATTTTCGTTAATGGCTTTACGAAGCTGCTCAATGGTCATTCCCGATTTCACATCAACATTAAATGATTTTTCTTTGCTCCCCTGACCCACCTTAAACGTCAGCTGCGCAGATGCTGCTGATGTTCTATCAGCAGTGTTAGATTTATAGATTGCTTCTGTGCCGGACTTATAAACATTAGTAGAAGTTAATCGAGAACCTTGCGCAAGCTGCAAGACATCGACCTGATAAGTCCCGTTTACGGCCCTTCTTGAAAGTGAAACCTGATAAGGCTGCGCCAAGTCATCCGATGAGCTGGCAGCCTCAGAAGATTTTTTATCTTTATCTGATGATGTTGAATTGACCGAATTTGCGGTAGCTTCAGACACTTTTTGACCGTCAACTAATGCCTGACGGGGCAAAAATTGTTGAGGTTTCGTCGCTTTATCAACTGCTTTGCGAAAATTACTCAACGCTGACTTTACGCTTCCCACCGCGGAAAGCGTAACGTTCAGAGTGTCCTGGCGTTTTTTAATACGCTGTTCTTGAGGTTGGCGTTCAGCATTTATAGAAGCATTCATGAGCGACTCTAAATCGAGTCCGCTACCTACACCTGCAGCTGTCAGTCCTGCACCTACTCCTGCCATAATTGTCCGCCGCCCTCTTACACTATTTTATCGACAAGTAAACCAGCCTGCTCAGTAGCATTTTGATACTCTTTTAGTCTAGTGGATATTTCCCGAAGTTCCTGTGAAGGGATCTCCCGGATCAATTCATGGGTATCGGTATTGTAAATTGACGTTACCAATTCCCCGCCTTGTTTATCCACCTTAAACCGTACTGCCGTTGATTGCATCTTGAGGATCTGATTAACCGCATCAACTGCATTAACAATATCCTCTGATGACATGGTCGCAGGGTTCGGGCTTGAAGAGCCTTGCAAATTCCGCGCCGATTTAATCTGACGCGCCACCTGCGCAGGCTCTGAAGAGTGTTGATAAGCCACCGATGACCGATCACCTGTCACGACTGAACTAATATCATTTGACATATTTCAGCCTCCCGTCAAAAACTGCCTTTATCTAATCAGCAGATTAGATCAGAGCTAACGCAGCTTGTGGACGCTGATTTGCCTGTGCCAAAATCGAAGTACTGGTTTGCTGCAAAATTTTTGACTCAGTCAATTTTGCGGTTTCTTTTGCAAAGTCAGTATCACGAATTCGAGAACGAGCAGACGTTACGTTTTCAGACACGTTAGTCAAGTTACGGATAGTTGAGTCAAATCGGTTCTGAATCGCACCCAATTTAGCTCGTTGGCTATCCACAGCCTTAATCGCTGTATCTAGGCTACCGATGGCGGCGCTAGACTGACCGACAGACTGAACTGACAGATTAGACAGACCAAGACCTGTAGCACCCCAACCATTAGAGCGACTAATATTCACACTAATATTTTGGTTTGCACCGGCGTTTGCACCAACCAGGAATTTCGCTGAATAACTCCCGTCAAGCAGGTTTACACCACCGAACTGGGTCGTCTGAGATACACGACTCATTTCAGTTTTCAGTGAAGAAACTTCTGCCTGTAATGCATTACGGTCATCAGAGTTGTTCACACCATCTTGAGATTGTACGGCAAGAGTACGCATACGCTGCATCATGGTGGTTAACTCGTCCATTGCACCTTCTGCTGTTTGCGCAACAGAGATACCATCTTGGCCGTTCATAACTGAACGATTCAGACCCTGGATTTGAGATGTCATTCGGTTTGAAATCTGCAGACCTGCTGCATCATCTTTAGCCGAGTTGATTCGCTTCCCTGAGCTTAAGCGTTGATATGCCGTATCCAGTTGAGAACTAGAACGAGACAGGTAACGCTGTGCGTCTAAGGATGACACGTTAGTATTGACTACTAATGCCATAGTTTGAGCCTCCTAAGATTAACCTCTCTATCTGAACCGGATAGAGCGGCCTAAAATCAGGAAAGGTTGCTGAACCCTGACAGAAGTGAACCTCTTCATGTCAGACAACCTTCCCTATTACTGAAGAAACTTTTCTCTTCGCTTATCAGTAACGGCAATGCCACGGCAAACTTTAGATCTTTTTTAGCAAAAAGAGGAATTAATTTGCCGTCAAAAAACAAGCGTAGCAAAAGAGGCAGAAAAACGGATTAAAAACACGGGGGCTCATCACTGTTCTGAGGGAGTGTCAAAATAAAAACAAAAACTTGGCATAATTGATGCTTTTGAATTGATGCAGTCTGAACCGCTGCAAAAAAAGCCAGGTTTGGACAACCTGGCTAAATCGCTCATGTGATAGGAGATTGGAGCGAAACTATAAGCGCTAAATATAATTCTAGGAATTGAGCCTCCTAAGAGTGTTATTTATATGCGCGAACCTCCTAGGACGGTGGACTGAACCCCACCGTCCTTTTTTATTAGCCCAGCAGAGACAAAGCAGCCTGTGGACGTTGGTTGGCCTGAGCCAAAATGGTCGTAGCGGTTTTCTGAATAATCTGGTTTTTAGTCAGACTTGCAGTTTCTTTGGCATAGTCAGTGTCTTTAATTCGAGAACGCGCTTCTGTTACGTTATTCGAAATGTTCGTTAAGTTTCGAATCGTTGACTGGAACCGGTTCTGAACCGCACCAAGCTTAGCTCGCTGTGAATCCACTTTTTTAATCGCACCATCAACGGTTGCTACCGCCGCTGACGCTTGCGCGACACTCTGAACACTCAAGCCACCAAGACTCAGGCCGCTCGTGCCCCAACCACCCGTGTTTTGAATATTCACACTGATGTTTTGTTGTTCGCCAGCATTAGCCCCAACCAAGAACTTAGCAGAAAATGTTCCGTTAAGAATATTCACGCCACCGAACTGGGTCGTCTGTGCCACTCGGCTCATTTCTGTTTTAAGCTGAGAAACTTCCGACTGCAATGCGTTACGGTCATCTGAGTTATTCACACCATCTTGCGATTGAATCGCCAAAGTACGAATACGCTGCAGTGAACTAGTTAATTCGTCCATCGCCCCCTCAGCAGTCTGAGAGATTGAAATCCCATCTTGGGCGTTCAATGATGCACGATCCAAACCTTGGATTTGCGAAGTCATTCGGTTTGAAATCTGTAACCCTGCTGCATCATCTGCTGCAGAGTTAATACGTGAGCCAGAAGACAATCGCTGAAATGATGTATTTAATGCTTGACTTGATTGACTTAACTGACGCTGTGCGTTTAACGACGATACGTTAGTATTGACATAAAGTGCCATAGTTATATCTCCTATCTACAATCTGATCCGCTTTTATCGGCTTTTTTATGTTGTCGACTTATATCCTGCCGACTTACCTTATTTAACGGCTGAGATGTCGATTCCTTTAGGACTTTTTTGTCTGTTTAAGAAGCCGAGCAATCCAGCAACCCCCTTCTATCCCGGGGACATATATGCTATCGGCCTACAAACGAAAACATTAAGGAACTTTGTGGATTATTTAGAAAATTTTTTAATTAATTAAAAAATAGTAGAGATATAAATAAGATATAACTTCAAATTTAGATAAATAAACATCTAAAACAAATAAAGGACCATATAGGTCCTTTATTTAACTTAAATAGCGCGACTAAATATAATTAAACAGCGTCATTTTACTAATCTTACTATAGGCCGCATACGAGGTATTAAGTGCAAGTTCTGCTTTAGATAATGAGGTAACCGCTTTAGAAAAATCGACCTCACCTAAAGATGCTCGCGATTTTTTATTGATGATATTAATCGCTGATTGAGCATTTCCTAATGAGTCCAGGCCGTTTTCTCGTGCGCCAATAGAGCCCATGGTTAAGTTTAATTTTTCAGTCGAGTGATCAATTCCAACCAAAAAGTCTTCTTGGGCCTGATCATAGTCTTGCCCTTCAATATTAGGGTCTCTTAAAACATCGATAAAGCGCCCAAGAATATTTAAAATATTATCCTTTTCAGGCTTTTGTAAGGTGAAAGATTCAGTCGTTCCCGGATCAGAGCTAAGCTTGATTTTTAACCCTTTAAATAAAAACGGTTTACCTACTTCATAATTTCCTGAAGCGAGCTCTTTGCCATCACTGTTGGTAATCGTGTAACTGTTCGGACCACCATTACTACCGGATGAAGTTGAGACCGTATAGGTGTTTGCATCCGGGGTAACATCAGAATAGTTGTTCTTATAAAAGGTATCATAGGTTTTCTGCTCACTCACATAAGCATAAATCCCATCAGAATCACCTTTTACACGTCGACGCAAAGACACATTCTCAAACGCATCTTTACCGGTGGTATTGTTTTGCACATAAACTGACGCGCCAACTTTTAATCGGCTATTGCCATTATCGCCTACGTAGTGATAACGCTGACCATCAAATACATAGGGTTGAATTTGTGACTGAAAACCAGCAAAAACATAATCACCGTTGGCATCTCGGGTGTTGACCAAATCGGCCATTTGCCCTCGAATCTGTTCGAGCTCTTTGGCCATGGAACGGCGCTCATTCATCCCGTTAAGACCATCACCAGATTGAACGCCGAGAACTCGCGCTCGCAAGGCCGAATCATGCATGCTGTTGAGGATGTTCTCCTGAAAACTTAAGGTATTTTCTAGAGACACGCCATTATTCTGATATTGATCATTCTGATTAATATCAGTATCAATCGCCATTTTCTTCGACATATCCGCAGGTCCATCACCTGCTTGTAACAACCGTTTATTAGTCACTAGCTGAGTGTTGGCTTTTTCGACCTGCTGTTGAGACTGTAAGATCCCATTCATCGAAGTATTGTAAAGGCTCATTGTTGCAACACGCATGATGACTACCTCAAAGCATTAAGAATGGATTCAAATGTCTTTTGCGCCACGCTAATAACCTGTGCTGATGCGGCATAGGCTTGCTGAAAACGCACCATGTTGGAAGCTTCTTCATCCATGTTGACTCCAGAGATCGATTTTTCCCAATTTTCACTCTGCGTTTTAAGTGACTTAGCAGCAGCCGTATCTAAGCGGGCTTCAGAAGTATGGCCACCGATAAAGCTCACCATCGCAGTGTAGGCATCATTGAAGGTCATTCGGTCACTCGTTTGCTCATTAGCAAGCCCTTTACGCACCGATGCTTTTTGCTGCAGATCCGCCAGCTTCAAACCGTTAAAGTTATCTGCGTAACCTTCAGTGTTATAGCTTATGGTAAAGACATCGCCAGGTTTTGCTTGGCCGCTAATTGAAACGTCATAACCTGGATTTAGCTTTGCCTGAGCTAGAATATTACGCCCATCATCAGTTGCAGGAACCGTAGCCAATTTATGGCCATCCTCATCGTAGATGTCATAGCCATTGTCTTTGTTCACTTCAATACGCTGAGGCGAATGGATGTTGAGTTTACCAGGGGCCTCAAAACCAGAGCCATCGCCAGTATTAGTGACACTAGATAACGTAATTTTGGCATCACTAATGTTATGGATATCTTCATCAACTCGAACCGGCGCTGCCACTGCAAGTTTTTCTGGTTGAGTCATGGCTAACTGAACCTTTTTAGCTGCTTCATGAGCAGGACGCAGCAAAAATTTGTCACCACTGGCATAGCCGCCAGAGGAGATGTCCATACGTAGTCCATCGATTTCAAAATCACCAGATGTTGAGCCTTTAACGGGCTCACCAACGGTTTTGCTACCATCTAAACGCTGAACGGTAAAACTGCTACCACTATCAAATTTAATTAGATAATCATAACGAGTCAGTTCCTTATTCTTACCAGGAATCACTTGTGCACTGACTTTGCCATCGCCCTGATTTTTATTAAGCGCTAGCCCTTCAAATTTTGGCAACGAAAAGATATCGCCACCTAAATGCCCTTCTAAATCCATACCGAGGCGGTTTTGTTGGTTAAATGAATCCGTCAATGACAGTGCTATCTGCCCCAACCGATTACGACTTGGGTTCATCACGCTGTCTCGATAAACTAATAATCCATCAATCGCACCACCAAGCTGACCAGGATTCATCTTTGCTTCAGTCGTTTTCCAATCAAGGAACACTTCTTCTTGGGTTGGATCAGGATTACCGGGGCGCAAATCTAAGGATGCATGGTTTTTTTCTGTCACCAACGCATGGCCATTTTTCATAAAGACGAGTTTTGCGCCATTGGGCTGTTCAATCGTGTGGATTTTGATAATTTTTGATAGATCAAGAATCGCTTTATCGCGCTTATCTTTTAGTGTGGCCATTGAGCCTTGCTCTGGCGAATTATGATGGCTCATAATCTGCACATTCATCTCTTGCAAGCTACCAATAAGCTTATTCGCCGTATCAATTTTTTCTTTTAATTCACCGTTAAAATGGCGCTGTTGTGTGGCGAATTGATCGTCAAGCAGACGAAAACGCCGTAATAAACCGGTGAAGCCATTTAAAGTTAAGGCGCGGGTTGATGTGGATAGCGGGGTATCATTCATCGCGTGAATATTAGCGAAGGTTTTATCTAAATTGGGGTTAAGCGACAGTGAATCATCACTGACGACTTTATCTATTTCTGAGATGCGATCAAGATACGATTGTTTTTCATCATAATCAGAGGTGGTGCGCCAAACAGACTGCTGTGCAAACTGGTTAATGATTCGGTTGGTATGGCCGCGCCCGACACCACCAGTAATTTCTGGCTGATACTCAGTACGCTGCATTGAATATCCAGGAGTATTAACATTGGAGATGTTATTACCAGTTGTCACTAATAATCTTTGGTGGGCTAAAACCCCTGAACCACCAATATTTAATAAATCCGGCATGACTGGTATTCTCCATTATCAATTCTGATACTTTGATAACACCTCGCTATCAAGTATCTTCTGCATCTTGGCCGCATATTTAGGGTCTGTGGCATAACCCGAACGTTGCAATTGTTGTGCAAACTGAGCAGGATCTTGGCCATTTTCTAAAGCCTGCTGATAACGCGGTTTTTGCATCAACGCCACGTAATCTTTCACACTGTCAGCATATGATGAATAAGCTCGGAAATTTTCCTGCTTAGGTTTTGCAACCCCTTGTTCATATTCCAGTGTTTGCACTCTCAATTTCGGCCCTTGCCAACCCTTTGTGGCTTTAATCCCGAATAAGTTATGGCTACTATTGCCATCGCCATGGGCCATCACCCGTTTGCCCCAACCTGTTTCTAAGGCCGCTTGCGCGACAACTGCCAGCGGTGAAATTCCCGCGGGTGCGGCAAATTTTTGAGCAATGGGCAACAGCGTCTTAACAAAATCATCTTCAGAGGCAAATTGCTGCCGTTTGATTGCCGCTGTTTTTGGCGCTGGCACGGACGCAACCTGACTCTGCGTATAAACTCGTCGTGGCTGAAACTGCATTAATGGATCATGAGCAACTTTCTTGCCAGTTTGTGGTTTTGCTGCCATTTGATCTAAAGAATGACTATGCCCCATTGCAATCGATGACATGCGAGAACTTCCTGGGCGCAATTGGCTAGCCGGAATGACATTGGCGCTATCTGGATCAAGCTGCTGAACAATCAGATCTGCCAATCCAAGCGAGCCATTTTTAGAGAGATCTAAAGACAACTGTTTGTCATACATCTGCTGATAGTTCTTCACATAACGATTGTTATTGATCGAATCTTCACTTGAAAATTGGCTGTTGGACTTGCGCATCTCTTCGAGCAGTTTCTGCATAAACAATGCTTCGAACTGATGAGCGACAGCTTCTAAAGCTTTATGTGGATCTTTTTTTGCTTCACGGCGCAGCTCATCCAGCTGATTTAAGTTGGTATAGCTTTGCTGCTGCGCCATCGCATTTTGCATCAACATTGGGTTTTTCAAGTCCATACCAACAAATCCTTATATGACAATTAAATCGCCCTGAATGGCACCAGCCTGTTTGAGCGCTTCAAGAATTGAAACCAAATCACCAGGAGCCACCCCTACCCGGTTAACGGCCTGAACTAAATCATCCAATGACGCACCAGACTGAAACTTGAACATCCGTCCATCGCCTTTATCGACCTGAATATTCGAATTTTGGGTAGTAACTGTATTTCCACCAGCAAGCGCATTAGGCTGAGAAGTAGTTGGATTTTCAGATATTTTGACTGTGAGCCCACCCGAGGTAATCGCTGCTGGCAACAATTTGACATCTTTACCAATCACAATGGTGCCAGTTCTTGAGTTAACAATGATCTTGGCTGATTCTTGAGCTGGCTGAAACTCAATATTTTCCAATGTAGAGAGATAATTCACTCGTTGAGACGGATCGCGCGGTGCATAAACTTTAACTGATGTGGCATCAATTGGTTCGGCTGTGCGCGGCCCAACCATTTTATTAATCGCATCCGCTAATCGCTTAGCCGAGGTGAAATCAGGCTGCTTTAAATTAAAGGTGATAAAATCCCCCTGATCAAAAGGCGATTTAATGGACTGCTCAACAATGGCGCCATTAGGGATACGCCCCACGGTCGGAGTATTGGCGATAATTTTAGAACCATCAGCCCCTTCAGCGCCAAACCCACCCACAATCAGGCTTCCTTGAGCCAACGCGTACACCTGTCCGTTTGCCCCTTTAAGGAAGGTCTGTAATAAACTACCACCACGCAAGCTTTTAGCCTGACCAATGGCAGAAACAGTCACATCAATACTTTGCCCTGGCTTTGAAAAAGGTGGCAATGTCGCCTGCACAGCAACAGCTGCGGTATTTTTAATTTTCAAACTGGTATTGGGCGGAACTTTAATCCCAAAATTACGCAGCATCGTTTCAAATGATTGATCCGCAAAGGCATTGCCTGATTCGCCAGTCCCAGGCAAACCGACCACCAAACCATAACCCAACAATTGGTTATTACGAACACCAGCGACATCAGCAACATCTTTAATGCGCGTTGCTTGAGCCTCAATGGCTATCAAGCTGGTCACTAGAGCCAATAATGTGACAAACCATTTGCATCTGTTTTGCATGGCCACGATTCCTTTATCCATCAACGACTAAAGCTGCTGCGTTGCGTAGTTAAGCATCTGATCAACACTTGAAATGACTTTCGAGTTCATCTCATAAACACGCTGCGCTTCAATCAAATCAACCAGCTCAGCCGTTACATTCACGTTTGATGTCTCAAGGGCACCTTGTTGAATAGAGCCTAGGCCATTTTCAGTTGCAACGCCTTCTTGGGCATCACCACTAGAGGCTGTCGCTACGTACAAGTTTTGCCCTTTAGGTTCTAAACCTGAAGGGTTTACAAAATCGGCGACAGCAATCTGCCCCACAACCTGTGGTTGCTGCTGACCGGGAAGAACCACACTGACTTGGCCATCTTCCGAAACAGTCATGCTCTGAGCATTTGCTGGAATTTGAATTTCAGGCTGGATCGGATAACCAGAACCTGGAGTTACCAGCGTGCCGTCTTGGTTCAGTGAAAACTGACCATTTCGGGTATAGGCCATTGTTCCATCAGGCATCTGAACTTCAAAAAAGCCTTTACCGTTGATCATCATATCGAACGAGTTATTTGTGGTTTTCACGTTCCCTTGAGAAAAATCTTTTTGGGTCGCAACCACTTTGGAACCGGCACCAAGCATCAAACCAGTTGGTGTTAGGGTGTTTTGTGACGAACGTCCCCCTGGCTGATTGACGGTTTGATAGAGCAAATCCTCAAAGACACCTCGACCTTTTTTATAACCAACCGTACTGGCGTTGGCCAAGTTGTTCGAGATAACTGACACGTTAGTCTGCTGAGCATCGAGCCCTGTTTTACTAATCCATAATGCTGGGTTCATAGAAAATAACCTCCAGTATTAACCACGTAAATTAAGTAGGCGAGTCACAGAGCGATCATCATCTTCAGCTGTTCGCATCATCTTGACCTGCATATCATAGTTATGCTGTAAATTAATCAGCTGTGTCATTTCCGCGATAGGATTGACATTACTCGCCTCCAAAGCCCCTTTGATAACTTCAACATTGGCATCGGCTGTAATTGGCTGATTATTGGCCAGACGGAACAGACCATCAGTGCCTTTACGCAATTCTTTAATCGATGGATTGGCAAGTTTGATTCGGTTCACTTCTTCCATTCCATCAGGCGGAGCACCTTGAGGACGTACCTCAATCGTTCCATCTTTATTAATGTTAATTTTCTCAACGGGTAACGGAATAATAATGGGTTGATTATTATTACCTATCACCGGATGCCCTGTGGCAGTTTGCAACACGCCAGCAGCAGAAACCGTCAAATTTCCATCACGAGTCAATGCTTCCTGGCCATTGGCATCTCGAATTGAGATCCATCCCTGCCCGGCTACCGCAACATCAAGGTCTCGCCCGGTGGTTTTGAGTGCCCCCGGGGTAAAGTTCTGACCCGGATTTTCACGCATAGCAAATACTCGGCTAGGCAAACCTTCGCCATAAGCCTGCATCGCACGAGCCTGCTCAAAATCGCTTTTGAACCCCGTGGTGTTGGCATTAGCCAAGTTGTTACCGTGCACGGCCAAAGCATTCAGCCCTTGGGATGCGCCAGTCATTGATATATAGAGGTACTTATCCACTACTGTAATCCTGCGTCAAATGGATGACTAACGGATATACTGCAAAAGCGGTGCCAAACTTTGTAAAGAAAATGAAGGGATAAATCGGTGTGCAGATATAACAAAAAAGCCCGCCGAAGCGGGCATTACCACAAGTAAAATTAGCGGATTTGAATAATGGTTTGTTGCAGTGAACTATCGACTTCAAGCGCACGTGAGTTAGCTTGGAAGTTACGCTGTGCTGAAATCAGATTAACGAGCTGATTGGTCAGGTTGACGTTTGACTGTTCAAGTGCCGAGGAATTAATTTTGCCGAATGTTCCGCGATCCGGTTCCCCTGCGATAGCTTCCCCTGACGATTGAGTCTGCTGCCATGAAGTATCCCCTTTCTGGCTCAGCCCTTGTGAGTTATTAAACTTAGCCAAAGCAACTTTAGATACGAAACGAGTTACCCCGTTACTATAAGAGGCTTTAACCAAACCGTCAGCACCGATATCAATACCAGTTAATTTACCAACAGTAGAGCCATCCTGTTTTAAGTTATTCACTTCAAAGGCAGAAGAGAACTGAGTCGAACCACCGATTTTAAATTTCAATGTCTGGGTTGAGTCGACCGAACCATTCGTTGCATCCCAAACACCACCGAGAGCACTCAATGGTGGCGTATCAATCTCAGCTGGTGATGGTTCAACCAATGAACCGGTGTTATCAAAGCGCAACGTATGTGGCTGGCCGAGTTCTTTGCCATCAACAAAAATTCGTTGCTGCCAAGTATTTGATTGACCACCTACTTTGACAAAATAAGACTGAGCAACATGCGATCCGCCAAGGGAGTCATAAATTGTTGCTGAGGTCGATGAATTATAGGTTGAGCTATCATCAGGATTAAATAGTGTCGGATCTTTACTTGCGGCGCTGTTTGGCAAGTTAAACGACATATCAACTTCTGATGTCATCGTTGGCGAGCCAACTTCGCTATTGAGCTGAATTGGTTTAGTTGCAGCCATACTCACCGCTGATGGAGTACCATCTGAGTTAACTTTGTAACCTTGCAGATAGTTCCCTTCTGAGGTCACAATATAGTTATTCGGATCCAATTTAAACGCACCAGCTCGTGTATATTGGTGAGTTAGCCCGTCTTTTTTCTCAGAAGTCACGAAGAAACCTTCCCCGGTAATCGCCAAATCGAGCGAGTTTTGGGTAAATTTCAGCGAGCCCTGATGAAACTGCTGGGCAACCTGAGTCGTTTTTGCACCGTTCCCGTTTGCTGTTTTAGCATTTGAGAACAATGAATTGGCATACACATCCGCAAACTCTGCTCGAGACTCTTTAAAGCCCGTTGTATCAACGTTCGCAATGTTGTTGGATGTTGTATCCAAATCCTTTTGTGAAGCGTTAATGCCGCTTAAGGCGATACCAAATGCCATCTCTCAATCTCCTATATTACTTTCAACGTACTAGCTTTCACCAACTTCAAGCACGTCCTTCATATTAAATCCGCCTAAACCAGCCAGATTTAACTTGATACCTTCAGCCCCTTTATGGGAAAGACTGACACTGCTTACGTGACCAAACGTTGCCGCAGCTAACTGAACATTCTTCGCGCCTTGTTTACCAGTCACTTCGATTTCATATTTACCTTCTGGAGCGGCTTTACCTGTCTTATCTTTGCCATCCCAGCTAAATTTCATGTTGCCATGACCATCGCCTAGGTTGATCGTTTTAATGACTTCCCCCGCGGCATCTTTAATGGTGACACTCACATCCGTTGCACCTTTGCCTGCCACAGCAACGCCTGAAAACCCTTTGCCTTCATTCATGCCATGATCAAGTGGTACCAGTACTGAACGTCCCACCAAAGTTGATGCTTGCAGAGCTTTCGATGAGGTCATTAAGTTATTCAGACCTTTAAACTCTTCCGTCAGCTTAGCTATTCCATCTGATGTCTGAAACGATGACATCTGTGAAATCATATGGGCATTATCCACAGGCTTAGACGGATCCTGATAAGCCAACTGTTGAGTCAACAGCGAAAAGAAATCTTTCTGATCAAGCTTTTTATTGTCAGATGGCGCTGCAACGGGCCCATTCTCAGGTCTATTAACCTTGGCATCTTGCTTGAGCGGCTGTTGCTGCTTCGTCTTATCCGGCCAATAGATATTGCTATCTAATCCTTTAATCTGTGCCATTTACCCAATCTCCGACTAGCCTTTACCTAAATTTAACGTCGAATTCAGCATCTGTTTGGCGGCATCCGCAACCTGAACATTGGTCTGATAGGAGCGCGAGGCACTGATCATGTCAGCCATCTCTTCCATCACATTGACATTTGGCTTGTAAATATAGCCATCTTTATCTGCCAAAGGATGGTTCGGGTTGTATTCACGCCGCAGTGGCGCATCACTTTCAACAACCCCTTTCACTTCTACCTTAACCGCATCGGAAGGTCCCCCGCCCATTGCTTGATCTAGCGCTGCAGCGAAAACCGGTTTCCGAGCCCGATAAGTATCTTCAAAATTCGAAGAAACACTATCGGCGTTTGCCAGGTTACTTGCGGTCGTATTCAGACGGACTGACTGTGCTTTTAAACCGGAACCGGATACGTCAAATACATTAAATAAACCCATAATGATTATCCTGTAATTGCTTTTTTAAGGCCGGTGATTTTGCTGTTTAAGAAATTCAAACTGGCCTCGTAACGCATTCCGTTTTCCATATACAGTGTCTTTTCAGTCTGCATATCAACCGTATTGCCATCGCCAGTATCTGGCTGGTCTGGAACCCGGTATCCAATACTCGGGTCAAAGTCCGCCGAACCGGCAATATGCCTTTCGTTTGTTCTTAATAAGCGAAAATCGTGCCCACTTGTCGCATCGGCTAATGCTTTTTTAAAATCGATGTCCCGAGCCTTGTAATTCGGGGTGTCTGCGTTAGCAATATTACTGGCTAGTAACTCAGCTCGACGCTCGCGAACACCTAGTGTGTACTGGTGAATGCCAAAAGCTTTATCAAAAGTAATACTCATAAGTTTCCTCCAGAGATGACAGCAGGAAACTGCAACTAATATGCCATTACAAAATTTTGACGATGGGGAAAATAGCGAAAAAGGCGGCAAAAAAGAAAAAATAAAGCGGCAAAACTTACCGCTTTGCCGCTTTAGAATGGTTTATTTTTATACAAAAAAATCACTTCAATCGATAAATGATCCCCGGATTACAACGGATCATTTCAAATCGGTCCGTTAATCCTGTCAAAGATTCAGATGCGCCAAGAATCAGATAACCACCCGGATTAAGAGCACCAGCAAACTGGTTGAGAATTTTCGATTTAAGATCGGCAGAAAAGTAAATCAACACATTTCGACAGAAAATAATGTCAAATTTACCCAACAGAGAATAACTATCGAGCAAATTGAGCGGGCGAAAACTCACAAATTTTCGCACCGCTTCATTCACCCGGAAGTGACCATGGCCAACATCTTCAAAAAATTGCCGTTTGCGCTCAGGTGACAATCCGCGAGCTAAAGCAAGTGCATCATATTCACCTTTTTTACAATGCTCGAGCATTGATGGTGAAATATCAGTGCCAACAATTTGGATACTACTCATCGCACCAGGACGACGACGTAAAAATTCCTGGATGATCATGGCTATCGAATAAGGCTCCTGACCAGAAGAACAGGCCGCAGACCATATTTTTACCCCACGTTTGCTTTGAGCTAGCTCTGGCAGCAACCGATCACCGAGCAATTGAAACGGGTAACTATCACGAAACCACAACGTTTCATTGGTGGTCATCGCATCAACCACTTCAGCGCGAATATTACGCTCACGCAGACTCATCGCCTGAGTAATTAGCTCACCTAAACTCCCCGAGCCAAATTTTTGCACTAGAGGAGATAGGCGACTTTTCACTAAATACTGTTTGTTATTTCCAAGAACGATGCCACACTGCTGCTCCAAAAAGCTGCTGAATTGGGAATATAGCTCGTCTGAAAGCTCTTTCACGCTTTAAATACCTGCATTGTTAATTTTCGATTGAATCACGCACCGCAGAAGCCAACTCATCCGGATTGAATTTTGCAATAAACGCATTCGCGCCAACTTTATCCACCATTGCCTGGTTGAAAACACCACTTAAAGAGGTATGCAAAATTACTTTAAGCTCTCGCAATGCGGGATCAGAGCGAATTGCAGCCGTTAGCGTGTATCCGTCCATTTCAGGCATTTCGATATCTGAAATCACCAGTGAATAAAGATCTTTGATCGGACCTTCTTTTGCTTTTGCTTTTAATAGATCGAGCGCTTCTTTACCATCTTTACAAAGATCAACTTCGATCCCTAAAGAGGATACAGCACGCTTAACCTGATTTCGGGCAACAGATGAGTCATCAGCCACCAAAATTTTCTTGTCATGGATAGACTCAGAAGCTTGTTCAACAATTGTCGAACTAACATCTGTTGGAAACGGAGAAATTTCATCCAGAATCTTTTCTACATCGAGAATAGAAACCAGTTCATTTTCAACTTCAGTCACCGCGGTCAGGTAGTTAAATTTCCCAACACCTTTTGGCGGCGGCATGATATTTTCCCAGTTCATATTGATAATTCGTTCAACAGAACCAACTAAAAAGCCCTGCACTGAGCGGTTATACTCAGCGATGATGACAAACGCTTTGCTTAAGTCGGTAATGGCTGGCCCTTTGGTTGCACGACTCAAATCAATAATTGAAATGGTTTGGCCGCGAATGTGAGCGACCCCGCGAACCACTGAGTTAAGTTTAGGTAAAGCTGTTAATGGAGGACATTGCAGCACCTCTTTAACCTTGAATACGTTAATTCCGTATCGCTGTTTTCCCACTAGGCGAAACATTAACAACTCTAATCGGTTCTGACCAACTAATTGCGTACGTTGGTTTACTGAATCTAGAATTCCCGCCATGCTGAATATCTCTCCTTGAGCAAAAGGCACAACTTTTGCGTGTAGATTGTGACAAAGTCAAAGTTAACGCTAAATTGTCATAAAATTGACGGTTATGCCGCTGCTTAAAAGTTGATGTCTACTAAAGCATAGTAAAAAGCTTAAACATTCTCCGTTATATTTATATATCGACTGTAAATTAAAATGATTAAACAGATTTTATGCTCAATTGCGTTGTTATTTATCAGTTATAACACATTCGCAACACCAAACACCGCTAGTAAATTGCAGGCGCAGGCAGCTGCCTATGTCAAAAATAAAGTAGTGCTCAAAGCAGACCAGCGAGTCAAAGTGGAAGCGGCTAACATTGACCCGCGAACCAATTTTAAAAGCTGTAAGACGTTTCACTACTTTTTAACTGATCCACAGATAAGCAAGAACAACACGGTTCGCGTTACCTGTGATGAAGACCGTAATTTTCGACTTTATATCCCTGTCAAAGTCACGACATTAATTCCGATTGTTACAATGAAAACGACAGCAGATGCAGGCGATACAATTGAACAATCTGATTTAAAAATAAGCTATTTGAGCCAGAACCGCATCTTCGGTACACATTATAGCCAAATCAACGAGTTACTGGGAGCAAAATTAAAACGTCGAGTCAATCGCGATCAACCATTGACTCGGTATGATATTTGCATAGTATGTCGAGGCGATTCAGTAAAAATTGTCGCCCAAGGTCGCGGATTGTATATTAGTACATCAGGAACAGCATTGGCGGATGGATTGGTAGGTGATACGATTAGAGTACGTAATAACCAATCGCAAAGAATGATCAGTGCTATTATTAAGTCTGTTGGAAAAGTGACAGTTCGCATGTAAATCGTATTAAAGTTTTCTACCACTAGGCCGATAGAATCTATAACTTTAATGCATTAAGTTAAACGAACAATCATGGGATGCCTTATATGGCTATGAATATCAATAACATAAGCGGTAGTCGCAGCAATTCTGTTGAGAATAATCGTAATTCTGATAACCGTCAGGTGCAGAATAATGATAGCGATTCGCGTCAAACAAAAGCTACTGCCCCTCAGGATTCTGTCGTGTTGACCGATAAAGCTCGTCAATTAAACCAGATCGAAAACGGCCTAAGACAAAGTGATGCAGCCGGCGATGCAGCTCGCAGCAAAAAAATTGCAGCGCTCAAGCAAGCTATTGCCGATGGCAGCTATCAAGTTGATGCTCCACGAGTAGCGAGAAAAATGGGTTCAATGGAAGACCAAATGAACACACTTTATCGTTAATCGTTAGGCTATAGTAGCAATGTTAGAATCTCTTTTAACTCAGCAACAACAGCTTCTTGAGATGCTTTTCAAAACACTGCAGGAAGAGCAGCAGATTTTGGCTGAGCGCGATATTGATGGGATCAATGCTATCGCTCAGCAAAAAAATACGCTACTTGAACAACTTAATGAAAACGATCAACTCATTGAAGCTCATCCAAAACGGCAGCTTTTAACCAAAGAACCTCATTTTATTGCCAAGCATAAGCAGATCACAAAAATGTTGTCTATCTGCCAACAGGCAAATACCATCAACGGTCGAATTATAAAAGCCAGTAGTGAAGAAGTTGAACGGCTTGCCCATCAGATGAATCAACTGATGCAGCAAAGCTCGATGACTTACGATAAAGCGGGTCGCCAACACACAGCAAGCCGCCACGGCAAAAGCTTCAAAGCCTAATCCCTACTCTGCGATTATCAATTATCTTATCTATCTACTCATTATTGTTATCAGCGACGATAGCGCTATCTCAAGGCTAATTACATAACCTCTTTAGTTTTAGCTGCGTGACGGCGACTTAACTCTAAATATATAAATGTATTTTTGGCAACTGTAGCTTGGGCAGTTTAGCCCCTAAAGTCGCTGCTAATAGCTGCTATTAATTGGTACAGATTAAGTGATGCCTCAATGTGAGCGGTTTCGTTTATAGTTTTTATTAAGCATAACACCACAAAGCAGAGCTTTTTAATTTGCTAAATGAAACAGCCCCTAGAGAGATCCCTCACGCCCTTTTTCGTTCGCTATCCACGTAAATAACAAGAGGTTTAAACAAATCTTAAGGAGCACATCAGATAACAAAAGTGATGCGATAACTTTGTAGCAATGATTAAAACAAAGGCTGAATGTATCGACAATAAACGCTAGATAAGAAAAGAGCCGGAAAACCGGCCCTTTGAATCAACAAGGAAGTTTGAATTTATTTACCATTAGGCGATTGAATCAGAACCACCCCATCTTTCATGATGGGTTTATTGCGGCTCGGGTCAATATCCATGGCGCTATTATAAACGCTCAGTGGTATTAACTGCTGAGCTGATGCCACCACCACTTTCGAGCGAGCCCCTACTAAACGAGCATTCACAATATAGCCGCGCATCGTGCGGTTATAAGTGCCAATTAACAGATACTCAATTGGCTGAACTTTCGGCAGCTCAGTGGTATTGCGGCTATAGACAAAATCGCCATTGGGCGTGATACGAATAAACCCTGTCGCTTTATAGTCAATCAGCGCTAAACCATGCTGCTGCATTTCAAAAACAAAACTTTCTGACAATTGCATGCCGAATGGACTGGTTTTGCGCAAATCCTCTAATGAAACAAAAGAGGCGACACCAATCGGCGTATGAGGATTGACATATTTGGCACTGCGCATCATCTGGTTAGCCATATCGGCGACATAATCTTCAAGGGTCAGATTTCGCGGATTATCGTTAACCGGGGTTTCCACAACCGATTTTTTAGGCTTTGGCTTTTGAGCAGCTTTGTCCGAAGATGAAGAAAAAGAAAACAAGCGATCCCAAAAGCTTTTTTTCTCCTCTTTAGGAGGCTGTTGCTCATCTGTATAACTATATGCCGATGGCGGCGTAGTTGGCTCAGCACTAGGTTGTTCACTCTGGCCAAACCCCAACTGGGCACAACCGGTTAAAGTCATCGACATCAGAACACCGACTACAATCGCTTTCATTACAGGCTTCCTTATTCATCTGTGCCATCATTGTGGCCACTTCATCAAACCTCAGTGGTAATGGGTTTGATCTTATGCTTTTCTATAGTTAGCTTATCGGCAGCCAACCGATGAACTTTACTTTTGCTTTAGGGCTCAGCGGAGCCTAAATAACTGGTATCAGCATCGATAGTCGGCTGCATCGACATCGCAACGCGATAGACTTCACGAAAGTCGAGTTCAAGTTCGGTAACATACGTATTTTTGACCCGATAAGACTTGAGCACCCTTGCCCCTCGGATGACGCCATAAACTGATGCTTCTAACGACTGATTGCCTAAGATCATGTCTTTGACCGTGACATTACTGGCAACTTTTTGCCCATAGACGCGCTCAGACAGTTCTCGATACGCATCCAGTTTTGATGCTCGCATCGCCTGTAATTCTTTGACCTGTTCCGAAGGTCCCATTTGCTCTTGAATCGGCGCATAACCAACGGCACGGATCACAGCAAAAGACTGCGGAGGTTTTTTCGTAACTGTATCTTGACGATGTAAAGTCGGTAATTTTAGATCGCTCAGCGAACTACAGCCCGAGACCATAAAGACGACTAACAAATATAGATACCATTTATTGCTGGCGAATATCATCGCGAACCAATCCTCCATTGACTTCTCGAACTGCAGGCACGAGCGGTGCTATATCAGCCGGAAAAAATTCATATGCGGCACTCACCACAGCACGATCAGATAAGCGAATCACTCGAACATTCACATGTAACCCTGAACGGCTTGGCTGATAACTCCCCACCAGCATATAAGTAATATTCATTTTCTTAATCAAATCAGCTGCATCGCGACTAAGCGCAAATTCGCCCGAGGTGGGTACCATCGTTAAACGACCCGTTAAACGAGGTTCAACCAGGTGAACACCCCGTGAATCAAATGCTGAATACATTGATTCAGACAACTGCCGACCAAAACCATCGGTTTTATCCAGCTGATCTAAGTTCACAATGCTGCTAATGGCTAAAGTCTGGTTAGCCCGAATTTTCGGCATTTGATCCAATAGCCTGTCTGCTAAGCGTAAAATTACACTGTAAAGTTGATTATCTTTGCTAACTTTAGGTGGTACATATGGATACTCAATGCGATGAGTAGTGACCATGTCGCATCCTGATAGCAAAATGATAAATACAGTTATAAGCCAGTAACGCATCTTTGACTCCTTGCCATGATGAGCTTTTACAAGCAATTATTATTCCATTTTGTTTGACTCGGAGTTGATATGTGGTTTAAGCCGGTTAAACGGCCGCCTAAAGATTAGTTTAGGCGCAAAACTCGGCTTCAAGATGCCAAATTCAAGCGAAGAGAATCTGTAATTAGGATAGACTCAAAATATTTACTACTATCTGGAAATTAAGCAATTAGACAAGGCTGCTTTGTGATTATCCAGTTCAAAAAAATGTGTTAATATCGAATTTGATAATATGTCTGAAGTAATTTTATGAGTGCCGAATTTAGTTATAGCAATCGAAAAATCTTAATCGTTGATGATCAGCGAGCTTTTCAGATCATGCTTAAATCGATGCTACAAAATTTTGGCGCCAATCAGATTCATTTTGCCCATACGGCAGAACAAGCCTTAAGTGTCTGCAAAAAAACCGCTTATGATTTAATACTGGTCGATTACAACTTAGGCTCTGGGCAAAACGGAGCACAGCTATTAGAAGAGCTGCGAGCCACCAATTCTATTTTACCTGCCACATTGTGCTTCATTATTACTGGCGAAAATCACAAGGCATTGGTATTAAATGCGTTAGAAGTCGAACCCGATGATTTTATCACCAAACCTTTTTCACAAAACCAGCTCAATCAACGCATTAAACGAGCAGCTTTAAAACGTGACACGCTATTACCGATTCATATCGCTTTCGCAGAACAACAATACCAACGAGCGATCGATTGTTGTCAACAATTCATTACCCAAAATAGCCGTTATAAGGGGATCTGTCAGAGCCTTGCAATTGAAGCGATGATCCACCTTAAAAAATACCAGCAGGCTCGAAAACTATTACTCTCTCAATTATCCAAAGCGGCCCAAACCCGCGCCAAGGCCACATTAGCCCGGGTTGAATACTTGCTTGGCAATCATCAGCGAGCCATTGAGCTTTCAACCGAAGTCATCATCAATAATCCATTTACACTCAGTGCCTATGACAGCTTATCTTTAGCATTTTGGGATAATGGTGAGGTCAATAAAGCCTTAAAAACAATTCGCCGAGCTAATGAACTTTGCCCTCTTTCAATTAGCCGTCAGCAAATCATGGCTGAGCTTGCCTTAGAAAGTGGTAATTTTCGCTTAGCAAAAGAAGCGTTTGGTCAGATTCTTAAATTAGCACGTTGTTCGGTGCACCGCGGCCCTGAACATCTATGTAACTTTATTCGTAGCCTGATTGACGAAGCCCAACATGAAGACGATCTTTATCGAAAAAATCGACTACTTCAGGAAGTCGGTAACGTTTTGTTTAAAGCTCGCCACGAAGAAGGACAAGATAAAGCCTTTGATTTTAATGCGTTTGAAGGTTTAAGTCAGGCCCGAGTACTTGCGACAAAAGGCGAAATCCGTCAGGCCAAAAGGGTCTTGTTTTCCAGTAACCAAAATTACATTCAAAAACCTAAATTAGTTTCTAATGTTCTGTTAACCGATACCTTCTTAACGCTGCACAGCGTAGGTGAATATGAATACGCGATGCCAATGATTGAAGAGCTCAAATCGCGGCAAAACGATATTAACCACCTTGCCTATAAAGTCGCTAATAAAGTCTATCAGTCACAAGAATTTTCCAGCGAGATTGCCACCTTTAAAGAGCTCAACCAGCGCGGCATTGAGGCACACAACCATGGCGATTATCGCCAGGCTTATCAGCTATTTGCCAAAGCTCTGCGACTTGCACCAGGCAACACCGGGGTGATATTAAACCGCATTCAATCTATTTTAAAATATCTGGCCACGTCTGATCAAAGAAGCATTCAAGAGTTTGAAGAATGTAAAATTGGGCTCCAATCGCTAGAAGGCATTCAATTAAGCCCCAGCCATTCAGATAGATTAAAAGCACTCAAAGATGAATTTGAAATAATCGTGCGAAGTTAGCGCCAACGCTGGTAAAGCGATTCCGCCATTTTAGATATTTTGTTACTATCATGTAATCAATTTGCCAGCGAATCTAAATATGAAAATAGTTTCTTTTAATATCAATGGACTGCGAGCCCGTCTACACCAACTAAGCGCACTAATTGAAAAACATCAACCTGATGTTATCGCGCTGCAAGAGATTAAAGTTCACGATGATGCTTTTCCCATCGAAGCGGTTGAAGCTCTTGGATATCATGTTTATTTTCATGGTCAAAAAGCTCATCACGGCGTTGCGACAATGACGAAACAGCCAGCCTTAGCCGTTGAAAAAGGGCTGCCATGGGATGAAGAAGACGCGCAGCGGCGAATGATTATCACCACCGTGGCTGATGCCAAAGGGCAAAGCGTGAAAATTTTTAACGGTTATTTTCCGCAAGGCGAAAACCGTGAGCACGAAACTAAATTTCCGGCCAAACGCCGTTTTTATGCAGATTTAACCCGTTACCTTGATGAATCACACTCAGCGGACGATAACATTCTGATCGTTGGTGACATTAATATCTCGCCAATTGATCTTGATATAGGTATTGGTGAGAAAAATGCTCAGCGCTGGCTAAAAACAGGCAAATGTAGCTTCTTACCAGAAGAGCGCGAATGGCTCGCCAAATTACTCCAATTCGGGCTTGTTGATACTTATCGAGCCCTGCATCCAGACCAGAGCGAACGTTACAGCTGGTTTGATTATCGCTCTCGCGGATTCGATGATAACCGAGGCCTTAGAATCGATGCGATTCTAGCGACTTCGCCAATGGCAAAACGCGCGCTTGAAAGCGATATAGATTATCAACTTCGTGCAATAGAGAAACCCTCTGACCATGCGCCAATCTGGACGACCTTTGCCGATTAAGACCAATTAACCGTTCAGGCGGCAAATCGTTGCCGCCTGAACACTGCTCTAAAGCCTCCCTGCCTAAATTTTTTACCCACAAACACTATTAACTTTTAAATCAAAAGATTATCTTTTTAGTTAGTGTTCCGAGCAATAACAAAATGATAACAATTATTATTTACATTATGATTGATTTCTTATCGTATATCGCTAAGATTGAGAACTATTATCAAGTTCATATGTGTTTTGTAGGCACCTCACATCTACATAGCAGTAACCACAGGCTTAACTCATGAAGATAAATCACTCCCGAAATTTTTACGGTGTGACATTTGTGACCATTGCAACAGTGCTAAGTAGTCCAGTTTTTGCGGACTCTCTTACGACGGCGCAAGATAAGGTTGCTAAAACCCACCAGCAAGATGCAAGCTCGCAGGTAAAATTAAACGATCTGGATACAAAAACCCGCGAAGCGCTTAACCATTATCAGCAGAATCAACGTCAAGCAGATTTAGTTGAAGCCTATAATCGCCAACTGCAAAAAATGATTGATTCACAAGAGCAAGAAAAACAGCGCATTCACTCACAGCTTGCTTCGCTCAATGAGACAGAACAAAGCGCCCTGCCCATGCTGGTCTCGATGTATCAGCAATTATCGACATTCGTTAGCCACGACCAGCCATTTTTAGTTACAGAGCGTCAACAGCGATTAGCTCGATTGAAAAAAATCATCGATCGCGCCGATATTTCGTTGGCTGAGAAGTATCGTCAAGTTCTTGACGCTTATCAGGTCGAGATCGATTACGCTAAATCTATCGGCAGTTATCGGGGTGAGCTCAAACAAGGGGATAAAACAACTCAGGTTGATTTCTTCCGTTTAGGTCGCACAGCTTTGTATTATCAAACATTAAACGCGACGAAAGGCGCTCTTTGGCAACCTGCTAGCGGGCAATGGCAAACTTTGACTGATAGCCAAAATAAACAGTTATCAATCGCCATCGCAATGGCAAACAAACAACACATTCCACAGTTATTAAAACTGCCTATGCCTGGGGAGCCTAAACAATGAAATACATCGGAGCCCTACTGCTAACCCTGTGTGTGTGTTCAATAAGCTATGCAGCAACAATAGATAAAACTGCCGATTCAATTAGTGCTCATGATCAAAAGCTCAATCAAGAACGCCAGCACACGTTTATCACCCATCTCAAACAACAACAACAGTTGCTAGAGCAAAGCCGTAAACGTTTAGCGGATGCCAAAAAGCATCAGCAGCAGTTAAAAGCACAATTTAGTGATAACGAAAAACAGCTCACCTCACTCTCAGAACAACTTCGCCAACGCAGTGGCGAGCTTGGCAAAGTGTTTGATGTACTGCGAGGTGAAGGGGAAAAATTCAAACAAAGTTTCGCCCAGTCGATGACCAGTGTTGAACTAGGCAACCGAGCTAAAAGTTTCGCTTGGGTAGCTAAAGAACAGATCCCATCTAGCCAAGATTTAACCCATCTGGCAGATAATCTTCTCACTCAGCTTCAAGCATCTGGTGACATTAGCCAATTTAAACGCAATATCATCGATACCCAAGGCCAGAGTGTGACGGACAAAGTGACTCGCGTCGGTGAGTTTGATCTACTCGATAGCAAAGGCCAATATCTGCAGTGGGATCCTAAGTCCAGTACTGTAACGGTAATGACCAAGCAGCCACAATCGGCTCAAGATTTTGTCACCCATGGCAGTAGTGAACTGATTATCGACCCGACCCATGGTCAACTATTAGCACTGCAATCGCAATTGCCAACGCTGATGCAGCGTATCGCTCAAGGTGGCGCAATTGGTTATGTCATCATTGCACTAGGCCTGGTTAGCTTAATTTTGGCACTGTTTAGACTCACCACATTGTTTGGTACCGAAACCAAAGTAAATCGTCAGCTTAAGAATAAGCAAGAGCCTCGTGAAGACAATCCGTTGGGACGAATTTTATCGAGAATTCCCGCAGGCGAGCATCAGTTAGAAACATTAGAAATTTATATCGATGAGGCAGTTAGCCAAGAATTACCAAAACTTGAAAGAAGCCAAACGCTGGTGAAACTAGTTGCCGGAGTTGCACCATTACTTGGGTTATTAGGAACGGTCACCGGGATGATTGGTACCTTCCAAGCCATTACACTCTTTGGCACCGGCGATCCTAAAATGATGGCCAGCGGTATCTCTCAAGCATTGATGACCACTGTGTTGGGCCTGATTGCTGCGATTCCACTGTTATTTGCGCATAATCTGCTCAGCACTCGTGCTCAACGGATCCGCCAGATCTTACAACAACAGACCCTGGCGCTCCTTGCAGATAGAATCAAAGAGCCAAACGATGAAGCTGCCTGATCTGTCATTATTAATTAACTTCCTGCAGGCCGGAGGCTGGGTTCTGCAGGCTTTACTTGGGTTATGTTGTATCTTGTTGATTCTAATGCTGGAGCGCTATTGGTTCCGCTGGCGAGAATTTACCAAGCTCAAACAACAAACCCTGTTAAATATTGAGCATCATTCAAATAATCCAGCTTGGCTAAGTTATTACTGTCAGCTGGATCTGAAGCTGCAACTGCATCTGCCATTGATTCGCATTTTAATCGCGCTATGCCCTTTGATTGGTTTACTGGGAACAGTGACCGGCATGATTCAGGTATTTGACGGATTAGCATTAAATCAAGGCGCTAATCCGCAATTGATGGCATCAGGTATAGCTAAAGCGACTTTGCCAACCATGGCAGGAATGGCTATTGCCGTATTTGGTTTGATTTTTTATACCCATTTGCAACGCTGGAGCGCACGTGAGCGCGTGGCACTAAGCCAGCAAACTGGAGCGGATGAATATTTATGAGACGTAATCGTTTATTTTCACAAAATAGCACCGAAGAAGCCCAAATCGACTTAACTCCGATGCTCGATATTGTCTTCATCATGCTGATTTTCTTTATTGTCTCGACCTCATTCGTGCAGGAATCAGGCGTCAAAGTGGAACGCCCGGTCGCCTCAACCGGCAGTAAACAAAATCAAACCGCGCAATTGATTGGCATTAGCGAATCAGGCCAGATTTGGCTCAACCATCAGCGCATTGATATTCGGTTATTATCATCATCGCTAAATCAGCTTAAAGCAGCCCAACCTCGTTTAGCGGTGATTATTGAAGCTGATAAACGCTCAACTACCGGCGATCTGATTAAAGTTATCGATGCGCTGCGCCAAGCGAATATACAGTACCGGGTCGCAACACAAAAAGGCTCGGTTAATTAATATGCGCAAGTTCTTTATCATTACACCGGTGGGGTTAATCTGTGGCGCTATCTTTTTTGTGTTGCTAGGCAAACTCATTGGTGTAAGTCAACATCCCCACTATGAGCACAGTGAACAAGTTCATCTAACTCTCACGCAAATGAACGAAGAATCACTGCAAACTCGGCAACGACGCGAGCCACCGCCACCACCGCCGAAAATGGCCAAAATGCCGACGGTTCCTACACCAACAGCAGGTAAGCCGGATGCAACGCCAACGTCTCAAGCATTAGCCGTTAATGTCCCGATTCCAAGTGCTGACATGAACGCGAATATCAAACTCAATGCGCAAATTGGAAGCCTAAATGGCGTGCAAGTGCAAATGGGGATTGATTCAAATCCAGTGGTTTTAGCTCGCGTGCCACCGCAATATCCACAGCGAGCGCTGCGTCGAAATATCGAAGGCAGCGTAACAGTGCAATTTGTCGTACAGCGCGATGGTCATGTTAAACCCGGTAGCATTCAAATCGTAAAAGCCAACCCAAAACACGTGTTTGACAATGCCGTTAAAGAAGCCATCTACGGTTGGAAATTACAACCGAAAAAACGTGATGGCCAAGCGATAACATTTCGAGCTGAACAAACCATTCGGTTTTCACTGGGGAATTGATGACGATGAAACGATCACAACGCCTAAGTCTTCTATTACTGATTTTTTTATGGCCTCTAGTGGCTCAGTGTGGCGAAATATCGCAATACGACTACAACAAAATTAATGCCGCCCAAACATTACTGAGCAATAACCATCCTAAACAAGCTCAAGCTCAGATGGTTAAATTTTTAGCTGATTTAGGTAATAGTTCCCGCCACGAATACAGCAAAGCGTTGGCTCAATTGGTCTTAGGTCGCAGTGCTTTAGCGCTTAACCAAAACCAACAAGCGCTACAAGCATTCAATGACGCTTATGAAAGTAAACAGCTTGAAGAAAAACAGAGCCAATCACTATTACTAACCATTGCCCAACTGCAACTTAATCTTAAAAAGTGGCAACAAGGAGTGAACTCACTCACTCAATGGTTAAAAATAACGCCAACAAAAGAGCATAAAGCGAATCACTACTACCTGTTAAGTTACGGTTATTACGAGCTTAAAGAATGGACTAATGGGCTAACTGCTATCAAAACAGCACTGCATATGAAACCATCGGCTTCTACCAACTGGTACCAGTTAGGTATCGCCATTGCCATTAGACAAAAAAATTGGACGATAGCGCAAGATTGGCAGCGTGTAGTGGTTATCCGCTCGCCTAACCAAATCAATCAATGGCAGCAACTGACCAGTTTAGAGCTTAGAGCAAAACACCCGAAAAAAGCGCTAGCCAGTATGCGCATGGCTTGGCAACGAGACCTATTTAATAGCTCAGAGCACTACCAGTTGCTGATGCAGTTAGCCGCATCACAGCATATTCCATATCTGGCAGCACAAGTCATGCAAGATGGTTTTGCCAAGAAGAAACTCAAACGAACCAAAGATAATCTTCAACAATGGGCGAGTTTGTTAAATCAATCACGCCAATATAAACAAGCACTCACACCGCTTAAAGAGCTAGCAGAGCGCTACCCATCCAAAGAGCATTATCAAAACTATCTATCCACACTGTTAGTCACGCATCAATGGCAACAGGTGATTGAACTTCAGCAAAAAGCGCAGCACCATCATGCAGATTCACCGCAATTACAATTAGATGCAGCCATCGCTGCCTGCCAGTTAAAAAAATTCAATCAAGCCAAAAGCTTGTTTGAGCCTTTAGTTCACCACCAGCAACTAGCTGATCAGGCAAAGGCTTGGCTGAGTTATATTGCGCAAGTAAATGCTTAAATAATCCCCAGAGCAGCGTTGGCTGCTCTGGCTGTTGTTGACAATCAGACTCGAAGCGTTATCCTGCGCGGCAAACTGGGTTCCCTCACCCCAGGCTGTACAAAAAGGACGCTTATGACTCGCTCTATCGAAAAACAGTTACGTTTTTACCTCACTCTGACCCATATATTTCTAATCACGCTAAGTAATTTTCTGGTTCAACATCCAATGACCTTATTACACTGGCAAAGCACATGGTCTGCGTTTTGTTTTCCATTTATCTTTATCGTCAGTGACTTAACAGTTCGCTTCTATGGCTACAAGCTGGCTCGAACCATCGTGGCACAAGCCATGTTTCCAGCGTTAATCATCTCCTATCTTATAACCTCTGGCTTTGATAATGGGCACTGGCAAGGCTTGATAAGTTTTTCTCATTTTAATCAGATCGCTGGGCGAATCGCCTTAGCTAGTTTTTCTGCTTACCTTGCAGGACAACTTCTTGATATCATGGTCTTCAGACAATTACGAAAACTCAGTCAGTGGTGGGCCGCACCGGCAGGCTCAGCAATTGTTGGTAACCTTGCTGATACATTTATCTTTTTTAGTGTCGCTTTTTATGCCAGCCATAATACGTTTATGGCAACCCATTGGGTTAGTATTGCTGAGGTGGATTATGTCATTAAGCTAGTCATTAACATTATCCTGTTTTTGCCATTATACGGTGTATTGTTAGCAATGATTTCTCGAATTGGACAACGCTTTGGTATTGCTTCAATTGCACATTGATTACGCTAATATTGGTCTACCGTTAGAGATAGAACCGCTTATTAAGTTGGCTTAAGCCAACAGAGGAATAGTTATGTCGTCACCTACGCAGCTTTTTCGTGACCATTTAAATTTTTCAGCACTAGACAATGACTTTTATAAAATGAACATGTGGCAGTGCTTTATGCACCAGTATCCATATGTTGAAGATGCCGAATACAAACTGGTTGTTCGCAGTGATGTTGACCTTCGTCCTTATCGTGAAGAAATCGAACAAGAGCTTGAAAATTTAAATGGCTTAAAATTTACTGATGACGAAATTCAATGGCTTAGCGAAATACCTTGGTATACCAAAGATTTCATCGAATGGGTCAGAATGTGGTCATATCAGACGCGCTTTTTAACCATTGGCGAAGAAGACGGTCAGTTATCGATTCGTGCTCGCGGGCCATTAATGCATATTAACCATTTTGAAATGCCCGTCTTATCCACCATTTCAGAAGTCTATCATCGCAATACTCATCCAGAAAAAACCATGCTTGACGTCAATAAGCGTCTGCTAGCCAAAACGGATTGGCTTAAATCCCAAATTGATCAACATAAGATGAAACACCTCACCTTTGCTGATTTTGGGACTCGCCGCCGGTTTAGTGCAACGACTCAAGAACATATGATTCGCCAATTTAAATCGCTACTGCCAGGCATTTTTACCGGCACATCAAACATGTATTATGCCAAAGAGTTAGGACTGACGCCTATTGGCACAATGGCCCATGAAATTTTCATGCTGTCACAGCAAATTGGGGTGCAACTGGGCAACTCGCAAAAACACACGCTGGAATGCTGGGTTAAAGAGTTCCGCGGTCGCTTGGGCTGCGCCTTGACCGATGTCATCGGGATGGATGCATTTGTCCGTGATTTTGACTTGTACTTTGCCAAATTATTTGATGGACTGCGCCATGACTCTGGCGACCCACGAGTGTTTGGCGACAAAGCAATCAAAATGTATGAAGCGCTCAATATCGACCCAATGACTAAAACCTTAGTCTTTAGCGATGGACTGAATTTCCAGCAGATGGTCGATATCTACCGCTATTTTGATGGCAGAATCAAAGTCTCATTTGGCATAGGGACTTTTCTATCTTGCGATTTAGAAGATGTTAACCCGCTCAATATAGTGATGAAACTGGTTCACGTAAATGGACGCCCGGTTGCCAAGATCTCTGATGCTCCAGGGAAAAACCTCTGTGAAGATGAGCAATTCGTCGATTATTTGAAAAAAGTTTATCGGGTCACATGGGCCTGATTAGGGAGCTGTATATGGCAGATTACCTAACGATAACCACCGCTTCACTGCGCCAGTTGCCATTTGATTTCAGTGGCAACGTAAAACGCGTTACCCAAGCGATAGAACAAGCCTTTAAAAACGGCGCCAATATTTTGTTAATGCCTGAGCTGGCATTAACTGGCTATGGTTGTGAAGACAATTTCACCTTCCAGGAATTTCACGAAGCAACAAGCGATGCGCTGGATAAAGTGATTCAAGCCACCAAAGAGCTCGGCAAGGATTATCCAGCGATGTTGGTTTCGGTTGGATTACCGCTGCTCTACCCTGGCGGCCAAGTTTACAACGCCTCTGCAATTATTAGCGCAAAAGGTCTACATGGTTTTGTCTGTAAGCAATTTTTAGCCCGCAATGGCCTTCACTATGAACCGCGTTGGTTTGAAGCATGGCCAAGAAGCCGCGTCATCGAGCATCCTCATTATCGCGTGCCAATGGGCGACTTGGTAGTTGATTGTAAAGGCGTACGCATTGGTTTTGAAACCTGCGAAGACTCATGGATTAGCAACCGGCCGGGGCGCGACCTTTATCAGCGCAACGTCGATATTATCCTCAATCCGAGTGCATCACATTTTGCTTCTGGTAAATTTGATATTCGCGAGCAGTTTATCCTGGAAGGTTCTCGAGCATTCGGGGTTGCCTATGCTTATGCCAATCTCAATGGGACCGAAAATGGCACCAGCATCTTTGATGCTGGCTGTATGATTGCCTCTGAAGGTCGAATGGTTTCCTATGGCGATCGTTTTAACTGTCGAGACGTTCTGCTAAACCATGCCATCGTCAATATTAGCGCTAACCGAGTCACACGAATCACCTCTAGCGAAGCGATTGGCGCTTTTAAAGAAGAGCTGGAAATCAATCTTCCTTACACGTTAACAACCCAAACACCGCCTTGGAAGCAAGCTCTGCAACCAGCGATTGCTAACGACTTGCTCAACGAATTTTGGGAAGAGCTTAGCGATGATGACCGAATTCATGCAGAAATTTGCTATGCGATTGCCAATGGTCTGTGGGACTGGATGCAGCGTACCCATACTCATGGCTATATTGTCAGTATGTCAGGTGGTGCTGACTCGGGCCTCGCTGCAACGCTCGTCTATCTATCTCATTATCTAGCGCTGCACCAGTTAGGCGCTCAAGAATATCGTAAGAAATTGCCAAAACCTTGGCTTGAATCGATTCCAGAATATAGCGAAGAGAGCGGTGACTACGGCTACTGGCTCAAACAATATGTGATGCCGAAGGTATTAATGTGCCTATATCAAGGAACCGATAACAGCTCAGAAATCACCTTTAATGCGGCCAAAGGCGTCTCTGAAAATATTGGTGCAACCTTTGAGCATTGGAACGTGCAAAAAATCGTTGATGATTACATCGGCTTGGTCAATCAGATTTATCCAAAACAGCCGCTTAACTGGAACGATGATGATATTGCATTGCAAAATATTCAGGCCCGTAGTCGTAGTCCTGGTGTCTGGATGCTGGCTAACCGCGAAAATAAATTGCTGATTGCGACCTCAAACTTATCTGAATCAGCATTAGGTTATGCCACCATGGATGGCGATACATCCGGTGTATTATCAGTCGTTTCCGGTTTATCGAAAACACGGATCCGCAAAATTAATAACTGGCTGGAAAAACAAGGGCTCCCGGTCGAAGGCCACCATGGTTTCCACCGGCTCACAATACCGGCAATGGGACTGATTAACGCCCAACAGCCAACAGCTGAACTGCGCCCAGTTGAGCAAACAGATGAAGAAGACCTGATGCCTTACATTATCTGTGACAGCATCATGCAAAGCTACCTTGTTCGCCAGATGTGGCCTAAAAGCATATTGATTGATTTACTCATGCAAGGCCATGGCGAAATCTATAGCTTAGAACAACTAGGACACTTTATTGAACGTTGGTTCCGACTATTTTGTCGTAATCCATGGAAACGTTATGGCACTCGCGCAGGGTTCCATGTCGAACAAATTTCGCTAGATCCGAAAACGTTCCACCGTTTCCCATTGCTCAATGCAAGCTTTGCTGAACCATTGGCACAAATGTGGGATTACATTAAAGAACAACAAACGCAAACTGAGCACGACTCATGTCAGAAACAGACAACGAGCGCCATAAAAAGCGCCAGCAAAAGCTAAAAGAGCAAGTTGATGAACGAATCCGTCAGGCGCAGCAAGAACGCGGATTAGTCGTTGTTTTAACAGGAAATGGCAAGGGTAAATCGACCTCGGGCTTTGGCACCATCGCCCGAGCAGTCGGTCATGGTCAAAATGCAGCGGTGGTACAGTTCATCAAGGGAAACTGGGAATGCGGTGAGCGCGAGCTGTTAAGTGCTCATGGCGTTGAGTTTGTGGTGATGGCCACTGGCTTTACTTGGGAAACTCAAAACAAAGAAGCAGATAAAGCCAGCGCACAACAAGTTTGGCAGCAAGCGAAGGTGATGTTAACTAACCCAAACCTTGATGTGGTGTTGCTTGATGAGCTGACCTACATGATTAGTTATCACTACTTAGAGCTTGAAGAAGTCGTTGCGGCCATTTTGCAGCGCCCACAACAGATGTCTGTCATTATTACGGGCCGCGGTGCTCATCGACGTTTAATCGAAATAGCTGATACGGTCAGTGAAATTCAGTCGCGCAAACATGCATTTGATAGCGGCTTAAAAGCTCGCAAAGGAATCGACTGGTAACATGTCCCAACAACAGCGCCTTTTAGCCGAATATGTCAGTGACATATTAAACGATAATCACAATATCAAAAGCTCTAAAAAGCTTTCACACCAACGAAGCCAAAGTGATGAGATAACCACTGAACACATGATTTATCGTTATCAGTTTGAAGATGGCGCACTCATTAGGATGGAAGTCGAGTTTGATAATGACGCTGATAACGATGCGCTTTGTGCTGATGAATGGATTGACTATCAAGTCGAGCAACAACCTTATGATTACGAAATATCGCCGCGACAAAAACATTTTGTAAATCGTTGTAGCCAGTCATTTTGGTTAAAGATGCAACTGGCCAATCTATAATCTTTGTAAAAAAGTGGCCCCCTAAGACAACAAAACCCGCAATACACGGGTTTTTTCAATATAAAAATTAATTTGGATTAACCAACAATTTCTTCATCACTAAAGAAAAATGCGATTTCTCGCGCAGCTGATTCAGGAGCATCAGAGCCATGCACCGCATTGCGTGGGTTTTTCGAACCAAACTGTCCACGTAATGACGACTTCGCCGCTGTTAATGGGTCTGTATCTCCCATCAAAGCACGGTAAGTCTCAATGGCATTTTCACCTTCGAGTACTTGAACCATAATTGGCCCTTGGGTCATAAACTCAATCAGGGCGTTATAAAAAGGTTTGCCTTCATGTTCGCCATAAAAACCTTCGGCTTGCTCTTGAGACAAATGCAACATTTTTGCGGCAACAATTCTTAAGCCCGCGGACTCAATTTGATGATAAATAGCACCAATGTGGGCTTGTTTAACTGCATCTGGCTTGATGATTGAAAAAGTACGTTCTCGAACCATAATCATTTCCTTCAGACCAATGTAGAGTGAATCGTGAATGATGAATAAGTGGCTCAGTGAGCCACTTGGATAAATCGATAATTATGCCTGCTCTGCTAATAAACGGCTAATAGTACGAATACCATGACCTTTAGCACCGGTTGACCAAAGCTCACTTGCTGATTTCTGGTAAGAGCCAGATAAATCAAAATGGACCCAGCCTTTCTCTGGATTCTCAACAAAATTCGATAAAAAGGCAGCTGCCGTGCTCGCACCAGGATTGCCTTCGCCAGAGTGAACATTGGCCATATCCGCAAATCCAGACGTCAGACGTTCTTTATGCCAAGGTTCAAGTGGCAATGCCCAGGCAAGCTCATGTTCAGCTTTGGCGGCATTAAGAGCGCTATAAACGAGCTCCTGATCAAGACCAAGAACAGCATTAAAATCGCGGCCCACCGCAACTTTAGCGGCTCCAGTTAATGTCGCTGCATCAATGATTAAGGGGGCTTTTGTTTCACTTGCACACATTAAGCCATCAGCTAACACTAAACGCCCTTCAGCATCGGTATTTAAAATTTCAACGCTTTTACCATTACGATACGTTAGCACATCGCCTAATTTAAAAGCGTTACCCGATACGAGGTTTTCAGCGCAACATAAAAATAATTTGACGCGTTTTTTCAATCCACGACTAATCGCAAGCGCTAATGCAGCGGTTAATGTTGCCGCGCCTCCCATATCACTTTTCATGGTATCCATGCCTGAGCTTGGTTTTAGGCTATAGCCACCAGAATCAAAAGTAATTCCTTTACCGACCAAGGCCGCGGCTACGGGCTCATTGGCATTGCTCGTCGGGTTATAATCAAGTTGCAACATGGCCGGAGCTTTATCACTACCGCGGCCCACCGCATAAATCCCTACATAATTATTTTTTAACAGCTCATCACCTGAGATAATCTGATAAGTAACATGTTCTGGCGCAATCGATTTGAGTAGTTCGCAGGCTTGTTCACATAAGCGCTGCGGATAAAGATCAGCAGGACCTTGGTTAATAATCTGCCGAGCCCAATTAATCGCATTTCGCCGCGCGAGAAACTCATTTTGTTCATTTTCAATAAGCGCCGGATAATCAACATTTCCCAATTTTTTAGCGGTGTAATAGCCTTGCTCAAACGCCCAGCATAACTCTAAATTCCAAGAGCCACCGGCCAGTTGAATATCACTAATCCCTTGACCACTTAATTTACGCGCCATTTTTTGCACAGTGCGAAGCTGTTCATCTTGACTCTGATTCACCAGATGAATGATTGCGCCATCACTTGTAAATGATAATTTTGCCCCTTCTCCCCATTTTGAAGGTGCCTCTTGAAAAGAAAGTGACACGTACATTTGTGACATAACGGTTCCTTAAAGTACAAAAAGCCACAGAGTCTGTGGCTTTTTTAAAATTTAATCAATTTCATCAATCCAGGCTTGCTGAATTGCTTCTAAAATTTGTTCATTACTACGCTGCGGATCATCATCAAATTCATCAAGCTGACAAATCCAATCATGTAAATCAGTAAAGCGAACCTGCAACGGATTTTGCTCAGGATACGTTTGTGCTAATTCAATCGCAATATCTTGAACATCAGTCCATTTCAACTGCATCAAAGCCTCCTGTGCCTATTTATTAATGATTTTCAGACACCTGATTAATTGTATAACGGGGGATCTCGACGACTAAATCTTCATCTTTAATCACCGCCTGACAGCCTAAGCGTGATTCACTCTCAAGTCCCCATGCCTTATCAAGCATATCATCTTCAAGTTCATCACTCTCATCAAGCGAATCAAATCCTTCACGAACAATGACATGGCAAGTGGTGCACGCGCACGATTTTTCGCAGGCATGCTCAATGCCAATACCATCTCGCAGCGCTACATCCAAAATTGTTTCGCCGGATTTTGCTTCTACAACCGCCCCTTCTGGGCATAAATCTTCATGAGGAAGAAAAATAACTTTTGGCATGTTCAATTAAATCCTATCAATATTTTGCCCTTTCAGGGCTTGGCGAATCGAATGATCCATTCGTTTAGCAGCAAAATCAGCTGATGCGTGATCAAGCTTCTCAATGGCCTCTTCAATTGCTTTGGCATCATTACCTTGTGCGCTTGCGGCAACACCAGCCATTGCGTTATCAATCGCCTGTCGTTCATTATCGTCAAGAAGCGCACCATCTGCACCTAGTGCCGATTGCAGATTCTCTAAAATGCGAGCCGCTTCAACTTGCTGCTCTTTAAGCATTCGAGCATCAATATCACTCTGTGCATGGCTAATTGAATCTTTGAGCATATTGGCAATTTGATCATCAGCCAGCCCATATGACGGTTTCACTTGAATCGAAGCATTGACGCCCGTTGTTTTTTCCATAGCACTCACGGATAACAACCCATCGGCATCGACCTGAAAAGTGACACGAATATGAGCTGCGCCTGCGGCCATTGGCGGAATATCAGTTAATGTGAATCGCCCTAATGAACGACACGCATCGACCAATTCCCGCTCGCCTTGCATAACATGAATAGCCATTGCCGTTTGGCCATCTTTGAAAGTTGTAAATTCCTGCGCGCGAGCCACTGGAATCGTAGTATTTCGCGGAATAATTTTCTCAACAAGCCCGCCCATGGTTTCAATGCCAAGCGATAACGGAATCACATCTAAAAGCAGCAAATCACTATCACGTTTATTGCCAACCAAGATATCAGCCTGTAGAGCTGCACCTAATGCCACAACTCGGTCAGGGTCGATACTCGTTAATGGCTCTTTGCCAAAATAATCTGCAACACGTTCTCGAACCAATGGCACGCGAGTTGAACCACCGACCATGACCACGTCAGTGATTTCATCAATCTCAATCTCTGCATCACGAACAGCGCGCCGACAAGCGGTGATGGTACGCTTAACCCAAGGCGCTATCAGCTGTTCAAACTCATCCCGGCTTAGCTCGCCTTGCCAAAGCCAATCATCAAAGGCAAGTTTTAGGTTGGTGTTCTGTTTACTGGAAAGCTCAATTTTTGCCTGAGTGGCCAAACGCTGCAATTCACGACGAAGGCCTGCAGCGCTGAGATCATCAATGCCAGCCTGCTGGCAGATCCAATCGACAATCACACCGTCAAAATCATCGCCACCTAAAGCAGAATCACCACCCGTTGCTAAAACCTCAAAGACACCGCGACTTAGGCGCAAAATAGAGATGTCAAACGTCCCACCACCTAAGTCGTAAACTGCAATCACACCCTCTTCTTGGCTATCTAAACCATAGGCAATGGCAGCTGCTGTAGGCTCGTTTAATAAGCGCAACACATGCAATCCGGCTAGCTGCGCAGCATCTTTCGTTCCTTGGCGCTGCGCATCATCAAAATACGCAGGAACAGTAATGACTACGCCATCAAGTTCGCCGCCAAGGGAATGGGTTGCGCGCTGAGCTAACACTTTTAATATTTCAGAGGAAACTTGAACCGGATTGACAAATCCTTGCTCTGTGCGAATGGTTGGGATATCACGAGTTAAATCGAACTGATATGGAAACTGACTCGGGTCAAATTCATGAATGCTTTTACCCAGTAACCGTTTCACCGAGACAATGGTATTGGCTGCATCGTCTACAGCGCGGTCTCGAGCGGCAAAGCCAACTGAAATATAATCTTTTTGATATTGAACGACCGAAGGCAAAATAGCTCGATTGAGCTCGTCATTTAAGGTATCCGCTTTACCGCTACGGACGGTTGCAACCAACGAGTTGGTTGTTCCCAAATCAATGCCTACGGCAAGTTTATGTTGATGAGGAGCGGCAGCCTGACCAGGTTCCGCTATCTGAAGTAATGCCATAATAGCCTATAAATCAAGAAGGTTGTCTTCTAACTGGCGCAATTGCTGCGTCAATCGGAGATAAAATTTCATTTTACGCACACTATCAGCAGCTTGTTCATAATCACTGCGCTGATATTGTAAAACAAACGCTTCCTCCAGCTGCTTTTGAGCTGCTTTGAGTTTACTGGCAAAAGCATCGATGGCCGACTCTGGGTCATCGCTGTTTTTAATGCCTTCAAGTTCTTCTCTTAAAGACATCTGTAACATGAGGAAATCGATATCATGCATTGTTTGTTGTTCATCAGCGATATCAATGTCCACCAATTTCAACATGTATTGTGCACGCTTCTCTGGATGCAAAAGTGTTTGGTAAGCATCATTAATTTCTGATGCTTTTTGCAATGCTTGCGCCTGACTTTTGTCATCTGCGCCAGCAAAATTATCTGGATGATATTGACTTTGCAGTTGACGAAAACGCGCTGAAAGCGCGTTTTTATCAATAGCAAAACCGGGGGTAAGCGAGAAAAGATCAAAATAACTCATAACAAAGTCCCGGTAATGAACCATAGCAGTCGTGGTTAAACGTTGAAGCTTTCACCACAGCCACATTCATCTTTAACATTGGGGTTTTTAAATTCAAACCCTTCGTTTAAACCATGCTTAACGAAATCGAGCTCAGTTCCATCGAGGTAAACCAGGCTTTTTTCATCAACCACAACTTTGACGCCATGACTGGGGAATACCTGATCGTCATCAGAAAGCTCATCGACAAATTCAAGCACATAAGCCATTCCGGAACATCCGGAAGTTTTCACTCCCAGACGAATTCCCAGCCCTTTGCCACGATTTTGCAGATAGTTTCCGATGTGGTTGGCAGCAGCCTCTGTCACTGTAATAGCCATACCTGCTCCTTCAACTTCTAAAAACTATGCGTTTTTCTTTTTGTAATCGGCAATTGCCGCTTTAATTGCATCTTCAGCTAAAATCGAACAGTGGATTTTAACCGGAGGTAAAGCCAGCTCTTCGGCGATCTTAGTGTTCTTAATTTCAGATGCTTCATCAAGCGTTTTACCTTTCACCCATTCGGTGACTAGCGAGCTTGAAGCGATTGCGCTGCCGCAGCCATAGGTTTTAAAACGAGCATCTTCAATCACACCATTTTGGCCGACTTTAAGTTGTAGACGCATGACGTCACCACAAGCCGGAGCACCAACCATGCCAGTACCAATTGAATCATCATCACCTTCAAAGGCCCCGACATTACGCGGGTTTTCATAATGATCGATTACTTTTTCACTGTAAGCCATATTCTCTCTCCAAATCTATCGCGTATCTATTATTAGTGTGCAGCCCAAGCGACCTGTTCTAAATCGACACCTGCTTTGAACATATCCCAAAGTGGTGACATTTCACGTAGCCGAGCAATCGCTTTATGGATAACACCAATGGCATAGTCAATTTCTTCTTCTGTGGTAAAGCGACCAAAAGAGAAACGAATTGAACTATGAGCCAGCTCATCATTACGGCCAAGCGCTCTTAATACGTAAGATGGTTCCAAACTTGCCGAAGTACAAGCCGAACCCGATGAAACGGCTAAATCTTTCAGCGCCATCATCAACGATTCACCTTCAACGAAGTTAAAGCTAACATTTAGATTTCCAGGAACACGGTGTTCAAGATCGCCGTTAACATAAACTTCTTCGATATCTTTAATCCCTTCCCAGAAGCGATTACGCAGACTCAAAATACGAGCTGATTCGTCAGCGAGTCCTTCTTTGGCGATACGAGCTGCTTCACCCATTCCGACAATCTGGTGGGTTGGCAATGTACCACTGCGCATGCCACGTTCATGACCACCGCCATGCATCTGGGCTTCCAGACGAATACGAGGTTTGCGACGAACATACAAAGCACCAATCCCTTTCGGACCATACATTTTATGAGCAGAAAGCGATAACAAATCAATGTTCAAATCATTTACATCAATGTCGATTTTACCTGCGCTTTGCGCGCCATCGACATGGAAAACAATCTTACGGTCACGACACATTTGGCCAATTTGTTTGATATCCTGAATCACACCAATTTCGTTATTGACGTGCATAATAGAAACAAGCACTGTGTCATCACGCATTGTTTCTTTAAGCTGATTCAAATCAATTAGACCATTTTCTTGCGGATCCAGATAAGTAACTTCATACCCTTCACGTTCAAGATGCCGACATGTATCTAACACTGCTTTATGTTCGGTCTTACAGGTAATGACATGTTTACCTTTTTTAGAGTAAAAATGTGCAGCACCTTTAATTGCTAGGTTGTCAGATTCTGTAGCACCAGAGGTAAAGACTATCTCACGAGGATCGGCACCAATTAAATCAGCAATCTGGTTACGTGCAACATCAACAGCTTCTTCTGCTTGCCAGCCAAATCGATGTGACCGTGAGGCCGGGTTACCAAACACGCCATCAGCGGTTAAATATCCCATCATTTTTTCAGCTACCCGATTATCAACAGGTGAAGTCGCTGAATAATCGAAATAAATCGGCAATTTCATTTTCTTCTCCAAAGCACTTATGCAATCGCTTATGAGCGACGCTTTATAATCTTACATCGATGTTCAGCGAGCTATCCGTCATTTTCGAACCATTCAGGCGCTTAGTTGATGATGCCTGATCTCGGGCTTGTTCGCTGACTAACTCACCTAGCGTAATACCATCTAAAAAGTGAGCAATTCGTTTACTTAGATTTTCCCATAAAGAATGAGTCAGACAACGCTCGCCGTCTTGGCACCCACCTTTACCTTGGCAACGAGTCGCATCAAGCGATTCGTCAACAGCATGAATGACCATGCTAACTGCAATTTTATTAGCATCTAGTCCTAGTTTATAGCCGCCCCCTGGACCGCGAACACTAGAAACTAAGCCCTGTTTGCGCAACCGGGAAAATAGCTGCTCAAGATAAGACAGCGATATCCCTTGGCGCTCTGAAATATCCGCCAAAGGAACGGGTCCTTGGTCTGCGTGGATGGCAACATCCAGCATGGCGGTCACTGCGTAACGACCCTTTGATGTCAAGCGCATAATTAATTATCTCTTGCATGAACTTGCAATAATGATCACATACCCCAGTGATTTGGTCAAGTATTTACCTGAGTATTTTACTCGGGTTTATTCTTATCTGGATAAATCGTTTCGCCACGGGCAGTTCGCTCGATTGCAGAAAGAATTCCACGCATGGTATTTAATTCATTTTGCTCCATACGAATACGGTTAAACATCCGCCGCAATTTATCCATCACTTTGCCTGGGTGATTCGGCACAATGAAACCAATTTGAAACAGTGCTTTTTCAAGATGAGTAAAGAAATTTTCTACATCCTGACTTTGCGGATATTCAGCCTCAGGGGCAGCAGGGACGGTATTATCAAGGTGAGCCATTCGCACTTCATAACAAAGGATTTGAACCGCCATAGCAAGGTTCAATGAACTGTATTCAGGATTCGTTGCGACATTGACATGGAAATGGCAATGTTTAAGCTCATCGTTGGTTAACCCAGTGCGTTCCCGACCAAAGACCATTGCAACCTGAGCATGTTGGCCTTCTTGAACCACACGCTGGGCTGACTGACGGGCATTTAATAATGGCAGTTCCAACGTACGGCTTCGGGCACTCGTTCCGATGACCAATTCACATGGTGCGATAGCCTCTTCAAGGGTATCAAAGATCTGAACATTGGCTAAAACATCGGAGGCGCCAGCAGCGAGAGCCGTTGATTTTCCATCGATTTCAGTTTCGGGAGCAACTAAAACCAACTGCGAAATCCCCATGGTTTTCATCGCACGTGCTGCCGAACCGATATTACCGCTGTGACTGGTTCCGACCATCACCACACGTACATTATCGAGCATTATCAATCTCCTATTAAAAACCGCTCTATGATACCACAGCATCTCGGTCAACTTTAACGGTTAATCGTCCAAGAGAGCCTCGCAAAACCGATTAGATTAGCTCTGATAAGCAATGGATCATGAATAGATCTTTTTTCACCTTGCGCCGCTCTCATGCTTTGCCTATAATCGGCGCCGTCATAAAACGTTCTTTATTAATTCGGTGGATTGAAAATGCATCCTATGCTCAATATAGGCATTCGCGCTGCGCGAAATGCCGGGAAGATTATTGCCCAAGCTTATGAAAACCTAGATCAGGTGGAAACTCAAAGTAAAGGGGCCAATGATTATGTAACTAATGTCGATCAGGCCGCTGAACGCGCGATCATTGAAACAATTCAAAAATCATACCCAGAGCATGGAATCGTCGCCGAGGAAAGCGGGATTACCCAAGGCGAAAATAGCGATTTCCAATGGATCATCGATCCACTCGATGGCACAACTAACTTCATCAAAGGTATTCCTCATTTTGCTGTTTCAGTTGCACTGCAAGTGAAAGGTAAAACTGAGCATGCCATCATCTACGATCCATTATTAAACGAATTATTCACCGCTAGCCGTGGCCAAGGTGCACAGCTTAATGGTTATCGCCTGCGAGTTAACAAACTACGTGATTTAGATGGTGCGATTATTGCCACTGGCTTGCCATTTAAACAAAAACACCTCACCGAAACTTATTTTGCAATGCTTAACGCAGTATTTGAAGATTGTGGCGATATTCGCCGAGCAGGTTCTGCTGCGCTGGATTTAGCTTATGTTGCGGCTGGTCGCTTAGACGGTTATTTCGAATTAGGACTAAAACCTTGGGATTTAGCTGCTGGCGAACTGATTGCTCGTGAAGCAGGCGCTTTAGTCACTGATGTTGCAGGTGGTTATAACTTTTATAAAACCGGCAATATCGTATGCGCAAATCCAAAAGTTCTCAAAGAGATGCTCTCTAAACTTAGACCGCACCTTAGCGATTCAATGAAATAGTCGCACGACTCTCATATATATTTCAGATAAAAGGGCCTTAAAGGCCCTTTTTTATTACTTGCCTCTTAATCACAGCTTGTCTTTATCACACTATTCGCTTTATCATCCACACTGTCTTTACACCTGTAAAATAAAGTAAACACAGGTGTCTATTAATTTCAGACTAATGGAACAATGCATGACCCAACATACAGGACGTACGAAACAGTACATTATTGATGTACTCAATGGCATGGCTCTCGGCCTTTTTGCCAGCCTCATTATCGGTTTAATTCTCAAGCAAATTGGTGTTTATACCCATTGGCCGCTGCTGGCTCAGTTTGGTCAAATAGCCCAATATATGATGGGGCCAGCTATCGGTGCAGGTGTTGCCTATGCGGTAAAAGCAAGCCCACTTGGGATCTTTGCGAGCTTAATCGTTGGCGCTCTGGGTGCTGGCAGCATCAGCCTATCAGGAACTGTGGCAACAATGCATATTGGGGAACCCGTTGGAGCACTGCTTGCCTCATTATGTGGTGCAGAGTTTAGTAAACTCATTGCCGATAAAACCAAGTTAAATATTATTCTTATTCCAGCAGGCACAATCATTGTAGGTGGGTTAATAGGTGCATTCATTGCGCCATATGTCGCTGATATGATGAAAGCTCTCGGGGCATTTATTAATCTTTTAACAACACTTTACCCCCTTCCGATGAGTATTTTAATCGCCGTTTCCATGGGCATGATCCTGACACTGCCCATATCCAGCGCAGCGATTGCAATTAGTTTAGGATTATCAGGACTGGCAGCGGGAGCAAGTGTCATTGGCTGCTGCGCTCAGATGGTCGGGTTCGCCGTTATTAGTTTTCGCGAAAATGGTTGGGGTGGTCTCATCAGCCAAGGGCTTGGTACCAGTATGATTCAAGTACCTAATATTGTTCGAAATCCTAAAATTTGGTTACCGCCAATTATAGCCAGTGCAATCGTTGCGCCTATTGGAACACTCCTCTTTCATATGCAAAGTAATAGTATTGGCGCAGGAATGGGCTCAAGCGGTCTAGTTGGACAATTTGCTACATTGGAAGTAATGGGCGCATCGGCAATTGTGCCAGTCATTATCGTTCAATTTATTTTGCCAGCCGTCGTCGCTTGGGTCATAGCCTTATGGCTAAGGCGAATAAACTGGATAAATGAAGGTGACTTAAAATTATCTAATTAAAATGAAAAGAGCCTCAACAGAGGCTCTTTTCATAGAAAAACAATCCCGTTTATAAAATACCAGAGATCGAATTGATCAGACCTTGCTGTAACCTTGGTAAGGCATCATTGAAATCTAAATTCACTTTATTCGCAACGCTAATAATACGTGTTTGATAACGTTTCCAATGAGTAGTCTGAGTACTTGATACTTTCTTAGAACCGCTGGTTCCTTGGTTTAGCCGTGCATTATCCTGTTCGGTGACCGTAACCCCTTGGGCCGCTCGTTCAGAAATCTGCAAATCAGTAATCATGGTGTAATAGACATCTTCAACCATTGCATCGGCAGCCATCCCAATCAAGCCACCTAAAAGACCTGTTCCAACCCGACCAGCACCACCACCGGCAACCGAAGCACCGACAGCTGCACCAACTAAACCAGAACCATATCCACTTAATAAGGCAGCCTGAGAATCACCTTTATCACTCTTAGAAACCTGTAAAATATTAGCCTGAATCATATAATGGGCTTGGTCAGGATCGTCTGTAACTTGATAACCTTTAGCTTCAACTGCCGAAACGATTTGATCTTTGATTTTTATATCTTGTTTATCCGATGTATTGCGGATTTGTAAAAAGACAACTCGTTTAGAAGGTTTAACCGGATCAAGAAAAACGGTATCTGACATTTTGGTCTGAACATCGAGATTACGCTTTTTAATTGCGGTATAAGTTGCTGAGCATCCAGTTAACATCAGGCATATTGCCGTAAATGCAACGATAGCAACCTTGGGCATCACTTTCATTGATTCGAATTCCTTTCAAAATTGATAATTTTATTTGTAAAGAGATTCGATTATAAATAAAAATGTAAAGTAGCAATAGTAAGATAATCAAAACTACTTTAATTAGTTACAATTTCATCATTTACTACTAATTAAAATGTCATGTATCTCATACCAAAGTAGCAATATCAGTTATTTTTGCATGATAGCTCAAAGGGCTTCCATTTTATTATTGTTTAAATATCAACCTATTTATTAGATTTTCCAAAGTCGGTTCACTATCACTTCTATTTATAAAATACCGTTTAATTAAATTAGTAAATACTAATTTAGAAAATTCAATATAATAAAAATTAACCAATATGAAATATAAATAGACCAAATATAGAAAACAGATCAATAAATAGACGGGCAGATAAAGTAATAAAAAGATGTTTTACTAGAATTAGGAAGAAGTGAAATTGATAGTGATGCTAAATGACAGGCATAAAAAAACCCCGTCCATTCGGACAGGGTCTGATTCGAAGCCTGGCAGTGACCTACTTTCACA
>NZ_JBEQCS010000013.1:0-123321 GCF_046054195.1 Celerinatantimonas sediminis
GGGCTATCGCCGTTAGAGTATGAGCGTCAATATTTTAATGAGGCTAAAAGTCGTCTAGTGAAGTAGTGGCGATTCAGAAGCCGTTTGATACAGGGATTAAAGATGGATCTTCAGCAAGAACGTCCCCCAGTTCTTCTAACGTTTGCGGTTGATCTGTATACGGGGACAGCCACTCTCCATAACTTGGTAATCCTTTAATTGCTTGAAATAATGACCATGCATCGCTAAACGTAGTAAGCCAATGAACGCAGTTCGATATTTCCGGTTGGAATAATGTGCCTCCCGCGAAATTCACAGGTATTGCAGATTTCAACTCGGGCCGATAATCCGAAATTCGAATATCACTATGAACTTTAATCACTACATCAAAAACCAGATCGGTATATTGATTCGTGAGAATGGTCGGTCTTTTTACTGGTGATACATGCCTTTTCAGCGCTGGCACACTGGGTTCTGTGAGTTTTGCACCCGACTTAATCGTTTCACTGCGAATAAAAACTGCAAATTCAGCAAATTTTATTTTATGGGGACTAACCGCAAGCTTTGAGATAAGGCCTCTCTGGAACTGGTGCATGAATCCCCAAATTGCCGTCAACGAAGGTACTCCGCATAAATACGGGCAACTTTGAGCATTCGCATCAAATACACGCATGGATGACAGATAGATATACTGTTCTTGGCCCTGCTGTTGATCGCCTACTACTGGTTTACTTAGTTCATTTAATACCCATTTTAACTGGGTTTTCAGTGGCTGCAGTAATTTAGGATGATAGGCAAACTGCATTGAAAAACGATTATTTTGCAATGCAAAATGTAACCGCTGATTCAGCGGTTTTAATAACTGTAAAAAATCTGATTCATCAGCATTGATAAAACATTTAACTAACTGATCGTCCAAATCTGTCATTGCGACTTTTGTTGAAGGATAAACTTTTTCACGAATTTCTATCAATGGGAGTAACCATCGAGCAATCTGTCGGCGAACCATCCGCATCTGGTATTTTCGAACATGCAGCCAGCCTTTTCGCGTTTGAGGAGCATCGACACCAATGAGATGAGCAAATACGGTGCACATACGTTTATTCGTTAATGCGTAATCATCAAAAAACTGTCGGCTTTGAACTCTACGAGACACTAATGTGTTTTTCGAATTGACTTGCACACCCAGCGGATAATTTAAAATGCTTATATGGCCACCTAGAGCGCCGCATAAGCTACCAATACTTGCGGGGTTAGGTAGTGAGTCAGTTTTGAATCGAAAGTGGCGGTGAGGTTCTCTAGCGAGATCTTCTATTTTCAGCTGCATCGCATGGCTAACAACTGGGGTTATTGATAGATAATCATCTTTCCAAGGAATACGGATCTGTTTGCTATATCGACTCACTTCTGAGGGAAAAGTAGTCGCAGGTAAATGCTCTTCGATGCAGTACAATAAAGTGCTTTGCAAAGACTTATCCAATCCAAAGTCAGTCAGCAACAAACTCCAAAAATCATCCTTTTTCGTGACTAAAGAGAGAATGTTTTCAATCTGCCCTCGCCAAATAAACTCATTAATGAGCCAAATAGTATGATGATAAACAGCCGAATTATGTGCCCATCCATACGACTTAGGCAAACCAGCACTCGTTAATGTCGCTGTATCCGATGGCAGCGGTTCCGCGATCAACCGTTGCCCGGAGACACGGCTATCTGGATACTTCAGATTATGCGTATGCAACCACTGAATTTCATCACAGGCTATCTCCAAATTTTTTGATGTTTGGAAATACTGCTGTGCCCGCTTTTGATTGAGCCAAGAATCAAGCACCGGTTTACTCTGCGATAAGTTAAGTAAAATTGTTAACGCTTCGCTTTCCACACCATCAATTTCAACCCGCTGGGTATAAGGCATAAAGGCCTTTTTAAGCAATCTAGATTTAACGGGGCCATCATCCATATCAAGAAGTTCTTTTAAATGATTCATCACGACCACTCTGGCAGATAATTTTGCAGCCCATCCGATTCACAATTCATCTGAGCCAACCTAAGTTCAACAACATCCCTTAAAGAAAAGACCGAATCATATTTGGATAAATTGTGGCGCAACTTTAGCGTCACCTGTGCTTTTAGCTCTCCAAATTGGTATAGCCAAGCAACCTCCTTGGTCGAACAGCCTAATATGGCTGATGCCTCAAGAGAACTTAATAGGATGTCGCCAATATTGGCATGCTTACCTCGAGGGTGTTGCGAAACGAGTCGAGTTAGATACTGAAGTATTTGTGCCAACGCTATATTTTGCGACAACTGTGAATGAGGTAATTGCCGGCTATTTTTTAGCAATGGACCAAATGCTTCTGACAAAAATACTTTATTCCAGTTGTTTACTCGGATGGCATCCGCATGTTTAGTTCGTTTTTCAAGTTCAGCATCGAACTGTCGTGGCCAAGTGGAACAGTACGTTAAGAAATGCTCAAAGCTAATCTCTGATACTTCTAATTGACCAAGATACCAAAGCAAAAAGCCAAATCGGGCAGATATGGCTAGAGGCAGCTCCATGACCCCAGCCTCTTCGATGACTTCTCCATTGAGCCATTGTGCAACTTTGAGCTCTGATAATTCTGCTTTAACTGGCGCGGTCTTAGCTAATGAGAACCCACATTCACAATGCGTGATTGATTCAGTAGACTGATAATTGAGCAATTTGCCACATTCAGGACACCGCTCTACAAGTTTACAGTGATGTTTAGGACAAGCTTTAAGTGGCAGTAAATGCCACTGCTGGCGAATATATGGAGCTTCAGCCAAACATTGTGGACAGACTGGCGTTGATTGGTGTCGAATAAACAGAAGTGGGTAATCAATCCCTTGACGATGCACAGCCCTGTAATCAGGTGAAAAGGTAGCTTTAGAATGAGAGAGCGCGATTTGCAGCAGTTGAAATTTACCGAGCTTGAGTTGATTTTCTAAATCTAAGAGAACTCGCAGCCGCATTTGACTTGTCGTTTGAGCGTGATACACATTGATTCGGTTAAGCTCAAAAGGAAAAGCGCCGGGAGTCGCCTGATGCTGAAATAACGTATTTTGCCAGATATCTTCGGCAAAATAAGCAAACCGCTCATAACCTCGATATTGACTCAATCGAAGCAAAAAACTTTCAAGTGACTCGTCTGAATATGGTTCTATTTCCGCATTCATTGCCCACCAAAACTTAGGATTACTAAGCTTTAGTATCGTGAATTAATTTTGCTTTACTATCTGTTCTTTATAATTTAGTGAACAACATCTCATAAAAATTCGATAGCTCGTTAATCAAAATCCAAAATTCATAGTCAGCAAGCGCTGCTGACCATCCTCAATATCGAAATGATTGCTGTCATCCTTTTCCTGATGTAACAATACCGTACCAAGGCGGTAACACGTCTTGATACAGTGTATAGTCAATCAGTTGGTTAACGTGTTTAGGTAACCATTAATAAGGACGTTGGTAGGTAGGAACGTTGAGCTCAAGACCCAACAGTTCCGAAATAGTTTGGACTTGGTTTGAACAGCCACGGTTACAGAGCCTGTTCAACAATAGCGTCAGTGAGCTGCAATTGAATATTTTGAAATGTCTTTACGCGAACTTTCAACTGTTCACAAACTTCCAGTTTATAATTCAATATTAGCGAGTAATGCTGTTAGTGCTTTCATTTTACCTAAAATCATGGAGGAACGTTCTATGGCTTCTATTTTTAATGGATGCAAAATAGACTCTTTTTCTGGAAACCTCCGAAGTAACGTTTCATATTCTTCAGCTTCAGCCTGAGACATTGCTAATTCACCATGATATTGATTACGTTCTTCTACGAGTAATTGATAATCAGAGCTCGCCTGCAGTTCAAGCTGTAACTTCAACGGCTGCTTTGGAAAACAAGTACGATGATTTGCTTTTGCTATAAATTTAACTTGATAGAAAAGAGCGCTTTTAGTGAATCTTTTAGCACGGCCAGTTCCTGTCACATCAAGATACCCTGATGCGACCAAATGATTAACTTGGCGATGAATAAACTTTCTAGCTTCATTTGGATCCCCAATAAAATTTGGCATTTTTAACAATTCATCTCGTGCCTGAAGAACGGAGAAATTATTTAAATTACTTTTAATCAGAAGGTTATACATCGGCTTCATTAACTTCTTTGTTTTCTTCATCTCTACCACTGCCAGACTTTCGAACTTAGGATTGCTAAGTATACAAAAATAAGTAAAACTTAGACAATCTAAGTTATCGATAGGTCTTATAAGAATGTCTAAGTGGAAAACCCAATCCCAGCACGGCTCAAAGCAGCTCGGAAAAAAGCCAAGATCACCCAAAAGGATTTGGGAGTAAAAATTGGTATGGAAGAAAGCTCGGCTAGTGGTCGCATGAATCATTATGAAAAAGGTCGGCATGTACCTGATATCGGAACCTTAAACCGAATGGCCGAAGAGCTAGACGTACCGCTCAATTACTTTTTCTGTCAAGATGAAGTGACCGCTGAACTTGCGTGCTTAATTGATAAATTAAGTGATGAAGAAAAAGAAAAGTTACTCACTTTGCTGGCAAATAAGAGCTCAACTCTTTAGTGGTTGTTTACTAAGCAACATATGAATGGGCAATAAATCCGTAAAAGTCCTGTCAATCAACTTGTCTTCTTTGAACTGGGCATCTTTGTTATAACGAGCCCCAATCCTTAATTCTCGTATATTGAGTTGGTTTAATGAGCATCTAAATGGATTATCTTCATTAGGATATCTGGAGCTGAATGTGCCCTCCAAGATCTCTTTATCTAGGGTATTTTTAGACTCAGATAACGCATTTGTAAGGGCATCTGATAAAAAGTGTTTGAGTGCTCGACATTCACCACGACAGACAGCAAATAAAGGGAGAAGGATCTCATCACAAGTAAGATTTGGCCTGTCATCAAAGCCCATTCTTCCAGCTAGCCCAGCTACAAACTTAGCGAAATGAATTTTTCCCAATTTGTCGGGGATCAATCCCTTATGTTGCTCGGAATTTTTAAATAAATGAAAATAGCTAAGATGTCGATGCCAACTAAGTCTAGAACTCCACTGGGGTTCTTCTGCAAGTAGCGACGAATATGGCATTCCTACTAATACAAATGAGACCTTAGCCTCTTCACTTATCATTTTAAACGTATTAGCGATTGTTTGTCTTTCTTCTGCATCTTTAAACTCAATAAGCTCTTGTATTTCATTGATTATAATTAGTTTAACTTTTTTATCTGTTAGAGTTCGTATAACACCTGCAGTTAAAGACCCTTCCCTATGTGTTCGCCTCACTCGACTCGAACGCACGTCATCAAGGTCGAGCAAAAACCTTTCTAAAGTATTTTGCTCTTTAATCCTGCTTGGTATCCTGGTATTCAATACTGGCATTTCCTCCCATCGTCCTTTCTTAACCGAAAATTTTTGGAGATAATTGTTAATCAGTGCTGTTTTACCAGATCCTGTATCTCCCGTAAGTAATAACGACTCTTGTTCACCACCAACAGTGCTATTAAACATTAACCTATCAAAAATAGAATATATTTCCGTTATCTGCGGATATTCCACATAACACTCACGAAAATTAGTTATCTGATTTAACTGCTGATTAGTCAGTTTAAGCATTTTAGTATCCATCTATATCACTCAGATCGATACCATCAGCTTCATCGCCCTTGTCTAAATTGGCAACTAAAGATGATTTAATATTTTTTTGTTTCGTTGCAATAGATACAGGCCCTTCACTGCCAACTTTCTTGTACTTAGCAATTTTTGATAAATTTGATGTTTTAGGAATTGTGGATTTCTTATGCCTTTTCTTACTTATTCTTTCCAGCTCCCCATCTATTCGTCGATCTATGTATAAGTATGTATCAGCAAGTGCTTCATCATCTTTTTGAAGACGAGTATTTAATCGCCTTATTGCGCATATTCGTTCATGCTGATACAAAGAGATACCTCTAAGATGGCCATAATTTTCAATCATCGGAACTTTGAGGTAGCATTTATCTTCGTCCAAAAACACATAAACATGACTAATATCATCAGGATCAGTTTTCACTTTCAGCGTAGCTCCTTTTCGATTCGCTTTTGCTGAACGTTTTTTGTAAGCCACTAATTCTTCGCTGTTATATCTTAAGTTATGTAGCCGAATACCATCTTTACCCAGTGTTCTGGTATTTAAACGACCTAATTCTATTTTTAACTGCTCAGCTTCAACTCCTTCATAAAAGTTAGGACGCCACTTTGATTCGTGCCATTTATGATAAGGTATGTGGCGTTCTCTGGAATCGGGCTTCATGTGGAAATAATCCACAACCCATTTATATAGCAGTTCTAAAAAAACCGATACGCGTACAGCTGCATGTTTTTTGGGATCATAGTCTTCCAATTCATTAATATTATTGAATGTCTTCCCAGGAAGACGGCTAAATAAAAGCTTATAGAAGGAATCAAATGCCTTTTCTACATGTGGTTTTTCCCATGGCTTAGCTGCTTTGGTATAGAGAATATTCGTCACCAAAGGACTTAATGCAGCAGCAAGGTCATCCGACCAAAACTCAGCCCCATTATCAACAACTAGATAAGTTATTTTCCCGTGGCAAGGCCAATCATTTTTTATAGATGGATACCTTTCTATTAACCAATCTTTAGTCAGTACCGCATTAAGAAAGGCCGAGCGAACAGATTCAAAACTCGGGTCTCTAAAGCCAACATATAGTCCAACAATACATCCACTGTACCTATCGTAAAGGATGGTCAAATATGGACGTCCTAGTGGTAATCCTAAGTCATCATCTAACAGCATGACTGGTGCGGGAGTATGATCAATCTCAACATATTCCATGGGATATGTCGCTGGTCGAATATGATCCACCATCTTAAAATTACGATCGGCATAACGCTTCCCATAGCGCCTAACTGCCACATCATAAGGTTTAAGTTCATTGACTCTATTGTAAAAAGTACGTTGGCTTATGGGCTTTATCTTACAATCAGGATTTTTGCAGTTTTCTTCAATTACTCGCGATTTGTAATACTCAAAGACTTCTGCAACGGCCAATCTTTCTTTTGTTAGATACTTTTTATTTATTGCCTCATAAACTAATTGTTGAGAGTCTAGCTTCTTAGCCCTGTTTCCTTTTTTCTTATGCCTAGGTACTAAAGAAATAATATTTCTCTCAGAACCAAAATAAGCTGATTTCCAATTCACCAATACCCGCCAAGAAGGAACTGGCTTACCCGTTTCATCCTTATATGAATTCAATAAAGGAGCTAACTTCCGGGCTGTCCATCCCCCTGTTAGGCGTTTTTCTACGTAATTCAATATATCTAAACGGGCAAGAGCTTGGTGTTGAAGTTCTAGGGGTAAAGTGTCAAATGACAGTTGAAAATGGGTATCTAAAGATTCAAAAAAAGAGCTGACATCAGTTTGTGCAGGAGAATCTTTATTTCCTTCGATAAACTCATCAATGAAGCCGAATAAGCCAACGTCATTATCAGAGGGGGCATCAGCACCATACATAATTAGTTAACCCAAAACTTTCTTTCGCTAAATCTGTTTTTATCTTTCCTGAAGATAACCAGCATAAAGTGCTGATCATCGTTTCATGTTCGCTTAGACCTAAAGCTTCTGAGATATCATAAAGCTGTACTTTTTGTTTCCGCCTAATATAACTGAGAACGTACTTTTCGGCCTCTGTAACAGTGTGTAAACCTGAGTAGCGATGCAATAACTTCAGATTATTAAGTATTGGGTTGAGCTGAATTTGCTTCTCAGTGATTAGATTTAATTGGTAACCATAATTGTCCTGCGCAGATCTTTTTCTTTCCATAAAGCGAGCTTTGAAATCTGGTTTAAAGATTTGGCTTGAATGTTTTACTTCAACCAGCACATCCTTGCCATCAATACTTGTCACCAAAAAATCTGGCGTATAACGACAACTTCTTCCGTTGAAAAAATAAGCTAAATTAATTGGTTGTGAAGAAAAGCGTTTAACGTCCGGATTATATTCAAGATGAAAACAAAAATCGAATTCGAGGACAGACATCGTTCGTACAACAGCATCGTTTTTCAAGCTCATAAACTTGCGGATATTGTGTACATAGGAAGATTTGTGGGTTTGATCATACATAGCAAAAACACTTTGTTGTAAACCTACAACAAAACATAGACTATGCTGACTTATAGTGCAAATTTGCTAACTTACTCTGCAATTTTTGCTAACTTATGTTGCACATATTATAGGGTGGCGGTTCTACGAGCAACACCCCGGCACTCGAGTCGTCTGCTGCGGCTGCTCCCTTCCGGGCCTGACCGAGTCCACAGAGTATCGATGCGGGAGAACCCGCAGAACCACCATAGAAGGCGTTTAGCGTTAGCGCTAAACGTGGCAAGATAATATCAGCCACTACATAGATTGCAAGCTGATATTCACTTGACCATGACAGGTTGCATACTTTTCAAACGAATACACAACCTGTCGATGAATATTTGCTCACTTGGCATTTAACTCAATGAGCAACCCTAAATTAAAACAGTTTTTGCTGCAGAGTATAAAGTTCCTGAGCAAATGGGCGACGCATTGTTTCTATACATTCAATGATGTCATGGTGAACCAGTTTGTTGTTCTGGATACCAATACAGCGCCCGCCTTTGCCTTCAAGCAACAACTCAACAGCATAACCGCCCATCCAACTTGCAAGTACACGGTCACGCGCTGTTGGCGCGCCGCCACGTTGAATATGGCCAAGAATCGTTGCACGAGTTTCACGGCCTGTCGCCATTTCAATCCCTGCGGCTAATTCATTGACATTGGTAATATGCTCGGTGATAACAATAATGGCGTGTTTTTTACCTTTTAATCGCCCTTCATTTAAGCTTTTAAGCAAGTCTGCCCGGTTAAAACCAACTTCAGGGATAATCAGATATTCTGCGCCACCAGCAATTGCCGCCTGCAGAGCTAAATCGCCACAATAGCGGCCCATGATTTCAACGACGGAAATACGGTTGTGTGATGATGAAGTATCACGAACACGGTCAATGGCTTCAATTGCTGTATTTAAAGCTGTATCAAAGCCAATCGTGTAATCCGTGCCGGCAATATCATTGTCAATTGTGCCTGGGATACCAACACATGGGAAACCCATTTCCGTGAGTTTTTTCGCCCCCATATATGAACCATCACCACCGACAACAACTAAGGCTTCGATACCGTGTTTTTTCATGTTAGCGACGGCTTCTTCACGAACTTTTTCTTCTTTAAATTCGGGAAAACGAGCCGATCCTAAAAATGTCCCACCGCGGTTTACAACATCAGAAACGCTATGGCGCTCCATTTTTTCGATTCGGTCCTGATGCAAACCCATGTAACCATCGTATATGCCATAAACCTCAAGGTCATGAGAAAGACCAGTGCGGACCACTGCGCGAATGGCGGCATTCATACCGGGTGCATCGCCACCGCTGGTTAGTACACCAATTTTTTTAACCATTGGATTCCTCTCAATTCAATCCTGTTGGAAATTTTGAAAAAATATTACATCTGATAACTTTTAAGCGAAGATGACAAAAACTGCGTCATGTACGACATAGCGCTCTATTAACATCAGATGCCGAGTTAACCTGTCTTTTTATGGGCTTTATTCTGCCACAAATTCATCCAAACTTTAATGCTTAACATCAACACTTTAATGTCAAAGTAAGAATATTACATTACTGTGATCAAATTAGTGTATTGCTTAGCCATAAAGGTGAGAATTTCACCACCGTGAAAAACTAAAATTTAAGCAAAAATGGTAACAAACTCTCACCCACCTCTACTTTAAGATAGTTGTAATGAGCAATCCTACAAGGGTGACTTTTTATCGCAGGTGTTGCAAAAATAGCTGTCACAGTTCTAAGTGGTAGCTCATCTGATTATTTGATAAGTTTGAATCTTTGATGGCAAAAGATACTGATGGAGCGATAGCTCCATCAGCCTGACGGTTATTTGATTTCGTCGTTAAGTGTAAGAATGTTGGTTTTACTAATGCGGTGGCGATAGATTTCTCGAAGATAACGAATCGCATTTTTCACATTATCGATATCTAATCGAATATCATTAATCGAAACGAAACGTTGCTGGTCTTCAATCAGCTCCCGATATTTTTTCTCATACATTGGTTTAATCGCATACCAGTTTGTATCCAAAATTTTTGCTGGGTTTTCATATTGGCTGAAATACTGCTCAATTCGTGAGTCATCAAACTCATCAGAACGAATCAAATCAATAATGGTTTTATCGATATCATCACTAAAGCGATATTCGTCTTTAGCAAAGCAACGTTTCATATAAGCAACCATCAGGGTCAAGAAATCGTCGCTTAAACAAGGACTTTTAGCAATTAAGGTGGTCAATGAAAGGTTTGCAGATGCACCGATGACCAGCGCATAACGTTTCAGTGTTGTATTCGGACACAAACGGTTCAAATGAATTTTTAATCGATTCAATGAGGTAAACGACAGTTTGTAATCACGCGGTAACGATATGATGGACACGATAGATGAACAGTTTTTGTAAAAGTGCAGCTGATTTAGCTCACTGGGATCAAACCCGCTGGAGCGATAACGTTCGATACTTTCACGATAATGCTCAGATTCAATCGGTAAAATACTAATCCCTTCAATTGCAGATGTTTCATCATTAAAATGCGGCAAATCGATTGAACGGCAAAATAAGTCATCAATATCCACAGATTCTTGGTGCGCATTGTCAGAAACCACACTTTCAGCGTAAGCGACGGCGACCGGTCCGGCTAAGCTCATGAAAAGGTCATTAGCATCGAGGCGAATCGTCTCCGCGATATCAATCCCGGCACGACGAAAATAGTCCTCGTCATAATCGGTGGTCACAGCTTGCGCAGTTAAAATATTAAAGATCTGCTGAGAAATATATTGGTTGGCATATTTCTCCATGGTGTTGACGTCGATATCCTGAGAATTCTTACCATTTTCTTGTTCAGCATAACGCATGATGTCATTAGAGATTAACATCATCGCATTCCATGGCCGGATCCGCTTCATGACATCGGCTGGAACTTCCTCTTCTTCACGTTCTTCGTTATAAGAGAAATTCCACTCCTCAGAGATGTACTTGGTCAACAAGCGCCCCGCGTTAATATGTAGCGCTTCAGAAATATCCAAATTATGCCCGGAGATATTTGGCAAAATACAGATACCAGAGGTAAAGATTGGTTCAAACACAAAACTATGGCGTTTATCAACTTGTTGATTTTGAACCACTTTGTAATCAAAAGTTTTACTTAAATAAGAAAACTGCTGCGCAAGTCCAAACTCAGATGCCATCCCTGAGCCGGTTCCCCCACCCGCACTGAAAATATAAAAATACAGTCGCGACTGATTCGCTTTAATACCACACGAATCAACGAGATAAGAATGCATATGCCGCCAACTATCATTACGGAAGCTAGCGGTATCTTTATTAAGGATAATTTTTGCAAGATATTGGCCCAAAATAGGCGCGTTACCCGCACCACCGGCATGCACTTCGGACAAGTCCATAATCTGCAATTTACGATATTCGCTTAGAAAACGCGCTCGCCCTTTTTGGTTAGAAAACCGAATTCGGCCCTCGATATCTTTATCCAAGTCTCCAAGCATCACGATAGGCTCGATTAAAAATACCGGTTGAGTACGATTTTTATCGTCTAACGGCAGGTGGCGACGGATCCAACGCATTGGCTCCATCTCTCGCTCATGCGCTTTTTGTTGCTGATATTCCAGTTCGCTCAAATAGCTCGTTCGAGCATTAAACACGAGGGTCGCAACATCCAAGGCAATATTCGAACCACATCGGCCCAGCCCAATCAGGCAAACCGAAGGAAAACTTTGCTCGTTAGTGACGACATCTTCAGAAACCTTAGGTGCAATCTGCTGGCGAACCACATCAAGATTTTCTAGGATCTGCTCTAAGTCATTCTCTGTGTAATAGAGATGTTCGATAGGGAGATTATCTTGGCTCATTACCATGTCCTTTTGCTGAGCACTAAAATAAATATACTCTTATTAAGATCGATAATTGCTAAGAGTGCAAGTTTTATTGCACTAACATGTTAATCTTACGTCATTTTTACGTGACGTAACTAAAAAACAAAGAGATAGTTAAACCCCATAAAAAAAGGCCACAAATATGAGTTTGTAGCCCTTTTATCATCCCTTAAAAACGTTTTCTCACGTTATTTTTTCTTTTTGCGTTTATCAGTGACTTCCCAACGACCATCACGATAATAAGCAGCCCATCCAGTTGCTTTTTTGTCGATCTCGGTCATGACATATTGTTCTTTGTTTTTGCGACTATAACGAACAATAGCTGGGTTACCATCGGGATCAAACGCGGGTGCTTCAGCCAGATAGTGAAACTTCGGTGAAATTCTATCTTTAAACTGGGCTAATTCAGCAACTTGAGGCGCCCGAGTTTCTCGTGATTTCGGGAACGTATTGGCAGCCAGGAAAATTCCTGAAGCGCCATCACGTAACACAAAATAGGCGTCACTTTGCGAACATTTAAGCTCTGGTAAATGAACTGGATCTTCACGAGGTGGTGCAACTTCACCATTTTTTAATATCTTACGGGTGTTGTTACACTCGGGATTAGTACAGGCCATATATTTACCAAAGCGGCCTGTTTTAAGCTGCATATCATGACCACACTTGTCACATTCGACAACCGGGCCATCGTACCCTTTAAGCTTAAAGTGCCCTTCTTCGATTAAGTAACCATCACAATCAGGGTTATTCCCGCAGACGTGTAACTTCCGATGCTCATCAATCAAATAACTATCCATGGCCGTGCCACATTTCGGGCAACGTTTTTTCGCCATCAGCGCTTCAGTTTCCATCTGCTCTTCGTTCGCAGATACCACTTCTTCGCCAGGGATTAAGTTAATTGTGCATTTGCACCGCTCTTTAGGTGGCAAGGCATAACCGCTACACCCTAAGAACACACCAGTGCTTGCAGTTCTGATTCCCATTTTACGGCCACATTGCGGACAATCGATATCCGTTAAAACAGGAACATTAGCCCGCATCCCTTGCGCTTCATCTTCGGCATGATGAAGTTTATGGGTAAAGTCATCGTAGAACTGATCAAGTGTTTGACGCCAATCGCGGGTGCCTTCAGCCACTTCATCTAGCTCAGCTTCCATATTCGCGGTGAAATCATAGCTAAGCAGATTAGGGAAACTCTCACAGAGTCTATCAGTGACAATCTCACCCATTTTTTCTGCATAAAAACGGCGTTTTTCAACATGAACATAGCCACGATCTTGGATTGTCGAAATAATTGAGGCGTATGTTGAAGGCCGACCAATCCCGCGTTTTTCTAACTCTTTAACCAACGAGGCTTCGTTATAACGAGCCGGTGGCTTAGTGAACAATTGCTGTGGGTCAATCGCTTTCAGGTTGAGTTTATCACCTTGGCGAACCGCAGGCAGCGCTTGCTCTTCCTCTTTTTTAGAGCCCGTTGCTGGCATGACTTTTGTCCAACCGTCAAAGCGCAAAATACGTCCGCGGGCTTTAAGCTCATAATCGCCGGCTTGCACGGTCAACGTCGTTGAATCGTATTGAGCAGGTGTCATCTGACAGGCAACGAACTGGCGCCAAATTAACTCGTAAAGTTTTTTGGCATCATTATCAACGTCTTTTAAATCACCGGATTTAACGCCAACATTACTTGGACGAATCGCTTCGTGCGCTTCTTGAGCACCCGCCTGGCTAGAATAGACATTAGGTTTGCCAGGCAGATATTGATCACCGTATTCAGAATCAATAAATTCACGAACGGCGTTCAGCGCATCTTGGCTCAAGTTGGTTGAGTCCGTACGCATATAGGTGATGTAACCTGCTTCATACAAACGCTGCGCCAGCATCATGGTGCGTTTCACACCATAACCTAATCGAACACTTGCCCCTTGCTGCAATGTAGAGGTAATAAAAGGTGCACGAGGTCTAGTCTGAGTGGGTTTATCTTCGCGTTTGACAAGCTCATAACTTGCTTGTTTGAGCACATCAAGAGCAACATCTGCTTCGGCTTTGCTATGAGCTTCAAATGTTTTGCCCTGAAACTTAGCCACCTGCATGCGCAGCGCGTCTTTTTTCGCAGTCAGCAGATCGGTAAAAATATTCCAGTATTCTTCTGGCACAAACGCTTTAATTTCGCGCTCACGCTCGACAACTAATCGCACCGCCACTGATTGCACACGGCCTGCAGATAAGCCACGAGCAATTTTTTTCCATAACAACGGCGAAACCATATAACCCACGACTCTATCAAGGAATCGTCTGGCTTGCTGCGCGTTAACTCGGGCAATATTTAGCTCGCCTGGTTTAGAAAACGCCTGCTGAATCGCCGTTTTTGTAATTTCGTTAAACACAACGCGTTTAAAACGAGAATCATCACCACCAATAATTTCACGCAGATGCCATGCAATGGCTTCTCCTTCGCGGTCCAAGTCGGTTGCGAGATAGATGGTGTCAGCTTTGGCGGCAAGTTGTTTTAACTCGTTCACAACTTTTTCTTTACCCGGCACAATCTGATAATTAGCCTTCCAGCCGTGCTCTGGGTCGATTCCCATGCGAACCACCAACGCATTTTTTTCGCGTTGCTTTTTGATCTGGGCTTTTTCTTCGGCACTTAAACCTTTTGTCGAAATCGGATCAGCCTTTTTTTTGCCGGCTGATGAGCCTCCACTTTTGGGTAAGTCGCGGACATGCCCTACGCTTGATTTAACAACGTATTGATTGCCAAGATACTTATTGATGGTTTTCGCTTTGGCTGGCGATTCCACAATAACCAGTGATTTACTCATTCTTTCAAATACCGTTGGCCCGCTGAAATTTTTCGGGCTTATAAATAAAAATTATATCCAGTCTTGCGGCACATCCTCGCAAGCTCAACCCCAATTTGCAACACTGTTTGTCTCAAACGAGGCGAAAATAACCACTTATAAACTTACTCTATAACAATAAGCTCATTACTTTTTCTAACCTTAGCAATCTTGTCAAGATGGCTTGGCGTCCCTTTTAACCTGTCAAAAAAACCATAGATAAACAAGCCAGCTTTTGCCATACTTTTGAGCAGGATACAAAAAATAATTACATCAATTAATTCAAGCTTTAGCGCTGAGGATAGCTATGAAACACTACGAAGTAAACTTTGATGGTTTAGTCGGCCCCACCCACAACTATGCCGGATTATCGTTTGGCAACGTTGCTTCGCTATCTAATGCAAAAGCAATCTCCAACCCTAAAGAAGCCGCAAAACAAGGGTTGGCTAAAATGAAATCTCTTCATGATCTAGGATTAATTCAAGGCGTTTTAGCACCACAAGAACGGCCTGATTTAACCACGCTAAGACGCCTTGGTTTTACTGGGGCCAATGCCAAAGTCCTAGAAAAAGCAGCATCACAAAGCCCGCAAGCTCTGCTGGCATGTTATTCGGCATCAAGCATGTGGACAGCCAATGCTGCAACAATTTCGCCAAGCGCTGATACGCAAGATGGGCGTGTCCACATTACACCAGCGAATCTAATTGACAAGTTTCATCGCTCAATTGAGCCAGATGTGACGGGCGCCATTCTAAAAGCAACTTTCCGTGACAGCAAATATTTTATTCACCATCGTCATTTACCCTCTCATCCAGACTTTGGTGACGAAGGCGCAGCAAACCACACTCGGTTATGTTCTGACTATGGGCGCGCAGGGCTAGAATTATTTGTTTACGGACGCAGTTGTTACGATAGCTCATTGCCTTTTCCAAAAAAATACCCAGCCCGACAAACCCTTGAGGCAAGCCAAGCAGTCGCTCGTTTGCATCGGTTAGATGAAGATACCGCCTTGTTTGTGCAGCAAAATCCAGATGTTATTGATCAGGGTGTTTTTCATAATGACGTGATTGCAGTGGGCAATCAAAATGTTCTTTTCTATCACGAACAAGCTTTTGTCGATGCACTGAAGCTTCAGGATGATATTCGCCATCGCCTACCCGATACACAGATGCACTTTATTGAAGTTGCGCAGCAGCAAGTAGGCTTAGATGATGCAGTAAAGAGTTATCTCTTTAACACCCAATTGGTCAGCTTAAATGACGGTTCGATGGCGATTATTGCCCCAACCGATTGCGAGGAAACCCCTAGCGTTAAAGCATATTTAGATGAACTGCTCACAAAAAACACGCCAATTCAGAAAATTCATTATTTTGATGTGAAACAGTCGATGCGAAATGGTGGAGGCCCGGCATGTTTACGCTTGCGTGTTGCATTAAGTGAGCAAGAAGTAAACGCAGTAAACCAGCACACAATTTTGGATGATCAACTATTTGAAACGTTGAATCGATGGATTGAAAAACACTACCGCGATCGATTCAGTTTTGATGATATGCGCGATCCATCGCTCATTACCGAGTCCTATACCGCACTTGATGAGCTGACCCAAATATTGAAACTTGGCTCAGTTTACCCATTTCAGCAATTGAACTAGCCCCAAAATGTAAAAGCTCGCTTAAATAAGCGAGCTTTATTACGATTACGGGTATTAAGTTGCTTTAGCGCATCCAGTCCCATTTGCCTTGATTGATAAAGCGGCCAACTGCATTTTCAACGCCCATGGCAACCGACTTACCTAATCTATCTGAGATTTTTTTCTTAATCTGATAGTGAACTTTGACGACTTGACGTTCTTTGTAATGACGCATCAAATAATCATCACTGGTCGTAATTTCATCGATAAGGCCTTTTTCAATCGCCTGTTTACCGAACCAATGCTCACCCGTTGCAACGGTTTCAACATCTAATTCAGGGCGATACTGATGCACAAACCCTTTAAATAATTGATGGGTTTGCTCTAGCTCTTCTTTAAATTTTTCGCGGCCATCGTCGGTGTTTTCACCAAACATGGTTAAGGTACGCTTGTATTTACCAGCGGTGATCTGCTCATAATCAATATCATTTTTCTTCAGCAGCTTATTAAAGTTAGGAAGCTGAGCAACGACACCGATTGAACCAACGATGGCAAATGGGGCAGCTAAAATTTTATTCCCGATACAGGCCATCATATAGCCGCCACTAGCGGCCACTTTATCAACAGCAATCGTCAATGGAATACCGGCACTGCGAATTCGAGCCAATTGAGAAGCGGCCAACCCATATCCGTGAACCATACCACCGCCACTTTCTAGGCGAATCAGCACTTCATCTGTTGTTTTAGCAACACTGAGAATGGCACTGACCTCTTCACGTAACGAGCGTACCTCTTTAGCATCGATACTGCCCTTAAAATCCACCACAAACAGTTTATGCTGATCTTGTTTGGGGTGTTTTTTATTCTTTTTATGTTCTGCTTTAACTGCTTTATGGTGGGCTTTTCGCTCGCTTTTACCCATCATTGTTTCGCTAAGCTGGTCGCTCATCTGGCTATATTGTTCAGATAAATCGTCGATATTTAATCCACCTGACTTATGGCGATTTTTCATGCCAGCAGCCATAACTATTAAGGCAATTGCACCAATAGCTGCCACAATAATGATGGCTTCGATTAAAAAAGTGCCAATATGGTATAAAAAATCCACAGTAATCCTCCAAAAGTATTTGTTATATTTTAGGATGTCTTGGCATAGAGTGTCTATGGTCTATCATTACGGGCTCGCCATTGGGTATAATTTACGGTATAAAAGTTTCCCCCACTCCGAAGACGCAGCGAGGCCATCATGGCAGTTTGGCAAAATCATGACTATCTACATTTCCAGCCACAGACCAATAGTTTAGAAAATAAGGTGATCCTAGTGAGTGGTGCTAGCGATGGTTTGGGCCGGTGCGCCGCCATTGAGTACGCAAAGTTAGGTGCCGATTTAGTCTTATTGGGCAGAAATCGTGACAAACTGACCCAAACGATGGAAAAAGTCAGTCAATACCCCGTCCAAACATTGGCAATTGATTTAGACTTCGCCAGTGCAACTGCTGAGGATTATCACTCTCTAGCAGCAAATATTGAGGCCCAATGGCATCGACTCGATGGAGCCCTACTTAGCGCCGGCATTTTAGGCCAACTATGCGCAATCAAAGATATTCAAATCGCTAACTTTGATGAAGTGATGAATATTAATGTTCGTTCACAATTATTACTGGCACAGGCTCTGCTGCCGCTTTTAAATAATGCACCGAGCAGCTCTTTAGTCTTTACCACCTCAACGGTTGGCCATGCGGGAAGAGCGCTTTGGGGCAGTTATGCTATGTCTAAATTTGCAGTGGAAGGATTAACCCAAACACTTGGTGATGAGTATAAGGATACAACGCTTCGAGTAAATTGTATTAACCCTGGCGCTACTCGAACCCAAATGCGAGCACAAGCTAAACCAGATGAAGATCCGATGGTATTAAAAACACCACTCGATATTATGCCTACTTATCTATATTTAATGGATGATGCCAGCGCTCATATCACTGGATATTGTCTGGACGCCCAACCAAAATGAGTTTGTATCGCGCTCGTACCACTATTGAGCAGTGGCGTATATTTCAGGCTGTCGTACATTGCGGCAGCTATGCCCAAGCAGCTAAAGAGCTCAATAAAAGCCAATCATCGCTAAACCATGCAGTTGCCAAATTACAGGCCCAACTTGGCGTGCAACTGCTAGAAGTTAAAGGTCGAAAAACCCACCTCACTTCAATTGGCCAAGTCATGCTTAGGCGCAGCGAACTATTAACGCAGCAAGTTGAAGATTTAGAACAGCTTGCAAGCTCATTGGAACAAGGATGGGAACCCACTCTAACAATAGCAGTGGAGCACTTTCATCCTAAGGCCAAAATTTACCAAGCACTAAAACAATTCTTGCCGCAAAGCCGTGGAACTCGTGTAACAGTTTATGACACAGTTTTATCTGCCACCGAAGAAGCCATCACAGAAGCCGAAGCCAATTTAGTCATTACTCCTGAATTGCCAAGAGGCGTTTTAGGCACATGTCTTTGCTATAGCAAACTGATACTCGTTGCCCATCGCCAGCACCCTCTAGCCCACCTATCGCAGATTGCGTACGATGACCTAGCCCAACACTTGCAGCTGGTTATCCGTGATAATGGTAAACATCCAAATGATCGCCACGGGTGGCTTAAAGCAGAGCAGCGTTGGACGCTCTCAAGCTTTGGTGAAGCATTAGAGCTTTTGCTCGAAGGACTTGGTTTTGCATGGCTTCCAGAACATTTAGTCAGTGAATATCTAAAATCCGGGCAGCTGGTTCAATTGAAGATGCGACGGGGAGCAACCCGCCAGTTTGCCAGTTATTTAGTGGTTTCACGGCCTCAACATCAAGGACCTGCTGGCGCTTTGCTTGAACGGCTCATTTTAAATCAATATCTAAATTAACTCACTTATAACAGCATAAACTGCTCAAAATCTATTCTATAACAGCTTGATTTACTGATAAATTAAATTTATTTAATTTAAATTTTTGTAAATACAGCTTGCACTCTTGGCGATATAGATCAAAATTCTCTGTATAAAAAAGAATTATTATCATTCTAGTTTCCAGGTCGCCTTATATGGCACAAAGACCTTAATACTGATTTAACGGCTCAACCGCCAGCAGAGATGCCATGACAAATCAAGCAAACCAAGCGAGTACACCGCAAACCATCAAACAGATGCAAATCGGAAATCAAGCTGTCATTTTTAAAATCAACGGCTCATCTCAACAGATTCAAAGAATTCAGATGCTTGGACTTCGCAAAGGAGTTCCAATCAAAGTTGTCCATGGTCCAGGAAGACGAGGGGCGGTTGTTCAATCTGGGGGCGCTCGTATTGCTCTGGGAAGAGAGATTATTGAGCAAATTGAAGTTACTCCTATTGACCTCAAAGAGGACCAAACACGATGAGCGATTGCTGTAGTACCGCTGAAGTACATATCCAAAATGCCCCTGTCATCGCACTAGCTGGCAATCCTAACTGTGGCAAAACCACCCTATTTAATTTATTAACGGGTTCTCATCAGCACATCGGGAACTGGCCGGGGGTTACGGTTGAAAGGCGCACAGGACTTTTGAATATTAAAGGCCAGAAAATGGAGCTGGTCGATTTGCCTGGGGTCTATAGCTTACTCGGCGGAGGCAGTGCCGATCAGGCCGTGGCTCGAGATTTTTTACTTGATGAAACGGTAGACTTAGTCGTCAATATCGTTGATGCATCAAATCTTGAACGACATCTAGCTATGACGGCAGAGCTCTTAGAGATGGGCAAACCCATGCTCCTAGTGCTGAATATGGTTGATGAAGCACAATCGCTTGGCTTAAAACCAGAAGTTGCGCGGTTAAGTGAAAGTTTAGGAATTCCGGTAGTTCCGATGATTGCTCGCAAAGGCCATGGCCGTAAAGAGCTAGAACAAGAAATTGAATCGAGCCTTAAAAATCCTCGCCAAGGCATTGCCGTTGAATATGATAGCGATACCCAAACAGCCCTGGCCGAACTTGAAGCAGCTATCGATTCATCAGTTAATCCAGCAAGACGTCATTTTGCAGCACTGCGCTTACTTGAAGAGCTTTCAAGCACTGATAATGCCCAAGTAAATACTATATTAGACGAGCAACGAGCTAAAATTCGCCAATCTCAGGGGGAAGAGCCTGTCGATATGATAGCAAGTGCTCGATTTGGCTGGACCTATAAAATTGCTCAGTTGGCATTTAGTAAAATAGCGGCCAATCCTCGGCGTCAAAAAATCACAACGTGGTTAGACAATTTAGTGTTGAGTGATTGGTTTGGCGTTCCCATTTTTCTCGTCGTTTTATACTTGGTATTTGTTATCAGTTACAGCGGCGGCAACATTCTGCTCGACTTTTTCGACCAAGGTTCTTCAGCACTGCTGATTAGCGGCGTTGGCCACGTATTATATTTAGCCGGTCTTCCTGATTGGCTGGTTTCAATTATCGCCGGTGGCATTGGTGGCGGGTTAAATCTGGTGATTACCTTTATTCCACCAATCGGGTTAACATTTTTATTCTTAGCGCTATTAGACGACTCCGGCTACATGGCGCGGGCAGCTTATGCGATGGACAGACTCATGCGGCGCATGGGTTTACCAGGAAATACTTTAGTACCAATGGTCATCGGCTTTGGCTGTAACGTGCCAGCCATTATGGGGTCTCGAATTATTGAAGACCCAAGAGGGCGAATACTGACCGTTTTGATGCAGCCTTTTATGTCATGTTCAGCTCGTTTGACGATTTACATGGCATTTGCTGTGGTATTTTTCAGAGAAAATGGTGGGCAAGTTGTCTTCTTGCTTTATGTAATTGGGATTTTAGTTGCTTTTTTAACGGCGTGGTTGCTTGGAAAAACAGCCCTTCGCGGAAATCCTCAGCCATTTGCCATGGAATTACCCCCCTATCGTCTGCCCAGCTTAAACAGTGTCTTATTGCAAAGCTGGCATCGACTAAAAATCTTTATGTTCCGAGTTGGGCGAGTTATTGCAGTCATTGGTTTAGTACTATTTATTCTGCCCGGTATTGGTTGGCAAAATGGCAAATTAACCACCACTGATATTGATCATTCACTGCTTGCTCAAGGAAGCCGAGCTCTGACCCCTATTTTTACCCCGATGGGGATTAAACCTGATAACTGGCCAGCCGTCTCAGGATTAATTGCCGGAGCTGCCGCAAAAGAAATTGTCATTGGCACCATGAATGGGATTTACCAGCGCCAAAATACCGATGACCTCATGGCGAACTATCGTCATCCCGATATTTTGAACAAACTTAAAGATGCATTGGCAACCATCCCAGAGAATGCAAAAACGTTCTTATCAACATTAGGTGACCCGCTTGGGGTGTCAAGCCTGCGCAGTGATACCGATGCTCGCCAAGCATCAGGGGCCAGCAGTGCAACGCTAAAAGCGCTCGCCATTGGCTTTACCCCGTTATCCGCTTTTGCCTATATGGTGTTTATCCTGCTTTATATGCCATGCGCGAGTACCATGGGAGCATTACGCCGCGAAGTTGGCTGGGGATGGATGGCTTTCTCTAGTGTTTATGGGATTGCCATTGGCTGGGCTGGCGGGACACTGATTTATCAGCTGGGTAATTACCTCTACCACCCCAATAGCTCTTTAGCCTGGTGCATTGGTATAGCGGTAGGGTTTGTTGCGTTAATTGTAGGATTGCGTTGGTTTGGTAAATATCAAAACGCACAAAGCAGAGTTTCAATGGAGCAGTCTATTTGATGAATCCATTATTTGCCGTTCGCGACTTTATAAAATTAAATCAATTGGTTAGCGATGTTCAGATAGCTGCATCGCTTGAGCTACCGAAACCGCTGGTGCAACAAGCCTTGGAACATTGGTCGCGACGAGGCGTCATTTTAGCAGAGCCTGCAAGTTGTAGCTCAGGTCACAGCTGCAGCAATTGCGCTGCAGGTGGGTGCCATTCGCCAACTGGTGAATTTTACCGCTGGAATACGACTCATTGAGTCAGCGCTTGCAAGACGCTACACTATTAAGCAGTTATTACGTTTTTAAAAAAGGCTGACCCATGGGTAGTTTACAAGACGAATTAAGTCAGTTGGTTTACTCCACTGATCAGGGCAAAATCACACCAGAGCCAGAACCTGAAGATATTCCTCAAGGTGATGGTGTTATTCGGCTTCGTCGAGAAACAAAAGGTCGCAAAGGTAAGGGTGTAACCGTTTTAAGTGGTTTTGGTGTATCAGTAAACGAACTGAAAGATATCGCAAAAACTCTGAAAAAACATTGTGGCGTTGGCGGTAGCGTGAAAGAACATACCATAGAGATTCAAGGTGACCAACGGGATACACTTGAAAAATGGCTCAGTGCTCACGATTATCGTTTTAAGCGCACTGGAGGCTAACCCCTTCTCTACTCTCTACTGGCAATGAATAATTCCTCATCTTCATAGAAAGTGCTCTTTAGAGCACTTTTACATCTGCACAGCATTTCATCAACATCTATAAAAATATGGCTTTATGACGGCAAAATTTATGGCGACTAGCCATATGGATGTCTTGTTATCTATTTTCAAAATTGTTAATAACTTACAATCAAGACAAGCCAACAAATGTTTAGCAGAAGAATTAGTGATGAGGTGAATACTATAAAAACGGTGCATCGATTAAGATGCACCGCCAAGTTTGATTAGAATAACGCGGCATTAAGCCAAATATGTACCGCAATAGCGCCAATATAACCAAGGGCTATCACCGGGAACCAACGTAAATGGCCAAAGAAGGTATACATTCCGCGAGCTTGACCCATTAAAGCCACGCCAGCGGCAGAACCTATCGATAGCAAACTACCACCGATCCCAGCCGTCATTGTCACCAATAACCATTGGCCTAAACTCATTGCTGGATGCATTGTCAATACCGCGAACATCACCGGAATATTATCGACAACCGAGCTTAATAGCCCAACCACAATATTGGCATAAGTCGGGTTCCAGTTGGCATACATAGCGTTAGATGCAAGTTCTAGATAACCAACAAATCCTAACCCGCCAACACACATAACCACACCATAGAAGAATAACAGCGTATCCCACTCGGCTTTAGCAATGCGATTAAAGACGTTAAACGGCACCACACTTCCCAAGTAACTTAGCGCTTCCTGATCCCCTCGAGCATGGGCATCTGATTGCAAAGCGGCCATTTTTTTGGGGAAAGTAAGACGCAGATAAAAGCCCATTAACTGCAAATATCCCAGACCAAACATCATTCCCATAACAGGAGGCAGTTCTAATGAGTTATGTGCATATACCGCTGTCACAATGGTTAACACAAATAAGGCAATAATCCGCTTACCGCCTCGCTGCATTGAAATATCTTCGTTAGTTGATTTAACGGGCCCGCGAGGAATAAAGAAAGTCATAATTGCGGCAGGAATAACGAAGTTGACCACCGCCGGGATGAACAAATCAAAGAATTGATTAAATTCAACCACCCCTTTTTGCCAGACCATCAATGTAGTGATGTCGCCAAAAGGACTAAATGCACCACCGGCGTTAGCACCAATCACAATATTGATACACGCCATATTGATAAAGCGTTTCTCACCTTTGGCAACTTTTACAACGACCGCACACATTAATAACGCCGTAGTCATGTTGTCAGCCACAGGGGAAATCACAAAGGCCAAGATACCGGTTAACCAAAATAATGCACGATATGACAGTTTTTTGCTGACCAACCAGCAACGCAGTTTATCGAATACTCGCCGGTCTTCCATCGCGTTGATATATGTCATTGCGACCAACAGGAACAATAACAATTCCCCATACTCTTCCAAGTTTGAGCTAAACGCTTGTTCAACCCACGCCGCATGAGGGGAACCTCTTTGGGCCAAGCCGATTGCAAACCAGATAATACCAGCCGCAATTAATACCGGTTTGGACTTATGCAACTGAGTCCACTCTTCGGTTGCGACAAAGAGATAAGCAACAATGAAAGCAATCAAACAGAGCCAAGCTGTTGATGTTCCAACGAGTTGAAGGTGAGGTGTAGAAGTCTCAGCTAAAGCGGGAAAGCTCAAGCTTAACATCAGCCAAACGCTCCAACGAAGATATTTAGACATAATCATTCCTGTTAGTTAATTAGCGTTCTAAACAACAAAGAGCAATAAATAGACCTCTGCAGCTATTTATCAAACAACCACAAATCCGTTTGTGTGTATTGATGACTCATTGATAAGCCAATGATTAATAAATAGTACTAGTCTTCGAATCAAGAGATAACTTGCTATAACGAGAAAATACTCGTTATAAATTGTGATACGAATCGCTACAGGCAAAATTGATGAAGATCAGCTATCGCGGTTATATTGAAATATAATTTCACATTCGTGTTGTTCTATAACCAATCATGATTCAAAATTTCAAAAAATTGCACCAACATGTCTTTGAAACTCATTTTTTAGGCGAACTGACATACAAGTTGGAGAAGCTCGTTCATCTGCCGATAGTGTTAAATATTCACTAAAATCAGGTTACAATACGCACCTGCTTTTATGGAAGAGTCGTCATGCAATTGTTTAATCCCGATGAGTTTCGTCATCATTTTCGTTGTTTTTCAACTTCACAGACACTTGGGATCTATCTTGATAACGCTGCAACGACACAAATTCCTGATGAAGTGTGTCAAACCTTGCTCAACTATTATCAATCAGGAAGGGCTAATGTTCACCGCTCCTCCTACCCACTCGCCAGTGAGATAACGCAGCAATTTGAAAAAGTTCGGACACTTGTTGCTAAGTGGCTCAACGGTTCAGCCAAAGAAGTTATCTGGACATCCGGAACAACTGACGGATTAAACCGCATTGCGGATGGTTTAAACGGGCATTTTAAATCGGGGCAAACTATCTTAGTCTCAGCCTTAGAGCATCATGCCAACCTTGTTCCATGGCAACAACTATGTGCCAGAGACAAGCTCACACTTGCCATTATTCCAACAACTGAAACAGGCGACCTTGATTATCAGAGCTATCAAAAGCTACTTGAGACTCATGATGTTGCTTTAGTCTGTTGCTGCCATGTGTCTAACAGTTTAGGTGTTTGCAATGATGTTCAAAAAATCACTCAACTTGCCCATCAACATGGTGCTTTGGCTATTATTGATGGTGCCCAAGCGGTAGCTCATTTAGATATTGACCTTCAATTTATCAATTGTGATGCTTATCTGTTTTCTGGCCACAAGGTTTATGCACCAACTGGCATCGGTGCGATTATGGGTCAACATGATTTTTTAGAGCAATTGCATCCAAGTCGATTTGGCGGCGAAATGGTGCAAAAAGTCACTTATCAAAATGCGACGTTTCGTGCCATGCCTTATCGCCTTGAACCTGGTACACCGAATATCGATGGTGTGCTGGCTCTGGGAACTGCAATTAGCTTTTTAACTGAACATCAGAGCGGGAAAAAAGCTTACGAACAACAACTGTTAGCTTATTGTGAGTCGCAGCTGCAACAGATTAATGAGCTCACTATTCTCGCCCAACCACAGCAACGCTGCAGCGTTATTTCGTTTGTGGTTAACAATGTTCATCCATTTGATATAGCTGATTGGCTAAATACACAACGTATTGCCGTACGGTGCGGCTTTCATTGTGCGATGCCTATCACCGAACAATGGGCACATCAAGGAAGCATTCGAGTCTCATTAGCGGCCTACAACACCTTTGAAGAGATCGATCGGTTTATTGATTCACTCAATCAGGCAATTAACATTAATTTATTATGATTTACCCACAAGCAGCAGCATTGCCAGACTGGCAACAATTAGAAACCTTATTTAGCTCAGCGAAGAGTTACGAAGAACGCTATCGCCAATTATTATTATTGGGCAAAAAATTTCCAGCCATGCCTGAGAATTATCGTCTAGAGCAAAGTGAAGTATCTGGATGTGAAAGCCGTAGTTGGGTTTATTCTGAAAATAATCAATTATGGTGCGATAGCGAAGCGCGGATCATTAAAGGATTAATGGGAATAATATTAAGCTTGGTTAATTATTCTAATCATCAATCAATAAAATCGATTGATTTAATAAGTAAACTCGAACAATTAGGCTTACGCCATTATATTAGTGATTCACGAATTAATGGTATCCAAGCAATTTGGCGACAAATAATTGTCTTACAAGCGACATAATGTGATATTAATCGCATTTGAATTAAATTTTTTTGAACAATATTAACTGATTGATTTAATTTCTTTATTCCTATTAGAAAGCTCTTGCAGCAGCTCAGTCTAAGTGTAATACTGGATTGGTTTGAAACGATTGGCAATATTTATGTTTTTCAATGACCATGTATATGATCCTGTAACTCATAAGTACGTCTGTTCTTTCAAAGTAATATGAAATTTATTAAATGCAGGATCATAATATGTCCACACGATTAACTGGTACCGTTAAATTCTTTAACGAAACTAAAGGTTTTGGTTTTATTTCTCAGGCTGAAGGCCCTGATGTATTCGTACATTTTAGTGCAATACAATCTGATGGTTTCAAAACCTTAAAAGACGGTCAGCAAGTCGAATTTACTTTAGGCCAAAGCCCGAAAGGCCCACAAGCAGAGAACGTTGTTCCTCTGTAAGTAAACGGCACAGAATAAAAATAAATAGCCGCATTATGCGGCTATTTTTATTTATAAAGGCCATAAAATTTATGGCCTTTATATTGATTCGTTATACGGGCATTTTTTCCAATTCACGTACAACCATATCACCAAACTCATCGGTTTTAATTAATTTAACATCTCGCCCTTTAGCAAGATCAGGCGTGCAATAGCCTTGTGCGAAAACAGCTTGCATTGCCTGCCAAAGGTTATTAGCTTCTTGCTTCATTCCAAAGCTCATATCCAACATCAGTGCAACTGAGCCAATCATCGAATACGGATTAGCGATATTCTGCCCAGCGATATCTGGAGCACTGCCGTGAGATGGTTCGTAATAAGATTTTTCGGGACCAACACAAGCCGAAGGCATCAGACCTAGAGACCCCAAAATACCGCCACCTAAATCACTTAAGATGTCACCAAACATATTTTCCATAACCATGACATCAAATTGTTTTGGATTTAGACAAAGATAGGTTGCAGCAGCATCGACCAGGATATGTTTCACTTCAACATCTGGGTAATCTTTGCCGACTTCACCGACAATTTCATTCCACAGTACACTTGATTTAAGAACATTACTTTTGTGGATATTGTGTAGTACTTTTTTGCGTGACTGAGCTGTATTAAAGGCCACTTTAACAATCGCTCGGATCTGATCTTCATCATATTCAAGCAGCTCTTTCACATAGCGTTTGCCATTGGCATCTACGCCGGCTTTTTTCTCACCGAAATACAACCCACCAACCAGCTCGCGAATAATCATAAAGTCAATGCCATCACCGATAACTTCTTCTTTTAATGGTGAAAAAAATGACAGTTCTTTAGGCAAATACACTGGGCGGAAGTTAGCAAAGGTATTATATCGACGGCGCATGGGTAACAAAGCACCGCGCTCAGGTTGTTCATCTACCGGAATTTTCTGGGACTGCTCATGATTTAAGCCGATTGTACCTTTAAGAATTGCATCGGCTTCATCACAAATTTTTATCGTTTCTTCAGGGAACGATTTACCAGTTTCAAAATAGGCAGCTGCACCAAATAGGGCTTCCTGCAAATCAAAGCTCACATCAGCGTGACGTTTTTCAACGGCTTTAAGCACTTTTACCGCTTCATTCATGATTTCTGGACCAATCCCATCGCCAGCCAGCAATGCAATTTTATACTGTTTCATTCGCAACTCCTGAAGATATATCCTTAATTTCTCGAACTAAACAGCGATTTTGCAAAAGCAAACTAGCTGCCCAAAATGTTGCTGAGAATCTTTAAGGTTTAAGTAATTTTATGTTCTTTAAGCTTTTTAGCTACAGCCGTATGTGATAGTCCCAGTTTTTTAGCTAATGCTCTGGTACTTGGAAACTGCGGGTAATAGTAGCTTAAAAGCAATTTTTCAAAATCTGCCATCGCCTGGTGATAATCTTTATCAAGCAAGCCGCTAATCGTACTTTCTGGATTAGCACTTTGGCTGCCGTAACGAATATCTTTCGTGGTCCAGGCGCGAAGACCAGTATGTGCTATAGTATCACGTAACACCTGCAATAGTTGGGTAATATTACCTGGCCACTGACATTTTTTGATAAATTGTTGCACTGAACGGCTTAAAATTGGTGATTGTACCCCTCGGCTAATAAAATGCTCGTTCAACCAGGCTTGCGCCAGTTGAACGCCATCTTCTGGACGCTCACGAAGAGGTGGCAGGCGAATGACCTGTCCCACAGCGCTATAAAAAGATACCTCGCCATGTTGCTCAATAAGTTCCTCTGGCGATAATAATGATGTATAAACTACCTGAGCGACAAAATGCATTTGCGCAATAATGCGAAATATTTGTTCAGAGGTGAAATTTTCGACCTGATAAACCAGCACCATCTCAGGCCGACTAGCCGCTAGATCAAGTAATTGCTCGTCTAACGCCTCATCATTAATCGGCCCTGAAATCACTGTCATTTGGCCCACAGAATGGCCACGAAAGTGGTTAAGCAACTGCGCACAAAACCTTTTCCCCGTGCCAACTTCGCCATAGATCAGCAACGATCTTGGTAAACTAGCTATCTCTTTTATCTGCTCGATAATCTGAATATATTCTGGGTCATGAGCGATTAAACCAAATGGGGCAAAGCTGTCGCGAATGCTAGCTAAATCTAAATCCGGAATAAATTGGCTATCAGGGCGAAAACTCATTAAGGCACTGGGAAGATGGGAAAGCGCTAAATTATCAACTAACGGCTCAACATATGCGCGGTAGGCTCGCCCCCCTAAATAGACTTCTGTCACTTCAGGGCGACCATTATCGCGCCCAAGCCACCGGGTAATCGAAAATCCCTTGACCCAATCAGCCAATGGTTGGCCAATAAGCTCGCTCATTAAACATTGGCATACATAACTGACCGCTTGATTGGTTTGTAAAATTGAACCATTGCGGTCAATTAAGATAACGGGATAAGAAATCTGGTTGAGTAATAACTGCAATTCCCGACGTTCAAGCTCAGAAGGGACAACATCTACTGTACGAGCATCATAGATTTGCTCATTGCGGCGCAATGTTCCAAGCATCTGTGTTAAATCACTAAACTCAACTTTTGAAATAGTGACATACAGATACCCAGCCTGATTAGATTCAATCGCTTCAAGACTGACTTGATACTGATTCAATACATCAAAAACTGAGGAAATAACATCAACGCCACAAGGGCATACTATTTCCAAACAAGTCATAATTACCCTACATTTCGTTCTGCCAGTTCATCACAGCGCGCAGCCATAATGAAATCCATTTCAGTGAGGCCCTGGCAGGACTCACTCCACCAACACACCTGAACCCATTGAGACTGGATCGTCAAGCGTGGATGATGATTCTCAAGCTGAGCCATGTTAGCAATTTGATTGGCTAACAACATTGAATCAGCAAATTGAGCACAGCGATATTTCTTAACCAAGTGATAACCGCTGTCAGTATGTTGCAATTGCCAATGATCCAGATGAGAGAGCAATTGGGATATTTGCGACTGATCTAACGCGTTGGCTTGGGTTTGTTCATTCTTAGCCATCTGTGGCACTCCTTAACTCCTCATAAATCCAATATAGCCGATTCGATAGGCAAAAATCACCCCTTGCCAGAGATTTGCACAATATCTTTTAATAATTGTCGCTGCACTGAAGCAAGTTTAGGCATCTGTTCGTGGGACAGTTTAAAGGGCCGACAGACTTGTAAGCATTGATATCCCAAACGAGCGGTTAGCAACCCGGCACTTAAGCCATCAGCAGCGCTGGCTGATAATTTACGGGTTAAACTCGCGCCCATCATTTCCACGCCCATGTCACTAATAACCTGTGAAACACCCGCAAATGCAATATTCGCTAAGACAGTTTTAACCAATAACGTTTGCATCATCATGCCTGAAGGTAATCCGTATAGGCGAGCTATCTGTCGCATCATCGTTAAATTTCGCCACATCATCAACGCCATATCCAAACTTGCAGAAGGACTTAAAGCCAACATAACGGCGGATTGAGAGCTATAACGAAGGACTAATTTTTTTGCCTTTTGGTCTTGTGCACTGAGAACTTTATTTTCAAATAAGACCAAAATTTCACGAGCTTCATGATATGGCTCTAATGCGCTTTGCCACGTATCACTATTTTCTCCCATGCTCTGCGCCATCTGATTCAAATGTACGATTAATTTCTGCTTTGATGTTCCAGATGCGCAAGACTGGGCAGATAAATCAAGTTTTGCGCGTTTTTTAAAACGATACACCGCCCAAAGCTCTCGCATGATGCCGATAAAAACAATAAACCCGACGACTAAAACCGCAATGGCAAACAATGAGTTGGCTCCCCACGGCTGAAAAATTAACTGCTCTATCGCCTGCACTAATGGCCAGAGGATAATCACAACCAATCCTAGTGCTAAAACTTTCCAATACCATTGGAGTTTTAGATTTTGCGACGGTTTGTCCACAGCAAATGATAAATCATCGCCATATTCGTTATCATCCACCTGTTGCCAGTTAGGTTCATCGGCAAAATCAATGCGCTCTGACAATATCTCTTTCGCAGGTGATTCATTTTCTACCGGAGCTGAAAAATTTTCTCGTTGAGCGAGTTTACTCATATCGACCTCCTTGCTCAGCGCAACACATATGTGTCAAAAATAGATTAAACAAGTTTATCGCCAATCAGATATTCAAGCAGTGCATCAAGGCGCATATGTTTCATTGGAGACCCCATTGGCGTTGCTATGGGCGAAAATGATGGGTAATCAAACTGATGAGTATTCCAAAAATGAGGCTCTGGAACTTCTTTGGGAACCCCTCCAGGAAATACATTTAACCATTGTCCAGAACTTAACTCTTTACCTCTAAGCGCCGGTTTATTTTGAATTTTACCCTGCTCTGTTGCAACCACAGCACTTGTGACCATCGTTTGATAGTCAATCCCATTAAACCGTAATCGGCCCATCGCATTAGCCAGTAAATCATCGATTAATAACGATAATGCCGGATATTGATCCATCGTAATACGATCGGCTTGCGTTGCTGCAAACACAACTTTGTCAACGCGCGGAGAGAAAAGCCGATTTAACAAACTGCGCCGGCCATAATTAAAGCTTTTTAATACTTCACTGAGCGCTTTTTGCAACTGCGAAACCGCAACCGGGCCATGATTCAGCGCATCGAGGACATCAACCAACACGACTTGTCGATCAAAGCGACTAAAGTGTTCTTTATAAAAAGGAGTGACGATATGAGATCGGTAATAGTCATAACGCTGGCGTAGCACTTTAAAACAACTATGTTTTGAATATTGTTTGTCATTGGTTGCGATTTTGCCAACCCAAGGAAAGAAATCTAACACAGGCGCATCTTTGAGCTCACCAGGCAATAACTGTCTACCGGGAGTGAGCCAATACCCCCCCTGCTTACGCGATGTAACCAAGTATTGGCGATAATCTTGAGTAATTTCTTTGATTGGGATATCGGTTGCGTTTGATGATGGATCTAACGCGCTCAGTTTGCGTAAAAAGGGCTCGGCCAACGGGTCTGATTCAAGATTTCGCCTAACATTATCACTCCATTGCAGGTAAGACTGCTCAAGCAGTGGCAAGTCCAGCAGCCACTCGCCTGGATAATCAAACAAATCAACCAACAAATCACGATGTGGAGTCAACTTTTGACGAAGGCTCCCCTTTGGCTGATAACGAATGGTTAGGCGAATCTCATTGAGCGTTTCGGTGGCTTGCGGCCATTGACCGTTAGCAAGCTGCTCTCGCATAACAGGATATGGAAATGTTGGAATATGCAGCAAGTCATAGCGAGACTGTTCGCATCCTAACAGTCGTCCACTGGCTGCGACCTCCCACATTGGCAATCTCGCTTTTTGCCAATTGAGCAAGGCATCAATCAAGGCTGTAACTAAAGTGGTCTTACCGCTTTGACGCAGACCGGTGACAGCGATTCGCAGATGTTGATCTGTTCCTCTTTTAAGCCATTCCCGTCCGACGGATTGCCAATTTGAATGCAAATAGCCCCCTTTTAAACCGCGCTAAACGCTCATCAGATAACGAATTTGACACTCTGTCAATTTATGTTTTTATTTTAACTGATTGAAGTATGAATTAAAAAATCAATACTTAGAGCAAAATAGCTGAAAATTTGGCTCTTTATTGACGTTAAAACAAAAAAAAATGCCAAAACGGTAGATACTGATGACCAGAGGCTTTTATAATTCGTTCCCAAAATCATCATATACTCTTATTTTATATATCATGTTTATTGATGATGAATGCGATTCGACCTTAGTCAATCATCTTAAATACTATGCTGGTAATGCTGTAAAGGATTGCCTTAACGATTAACGACAGGAAGTAAACGATGCTACGTTACTTCATCAGACGTATCATGCTGTTGCTGATAACGCTGCTTATTCTTAACCTGATTGCGTTTGGATTAGATCGCTATCAAAATGGCGGAGTTGTCCCTGAGCATGGAAATTTAGTCTTCTTATTTGGTCAATTTGTTTGGGATAATTTGCATGGTCAATTAGGGATTTCCCCCGTGAGCGGACATGAAGTCATGCACGACATCTTGCGCGTGTTTCCAGCAACATTGGAGCTGTGTTTTGCATCATTTATCATTTCACTGATCATTGGGGTTCCTTTAGGAACCATTTGTGGATTATTCCGCCAACATTGGATTCGGCGCGTTATCATTAGTTTAACGATGATCGGATATAGTATTCCGGTTTTCTGGCTAGCCATCTTATTCGTGATGAATTTTTCCCTTGAATTGGGATGGTTTCCAGTGGCAGGACGCTTTGACCCGCTGCTTTATATACCCCATGTCACAGGCTTTAGTTTAATTGACGCTTTTTTAATGCCAGCACAGATTCGCCACGTAGCGGTTATGTCGGTATTGCATCACTTAGCACTGCCAGCACTGGTGTTAGCTATTTTGCCAACCACTGAAGTGATTCGTCAGCTCTCGAGTGCGATGACCAAAGTCATGCAAGAGAACTATATTAAAGCCGCTGCGCTTAAAGGATTATCAAAATCAGAAATTGTCTTTCGTCATGCGCTTCGCAACACCCTGCCGAATGTATTTCCAACCTTAGGCTTACAGTTTGGTAGTGTGTTAACCATGGCAATGGTCACTGAAACTGTATTTTCATGGCCCGGAATTGGCCAATGGCTGATTAGTGCCGTGTATCAACATGATTATGTTGCGATCCGGGGCGGGATGTTGGTGGTTGCCAGCTTTGTTATCTGTGCAACGGTCTTAACTGACCTTTTCACAGCGCTAACCTACCCAATTCGTCGCAAGGAGATTTATGAGCAACTCTAATAATATCTTTGCTGAAGAGTATATTCCTTCAACACCCGTTCGGATCTGGCGCAATTTTCATAATAATCGACTAGCGATGATCGCATTTTGGGTGTTGCTTGGCTTTATTATTTTAGCTATCGCAGGCCCTTATCTGGTGGTACATCCAATCAACCAGATGAGTTCCCATTTGTTAATCCCGCCATCGTGGGATGACCTTGGATCAATGGATCATTTTTTAGGCACCGATGATTTAGGACGAGATGTTTTATCGCGGCTAATTTATGGCACGCAACTTACCTTTGGTGGTGCACTGATTGTCATTTTAATCGCGCTATTTGTTGGCGTTCCAATTGGGATCCTCGCTGGGGTAACCCGAGGCATAAAATCAAGCGTTTTACACCACTTGATGGATACCACGCTATCGATTCCATCGCTGTTACTTGCGCTGCTATTTGTCTCTCTTATTGGCATGGGGCTTGAGACGACCATCCTTGCCGTGACATTAGCGCAAATTCCTAAATTCATTCGTTCAACATTCTCAGCGGTTGTTGAACAGATGCAAAAGGAATATCTGATGGCCATCAAACTTGATGGCGCATCTAATTTTCATATTCTTAAGTATGGAATTTTACCTAATATTCTAGAAACCATTGTCAGCCAAACCACTCGCGCGCTTTCATCAGCCATTTTGGATATTGCTGCTTTAGGTTTCATTGGCATTGGCGCTCAGCCTCCTTTACCAGAATGGGGTGCGATGATGTCGGCCAGCCGCGACCTTTTGCTCGTTGCACCTTGGACCGTCACACTGCCAGGCATTGCGGTTGTCATTTGTATTCTGTCGGTCAACGTAGTTGGCGAAGGTTTAAGACAAGCGCTTAATGAGGGGATCGAATAATGGCATTACTCGATATCCGTAATTTAACGATTGAAATTGAGACGCCAACGGGATTGGTCAAAGCGGTCGAACGAGTTAGTTTGACCATGGCAGAGGGCGAAATTCGCGCGCTAGTTGGCGAATCAGGCTCTGGCAAAAGTCTTATCGCTAAAGCGCTCCTAGGCGTAACCAAACCGACTTGGCGAATCCGAGCAGACCGCATGCGACTTGGCAAATTAGATTTGCTGAGTTTAACGCCTAAACAGCGCCGCCAGATCATGGGCCGAGAAATTGCGATGATCTTTCAGGAACCTGCAAGCTGCTTGGACCCCGCAGAGAAAATCGGCGAACAGCTTATCGAAGCAATTCCGTGGAGTCTATTTAAAGGCAAAATATGGCAACGAATTGGATGGCGTCATAAAGAAGCGCGAAACTTATTACACCGAGTTGGGATTAAGAATCCACGCCGCATTATGCGCAGCTACCCTTATCAGCTCTCCGATGGGATCTGTCAGAAGATTATGATCGCGATGGCAATTGCAGGTCAGCCACGGCTGTTGGTTGCAGATGAACCAACCACATCGATGGAAACCACAACCGCCATGCAGATTTTGCGTCTGCTCGATAAACTGAGCAAGCTCAATAATACGGCAGTGTTGCTGATCAACCATGATTTTCGAACACTGGCTGATTTAGCCGATCAGGTCACCGTTTTATATTGCGGCCAAACGGTTGAATCTGGCCAATCTAAACAAGTATTAGATAATCCACATCACCCTTATACTTCAGCCTTAATTAATGCTGTACCTAATTATCTGGATGGGTTAGTGCCAAAAAGCCGCTTACCCTCATTGCCTGGAGCAACCCCCTCTTTGCAACATCTGCCTATTGGCTGCCGCCTCGGTCCGCGCTGTCCTAGAGCCCAGCGAGAATGTGTACAGCAGCCAGCGCTTAAACAGTTTAAAAGCCACTATTTTGCCTGTCATTACCCACTGAACTTTGAAGAGGATAATGGATGAGTGCGTTATTAGAAGTCACTAATTTATCCCAATATATTCGTGTTCATGATAACTGGTTTAAACGTCATAACGTGCCAATTTTAAAGTCGGTCAATCTTACTTTAAAACAGGGGCATACATTATCGCTCGTGGGTGAATCAGGCTCAGGCAAATCCACGTTAGCACGACTCATTGCTGGCCTAAATCGCCCCAGTGAGGGCGAAATTAGTATCAATGGCGAAGTGCTTCACTACGGTGAAAACGCTAAGCGCTGCAAACTGGTCCGAATGATTTTTCAAGACCCGAATACCTCGTTAAATCCACGTAACCGGATTGGACGTATCTTAGAAGTCCCACTTGCGCTAAATACTTATATGAGTGATCGCCAGCGTTCTGAGCGCATTGCTTCGACTTTAAAACTGGTAGGCTTACTCCCAGAACATGCGCAATATTATCCACAAATGCTCAGTAATGGCCAAAAGCAGCGTGTTGCTTTGGCGCGAGCCCTTATTCTTAACCCTAAAATCATTATCGCCGATGAAAGTATTTCATCATTGGATGTCTCTGTACGTTCACAAATCATTAACCTATTATTAGAGCTGCAAGAACGATTTGGCTTGAGTTATATTTTAGTCTCCAACGACTTAGGTATGGTTAGCCATATGAGTGACCAGGTCGCGGTAATGCATCAGGGCGAAATTATCGAATGGACACAAACTAAAACTCTATTTGAAAGCCCGCAGCACAGTGTGACTCAACGCCTGCTCAATGCTTACTATACTGACTTCAAAAAGTAATGTTTGCTCAGGGCTAACTAGATTAGCCCGCAGTTATGGTATGATATACGCGTTTTACATTCGCCTTATCCAGTTAACAACTGAATAAGCCAAAGGAACCATATAGATGATTATTAAACCTAAAATTCGTGGATTTATTTGCACGACTACCCATCCTACAGGCTGTGAAGCTAATGTTAATGAGCAGATTAGCTATGTAAAAAGCAAAGGTGTAATCGCTAACGCCCCAAAACGGGTTTTGGTGATTGGTGCATCAACTGGGTATGGCCTAGCCTCACGAATTACCGCTGCATTTGGTGGCGGGGCTTCTACTTTAGGAGTCTTTTTAGAAAAAGCACCAAAAGAAAAAAAACCAGGCTCAGCTGGCTGGTATAACAGTGCAGCATTTGAAAAAGCCGCACACGCTCAAGGACTCTATGCCAAAAGCATTAATGGTGATGCGTTCTCTAATGAAATTCGCCAAGTCACAATTGATCAAATCAAAGCCGATTTAGGCCAAGTTGACTTAGTTGTCTATTCTCTGGCTTCACCTGTTCGTAAAATGCCAGATACTGGCGAACTTATCCGTTCTACTTTAAAACCTATTGGTGAAACTTATACAGCAACGGCTGTTGACACCAATAAAGACGAATTGTTTGAAGCAACTGTTGAGCCTGCAACCCAAGAAGAAATTGATAATACAATTAAAGTCATGGGCGGCGAAGATTGGGAACTCTGGATGAGTACCTTAAAAGAAGCGGGTGTATTAGCTCAAGGAGCTCGCAGCGTTGCCTATAGCTATATTGGTGCAGACTTAACATGGCCTATCTATTGGCATGGCACTATCGGTCAGGCGAAAAAAGACCTTGATCGCGCAGCAGCTCAAATCAATGCAAGTTTAGAAGAGCTCAATGGCGGTGCTAATGTTGCAGTGCTAAAAAGTGTTGTTACACAAGCTAGTGCAGCAATTCCAGTGATGCCTTTGTACCTAGCGATGGTCTTTAAGGTCATGCAGGAAAAAGGCATTCATGAAGGCTGCATTGAGCAAATTCAGCGTTTATTTGAACAACGCCTTTATGGCCAAGACAGTCAGATTCCTCTTGATGAGCAAAATCGAGTCCGCTTAGACGACTGGGAACTGCGTGACGATGTTCAATCTGCTTGCCACGAAATGTGGCCACAAATCACGACAGAAAATCTTCAGGAAAAAACAGCGTATCAATTCTATAAAAATGAATTTATGCGTTTATTCGGATTTGGTTTAGATGGCGTAGATTACGACGCAGATATTAGCCCAATTGTTGAATTTAGTCCGATTGAAGCCTAATTCACTTCAATGACTCAGTAATGAGAAAGCCACCTTAATTAAGGTGGCTTTTTTTAATCTGGTTGGAGCTCTTTGGGCAAGGGCCCTACTCGAAGATAAGTTAATTTACCGACACGTGGCTTATGGATAAATAATCGCATTCGGTCATGAGATATTACATACTTATGCTCACCTAAATTCGTTTCAACATAAATTGTGTTATTACGAATTTTATATGTAGTATGAATTAAGCTCCCATCCTGAATCACACCCTGTGCAGAAAACTGCAAATACTCAGTTGTGCCAAAGTATGGCTCTTCACTTCTCCATTTACCAATAATCGGATTAACCGTATGGGGGTTGTAAAATAAAGAGAAATAGACAAAAAGTCCGACTCCTATTCCTACCCCCAACAGAGCTAACACCAGAAAGGCCCACTGCCGAGTAATCAGCAGCCGACCATACTGACCAGTTTTAACCATTATAAGAAATATCCGCTTTGCTTTTTAGATAGTCTAGCAATAAACGGTAATCTTCGTTGGCTAATTGTGATGGCCACTGTTTAAGGATCTGTTGTTTCAGATTGTCATCAACCTTAGGCTGATTAATTTGATCTAGCGTAATCACGAAAGCATCACCTGTCGCCGTTTTAATAGCTTTGGCTGGATGTTTACCATCTTTAGGGTGAGCCATTGTAAATGCTTCACTAACAACCTGTTGGTCGAGTTTCTGATCATTACGAGCGACATCCGATGCCCGTTGTAATTTCAGGTTTTGAGCTTGGAGAAGCTTGTCAAACTCAGCGCTCTTATCAGCAACACTTGCAAGTTTATTTGCATAATCCTGCGCTTGTTGAATTGCTTTTTCTGTAACTAAAGCTTGCTTGGCATCTTCTTTGACTTTGTCAAAAGGTTTAACTGATGCAGCTTTATGGCCAGTTACTCGCACAACCAGTGCCTGTTCAGGGCTCAAATTAATAATCGGGCTGTTTTGCTGTTTCTCGATTGCATCTTTAGAGAAGATTTGTTCAATCGCCTGCTGTGAATCAATATCTTTAGGCAGATTATCACGAGAAACACCTTTAGCTGTTTCTAATTTTAAACCTAACTTTTTAGCAGTTTCATCCAAGGAATCAGGCGACTCATAGGTAAGGTTATTGAGCTTCTGAGAAACATCATAAAACTTGGTCATTGCCTGATCTTGCTGAACTTTTTTGACGATTTTATCTTTCACTCTGGCAAAAGGAGGCAGTTTCGAATCTTGTACACCTAGCAGTTTAATGATGTGATAACCATACTTAGTTTTAACCACTCCACTGATGTCCCCAACTTTAGCTAAACCAAAAGCCGCTTTATCAAAAGCTTTAGGCATGACACCTTTCTGGAACCAATCAAGGTCACCACCTTTTTTGGCACTAAATTGATCCTGAGAATATTTTTTAGCCAACGTGGCAAAATCGGCACCATTTTTCAGCTCTTTTTCCAGCTTCTCAGCTTCGGCTTGCGCTTTTTGCGGATCTTTACCTGGTTTAATTAAGATATGTGCAACATGGCGCTGAACAGGCAACTGATATTGGTCTGCATGCTCATGAAAATATTGTTTTGCCTGCTCATCTGTCACGTTAATGGAATTAGCAATTGATTTAGCATCCAGCAAAATATAATTGATATCGACTGTTTCAGGCGAGCGGAACTGTTCTTGATGCTGCTGATAATAGGCTTTCACCTCTTTATCAGAGACTTTTATAGTACCTGCAAAATTCTCTTCTGGTACATGCACATAATGAAAACTACGAGTCTGAGCCTGCAAATTGCCCAATTGTTTTACTTCATTGTTTAAAACAAATTGTGACTCAAATAGAGCCTGCTGCAACTGCGTATTTTGCATATCAGTGCGAATAAGTTGACTGAAACGTACTGCGGTCAGGCCATTGCTTTGTAAGCGCTGAAGAAACAATGCATTGTCAAACTTACCATTTTGTTTGAATGCATCCATATTTTTAATATTATCTTCAACTTGCTTATCGCTCACTGCAATACCCAATTTTTCAGACTCTTGATCAATGAGCTTTTGATTAACTAACCGAGCCAAGACACCTTGTTTTAATTGAGCAATATATTGAGGATTATCGGCTAACTGAGAAAAGGCACTACCATAACGCTGCTGCATCTGACTACGCTGTTGCTGATAAGCCTGCTGAAATTCAGCTTCCGATATTGTTTCCCCGTTGACCTTTGCGGCATAACTACCGCCGGATGAACCAAGATAGCTCCCAATCCCAGCCAGGGCAAATGAGATGATAATAAGGCATAGGATAATCTTAATAATTAGCCCCTGGCCACCTTCCTGAATCTTCTCCAACATTCTGGTTTCACTCTTCACTGCTATAGATAACGAAAAAGCGCATCCATGATGCGCTCAATAATTTAAAATCAGAAAATCACTATTCATTTACTGAATCTTTAAGAAGCTTTCCTGCCTTAAATGCAGGGACTCGTGCGGCCGGGATTTCAATCTCCTGCCCAGTTTGAGGATTGCGGCCACTGCGAGCTGCACGTTCCCGGGTCTGAAACGTTCCAAAACCAATGATACTGATACTATCGCCTTCTTTTAGTGATTCACTAATCACTTCCAGCATTGAGTCCAGTACGCGCCCTGCTGCCGCTTTTGACATATCGGCACCGCTTGCAATTTTATCGACTAACTGAGCTTTGTTCACAAGAATCCCCTTTGATAATCATCTAATTCGGCCACAAACCTCACATCCCTTACGAGGCCACTATGACACAATTTCGCCAGCCCATCAGAAAGACTGAGCTGACAATTATTATGTATCAACCGCTCAAGCTCAAGCAGTTTCAGTTTTTTTAGTGACGAACTCTACACCAAAAGGGTTTCTCTCAAGAGCCAGTTCTAATACTTCCTCAATCCAATGGACAGGTCGTATATCAAGCTCTTTTTTAACGTTTTCTGGAATTTCTTCCAAATCACGTTCGTTTTCTTTTGGAATCAACACGCGTTTAATTCCGCCGCGATGAGCCGCTAACAGTTTCTCTTTCAAACCACCGATAGGTAACACTTCACCGCGCAAAGTGATTTCACCAGTCATGGCCACATCAGCACGAACCGGATTGCCTGTTAAAGCTGAAACCAGCGCTGTTGACATCGCGATCCCGGCACTTGGGCCATCCTTAGGCGTAGCGCCTTCTGGCACATGCACGTGAATATCGCGTTTTTCATAGAAATCAGAGTTGATCCCTAATTTGTCAGCGCGAGAGCGAACAACCGTCATAGCTGCCTGAATCGACTCCTGCATAACATCGCCAAGTGATCCAGTCTGGGTCATTTTGCCTTTACCTGGAACCGAGGCGGTTTCAATGGTCAGCAAATCGCCACCCACTTCAGTCCAAGCCAAACCAGTTACCATGCCAATCCGGTTATGTTCATCGGCTTTGCCATAATCAAAGCGTTGGACACCCAGATAATCATGCAGGTTATCACCATCGACACTGATATGTTTAACATCGGGTGAAAGCAAGATCTGTTTTACTGCTTTACGACAGATTTTAGAAATCTCCCGCTCTAAACCACGCACGCCGGCTTCGCGAGTGTAATAACGAATAATGCCAACCACTGCACTATCTTCAATGGTCAGTTCACCTTTTTTAAGGCCATTGCGTTTAATCTGTTTTTCAATTAAATGACGTTTGGCAATATTCAGTTTCTCGTCTTCGGTATAGCCAGACAGACGAATCACTTCCATACGATCAAGCAGCGGGCCTGGAATATTCATCGAGTTAGATGTCGCAACGAACATCACATCAGACAAGTCATAGTCCACTTCCAGATAATGGTCGTTAAAGCTATTGTTTTGCTCAGGGTCCAACACCTCTAGCAAAGCAGATGCTGGGTCGCCACGCATATCTGATGACATCTTATCGATTTCATCTAATAAGAACAGTGGGTTTTTAACGCCAACTTTCGCCATTTTCTGGATAAGTTTACCCGGCATAGAACCAATATAAGTTCTACGGTGACCACGAATTTCAGCTTCATCACGCACGCCACCCAATGCCATACGGACATATTTACGTCCGGTCGAACGAGCAATTGACTGACCCAGAGAGGTTTTACCAACCCCTGGAGGTCCTACCAAACACAGAATTGGGCCTTTCAATTTGTTGGTGCGAGTTTGTACTGCAAGGTACTCTAAAATCCGCTCTTTGACCTTTTCAAGGCCATAGTGGTCACTATTTAGGATCTCTTCCGCTTTAGCTAAGTCTTTTTTAACTTTGGAACGTTTAGTCCACGGGACACTCAGCATCCAATCGACATAGCCGCGAACAACGGTCGCTTCAGCCGACATAGGCGACATCATTTTCAGTTTATTGAGCTCAGCTTCGGTTTTTTCACGAGCTTCCTGAGGCATTTTTGCTTCAGCAATTTTCTGAGCTAAAACTTCAAATTCATCTTGGCCTTCATCCATCTCACCGAGCTCTTTTTGAATCGCTTTCATTTGCTCATTGAGATAGTATTCGCGCTGGCTCTTTTCCATCTGTTTTTTCACGCGAGAACGGATTTTCTTCTCAACCTGTAATAGGTCGATTTCAGATTCCATCATCGCCATCAGATATTCGAGACGCTCGGTGACACTCGCAATCTCTAGAACCTGCTGTTTATCAGCTAGTTTTAATGGCATATGAGCTGCCATGGTATCCGCTAGCCGAGCGGCATCATCAATCCCAGAAACAGAAGTTAAAACCTCTGGTGGGATTTTTTTATTCAGTTTGATGTATCCTTCAAACTGCGAAATAGCTGACCGAACAAGCACTTCTTGTTCGCGATCATCAATGGGCTGCGATTGAATAAATTCAATCTGCGCCTCAAAGAAATCTTCGTTGTCAGTAAATTCATTTAATTTCGCACGCTGGCTCCCTTCCACCAAGACTTTAACCGTACCATCGGGAAGTTTTAACAGCTGAAGAATATTGGCAACAGTGCCCACGTCATACAGGTCATCAACACTCGGTTCATCTGTAGATGCATCTTTTTGCGCGATAAGCAAAACCTGCTTATCGTGTTCCATAGCTGTTTCCAGACATTGGATAGACTTCTTACGCCCTACAAATAGAGGGATGACCATATGGGGATAAACCACCACATCTCTCAGTGGCAGCACCGGAATTATCATACTTTCTGAACGCTCTAAGGTCATTTGGTCCTCTCTGCCTTAGCTGAAATATAAATTCGCTATGTTCAGTATATTGGGGTAATTCACATAGATTCAATTAGAGATGGAAGAAAAAGTGATAAAAAGCGGTTAACTGGATACAATTACGCCAATTGTGAATATAGCAGCGACTAAATTAAAAAAGGTGACTTAAGAGCCACCTTTTATTTGTGATTAACTAAACAGATATCTATTCGCCGGAGGAAGCCTTAGCTTGCTCTTTATTGGAATAGATAATCAATGGATCACTTTCACCTTTGATAACTGTTGCATCAATAACAACTTTGCTAACGTTATCCATTGAAGGCAGCTCGTACATCGTATCAAGCAATACGTCTTCAACAATTGAGCGTAATCCACGAGCACCAGTTTTTCGGGCCAGCGCTTTGTGTGCGATAGCTTTTAAAGCATCTTCACGAAACTCAAGCTCAACACCTTCAAGTTTGAACAACTCACCGTATTGCTTGGTCAGTGCGTTTTTAGGCTCGCTCAAGATCTGAATCAAAGCAGACTCATCAAGCTCAGTCAAAGAAGCAACTACAGGCAAACGTCCAATAAACTCAGGAATCAGCCCGTATTTCACCAAGTCTTCAGGCTCAACCTGTGCGAAAATTTTAGAGACTGAACTTTGCTGTTCTTTAGTCTTAACTTCTGCGCCAAAACCAATACCTGCATGCGCTTCGGTACGTTGAGCAATAACTTTATCCAAACCGGCAAAAGCGCCCCCACAAATAAATAATATTTTAGAGGTATCAACCTGTAAAAACTCTTGCTGGGGATGTTTGCGCCCACCCTGAGGAGGAACAGAAGCCACGGTGCCTTCAATCAGTTTCAGCAGTGCTTGCTGAACGCCTTCACCGGATACGTCACGGGTGATAGAAGGGTTATCAGATTTACGAGAGATTTTATCGATTTCATCGATATAAACAATCCCCTGCTCTGCTTTCTCAACATCATAGTCACATTTTTGCAGTAACTTCTGAATGATGTTTTCAACATCTTCACCCACATAACCAGCTTCGGTTAAGGTCGTTGCATCAGCCATGGTAAACGGTACATCAAGTAACCGTGCCATTGTTTCTGCCAACAAAGTTTTACCACTACCGGTTGGGCCAATCAGCAAAATGTTACTTTTACCTAATTCGACCTGGTCGGTACTGCTTGAGTTACGCAGCCGTTTGTAGTGATTATAAACCGCAACAGAAAGAACTTTTTTTGCCTGGTCCTGACCGATAACGTACTCATCTAAGTGAGAGCGAATTTCTTTCGGTACGGGTAGAGCCCCGTCTTCATGCTTGGGTGAAATATCTTTGATCTCTTCGCGGATAATATCATTACATAATTCCACGCATTCATCACAGATATAGACCGATGGGCCAGCAATTAATTTACGTACTTCATGCTGACTTTTTCCACAAAATGAGCAGTACAACAGTTTGCCACTGTCCCCATCACCTTTGTGTTTATCTGTCATTAGCTAACCTCACAACTGTAGAGCAGTTATCAATATAATATATATGATGACACTCTACATGTTTTTCAAATTTACTTATCCACGATTAGTTAAGATATCGTCCACCAAGCCATACTCTTTAGACTCTTGTGCAGTCATATAATTATCGCGGTCAGTATCCTGGGAAATTTTTTCATAGCTTTGCCCAGTATGATATGCCAATAATTCATTCATAAGCCGCTTGGTTTTGATAATTTCGTTGGCATGGATTTCAATATCCGATGCCTGTCCCTGATAACCACCCAGGGGCTGATGAATCATCACTTTAGAGTTAGGTAGACAATAACGTTTACCTTTAGCGCCACCAGCTAAAAGAAATGACCCCATACTCGCAGCCATTCCCATACAAACAGTACTTACATCAGGTTTGATAAACTGCATCGTATCATAAATTGCCATACCCGCAGTAATAACACCACCTGGAGAATTAATATACAGGAAAATATCTTTATCAGGGCTTTCTGATTCGAGAAATAGCAGCTGAGCCACAATTAAGTTAGCCATGTTGTCTTCAACTTGGCCAGTTAGAAAGATAACCCGCTCTTTGAGCAATCTAGAATAGATGTCGTAGGAACGCTCGCCTTTTGATGTTTGTTCAACGACCATTGGAACTAGCGCAGCTAGAGGGTTACTTAAATCAGGATAATCTTTTGACATCGATACACGCTTCCTTAAACAAATGGCTCGGGAGAATTGAACCTACCGAGCCATTATATGCAAGCCTTATCGGCTAAAGTCAAATCTAACCGATCAGGTATTGACTTAGTTGTTCATAATTTCATCAAAAGCTTTAGTTACTTCTGTTACTTTAGCTTTATCAAGAATCAGATCAACCGCTTGTTCTTCAAGAACAACGTTAGAGAGGTTCTCTTTCATTTCTTTATTATTATTATAGTATTCGATCACCTGTTCTGGCTGTTCATAAGCAGAAGCAATCTCTTTTAAGTGTTCCTGAACTTTTTCATCATCTGCTTTAAGTTCATTTACTTTGATTACTTCACCTAACAACAAGCCAACTTTAACGCGGCGCTGTGCCTGTTCTTCGAACAGTTCATCAGGTAAGTTAGGCAGGTTTTTAGGATCAACCTGGCCACCGAAGCGTTCCATTGCCTGCTTGCGCAGCTGTTCAACTTCGTTTTTAACCAATGCACTAGGAACAGTGATGTCATTTGCTTCAAGCAATTTATCCAAAACCTGCTCTTTAATATCACTGCGCAGTTTTTGTTTAAGTTCACGTTCCATATTTTTTTGAAGTTCAGCTTTAAGATCAGCCAATTCGCCAGATTCAATGCCGAACTGTTTGATAAAGTCTGCAGTTACTTCAGGAAGCTCAGCTTTTTCAACTTTAGTTAAAGTGATATCAAACTCTGCTTCTTTACCTTTTAGGTTTTCTGCGTGATAGTCTTCTGGGAAAGTTACTTTAATCGTAAACTGTTCACCCGCTTTATGAGATTTCAGACCATCTTCGAAACCTGGGATCATACGACCAGAACCGATTTCTAAAGAGAAACCTTCAGCTTTGCCACCTTCAAACTCTTCGCCATCAATTTTACCAACGAAGTCAAATGTAGCACGATCGCCTTCTTCCAGAGCGCCATCAGCTGCTTCAACCCAGTTAACACGCTGTTTACGCAAAGTTTCAACCATATTGTCAACATCACCGTCGGCAACTTCAGCTGAAACTTTTTCAATTTCTAGCGCAGCAAAGTCGTTTAATTCAACTTCAGGGAAAACTTCAAAAGTTGCACTAAAGTGGAATTGACCATCTTTAACTTCGCCAACTTCCAGAGTTGGAGCACCTGCAGGAGTAATTTTTTCCTGGATCACTGCTTCATAGAAATGACGTTGCATTGCTTTGTCTTTGACATCCGCTTCGATTGCTGCGCCATAGCGTTTTTGAATCACTGATGCTGGTACTTTACCAGGACGGAACCCTGGCATCCGTTCACGCTTAGCAATATCACGAACCGCTTGTTTGATTTCCTCATCAATAGTTTGCGCGTCAACAGCAATTGACAGACGACGCTCCAAACCTTCAGTCGTTTCTAATGAAACCTGCATTTTCTTACCTCGTATCGGTCAGTTCTTACTGACTTTTTCTCCAGAGTAAACTTTTAGAACAACGCTTATCAAGCGAGGTCCTGTTTAGATTTAGCGGCTATATTCAACATCAGCTGAAACTGGACTTTAGCTTACTAAAAGTCCCCTAACCCAGTAAACCTAAACAGGACCTCACCGTATTGAAATCGGTTAATTTGAGTTTACAACCTTTAATTAAGACGCCGCATTATAGCGATGCTTTGTGCATGAGTCGAGATGGTGTCGGTAAATTCGCGTCTTTGAAGCCAAAAACACAGATTTAAGTCACTTTTCTGTGCATTAAATAAGCAATCGGAGTGAAAGATTGCGTTTATATATAAAACGAGGTTTCTAAAAACACAGATCACCAAATTTATATCAAAAAAAGCAATATTTTTAATATTTACGGTTATAAAAAGGACGTATAATTTTAACTAAAGAATACTTTTTAGCATTTAGCGCTTCACATTCGCATGATTTTGCCGCACTATACATAGCATGAGGTCTTAACCTCGATTAAATAACCAATATTCAGGCATAAAAACTAAAGATGGCCAGCATCGAGACTGGTTGGAGTAAAGTGGGAAAGTCCAATGAAAAAGACAATGTATGAAAAAATTTGGGATGCACACCTGGTTCATTCTCCAGAAAACGGCACCCCATTACTTTATGTTGATCGTCATTTAATGCATGAGGTCACAAGCCCCCAAGCATTTGAAGGACTAAAAGTTGCGGGACGAAAAATCCGCAATCCCCACAGTATCCTAGCAACAATGGATCATTGTATTCCGACTATCAATCGCGATTCGATCAGTGACCCAATTGGCCGCAAACAGGTTGAAACGCTGGCACACAACTGCGCAGAAAACGGTTTAAATCTGTATGACATGAGTAACCAGAACAATGGCATCATCCATATCGTAGTTCCTGAACATGGTTTTGTTCACCCAGGGATGGTGGTCTGTTGCGGTGACAGCCATACAGCCACGCACGGTGCATTTGGTGCATTAGCATTTGGTATTGGAACATCTGAGGTTGAGCATATTATGGCCACTCAGACCATTCAGCAGAAAAAATCTAAGACCATGAACATCATCGTTAATGGCAAGTTGCCAGAATTTGCAACGGCTAAAGATATTGCGCTGGCTATTATTGGCAAAACTGGCACAGCTGGCGGGACTGGCCATGTCATTGAATTTTCTGGTCAAGCCATTGAAGATTTATCAATGGAAGGTCGAATGACGCTTTGTAATATGGCGATTGAAGCGGGCGCTCGTGCAGGCTTAATTGCCCCTGATGAAAAAACGTTTGAATTTTTAAAAGACAAAGAGTTTGCACCTAAAGAAGAATACTGGGAACAAGCGGTTAAATACTGGAAATCACTGCGAACTGATGACGGCGCACAATTTGATAAAGTAGTTGAGCTCGATGGTGACGATATTTCACCACAGGTTACCTGGGGCACATCACCAGAGCAAGTATTAGCCGTTGATCAGCCACTGCCTGATCCAACGCAAATGAGTGACTTGATTAAATCCCAAGCTGCAACGAACGCTCTTAAATATATGGGTTTACAACCGGGTATTAAGCTCACTGATGTCAGCGTAGATGTCGTCTTTATCGGTTCATGCACGAATGGCCGAATCGAAGACTTTCGTCAGGCTGCGGCATTACTTAAGGGTAAAAAAGTAGCACCGGGGGTCGAAGCTATCGCCGTACCAGGTTCTTATCCTGTTAAATTGCAGGCAGAAAAAGAAGGGTTGGATAAAATTTTCATCGAAGCGGGTTGGCAATGGCGAGAACCTGGCTGTTCAATGTGCTTGGCTATGAATGGTGACAACCTCAAACCTGGACAGCGCAGTGCATCAACTTCAAACCGAAACTTCGAAGGTCGTCAGGGCAAAGGTGGACGGACTCACTTAGTTTCTCCAGCGATGGCAGCCGCGGCTTCTGTTGCAGGAAAATTTGTTGATTTGCGCCACTGGAAATAACACCGTCACTCGTCATAGGAAAAAGATAATGAAAGCTTATAAAACTCATACTTCAATTGCGGTGGCGATGAATCGTTCAAATGTTGACACCGACCAAATTATCCCAAAACAGTTTTTGAAAAAAGTGGAACGTACTGGCTTTGGCATCCACTTATTTAACGACTGGCGTTACTTGAACGATGGCAGTGATAACCCAGACTTTGAGCTGAACCAACCAGAAGTGAAAGGTGCTAAAATTCTAGTTGCGGGTGATAACTTTGGTTGCGGTAGTTCACGTGAACACGCACCTTGGGCTATTGCTGATTATGGTTTTAATACCGTTATTTCAACCAGTTTTGCGGACATCTTTTTTAATAACTGTTTTAAAAATGGTATTTTGCCTATCCGTGTGACCAAAGAACAACTCGCTGCGCTGTTTGCTGAGCTTGAAGAGCACCCTGGCAGCCAGTTCACGATCAATCTGGCGCAGCAGACTATTTCCACTCCAAAAGGGCTTGAAATCTCTTTTGAGGTTGATTCATTCCGCAAGCATAGTTTGCTTGAAGGGTTAGATGACATCGGTTGGACATTGCAACACGAGTCAAAAATTACCACGTTTGAAGAGAAGCAAAAGCAGCAACTTCCATGGTTGTGGCCACAACAATAGTACTTTAGGTTTTACAAAAGCCAAGTCATTCATCAGGCGCCAACAAACTCATATGTTGGCGTTTTTTATTTAACCGATCAATAGCCGCAAGCGTCCAACAATCCTCTGTGAGTTCTCTTTAAGCGATGTCGATTAGAGCGCCAATCATATTTACGCAGATTCATTCTCAACATTGCCCCGTTAGCTAAAAAGTCAATTTGTTACACAAACAAGCCCATAACTAATTAGTCCACTCAACTAAATAGATATTTTTATAAATCTATAAATAATGATTGCGATCAGTTACTAACTGATGCATAACTAAGAGCATACTTACGATAAAAAATAATAACTTATTACTGTTACCCTGCTCCTGGCTTATACGGATACGACCACAATTGAGGAGATTTGGAATGAAACTAAGCGCAAGAAATCAGTTTAAAGGGATCGTAAAATCAATCACTACTGGCGCAGTAAATAGTGAAGTGCATATCGAATTAGCCGATGGGCTAGTTATTTCATCGATTATTACCAATGGCGCAGTCGAAAATTTAGGATTAACAGTGGGCCAGCCTGCCTTTGCAGTGATTAAAGCAACCGATGTATTAATCGGTATTGAATAGTCTTGAAGTGAAGGCCAAGAATTTTCTTGGCTTTCATTTTTAATGATTACAGGTGTGCATTTAATCGCGCTAAACCGGCATCAAGGTCGCCAATCAAATCATCGACATCTTCTAAGCCAATATGCAAACGAATTAAAGGCCCTTTCGCTTGCCACTTAGTCACTGAGCGCAGATGTGCAACATGATCTGGCATATGTCCTAAAATTAAGCTTTCAAACCCGCCCCATGAAAAACCAATTTTAAAATGTTCCATTTCATTGAGCATCGCATCAATCCCAGCCTGAGTGCCCTGCTTAAGAACAAAAGAGAACAACCCATTAGAACCTTGAAAATCACGGGTAAAGAACTCATGTCCTGGACATGTAGCCAAAGCAGGATGACGAACGTGGTCCACTTCATCACGTTTGGCCAACCAATGAGCGACTGCCAGAGCATTTTTTTGATGCTGACGCATTCTCACCCCTAAGGTTCGAACGCCTCGTAGTGCTAAATACAGATCGTCCGGTGAAGTACATTGGCCCAACAAATAACTGTTTTCGCGTAATTGATCCCAATATTCAGCGGTGGTGGTTGCAGTTCCTAACATCACATCAGAATGACCAACAATATATTTAGTCGCAGCTTGAATAGAGACATCGATACCTAATTCAAATGGCTGTAAATTCACAGGTGATGCCCAAGTATTATCAAGCATCGTCATAATCCCATGCGCCTTAGCCACTTTAGTAATGGCTGGAACATCCTGAACTTCTAAAGTGATAGAGCCCGGTGATTCAAGATAGATGACTTTGGTATTAGGCTGAATCAGCGACTCAATATCTGCACCAATGAGCGGGTCGTAATAGGTCGTTTCAATCCCATAACGAGATAATAGTTTGTCACACAGGTCACGAGTTGGCTCATAGACGCTGTCAACCACCAACAGATGATCGCCTGCACTTAAAAATGACAACAAAGCACCGCTAATAGCTGCTGTACCCGAAGGATAAAGCGCGCACCCGACACCGCCCTCAAGTTCGTTTATCGCATCTTGAAAGGCAAATGCAGTCGATGTACCACGACGGCCATAAAATAACGTTTTACCTTCACGATGCTGTGTCGCATATTTCATCTGTTCGACATTATCGAAAACAACAGTGGATGCTCTTGAAACAGCTGGATTAACCGCGCCTCGAGTCCATTCATTCTTGCGGCCAGAAGCCACATATTTCGTATCTTTTTTCATAAAACCTACAAATCTGTTCGATAGGCGCTTAATTTAAATCCGCCATAGCTCCTTGAAAAGTTGCTCTAGCGCGAAGAATTAACGCAATATTATGTATGTTCTTTATATTGCTAAAAATAACATATATCCAATATCTTAAACTAATAAAGGATGAGTTTTAGCTATATGTCCACCTGTAACTGACTCAATTGCAATCTAGATTTTTGGTTCTAATCGCTCGTTATCAGATTGACGTTTTGAAGGCTTAGACTTCGCCGTATCATCTGAAGAGTCACTATTACTTTTAAAATTAATTAGGATCCCAACTAAAGCCACCACCATAATCCATAAAATTAATGCATGTCGCATCTGTAAAAATGGAGAGAGGCTTGAGAAAAAGGTCACTGAATCCCACTGCGAAAATTGGGTAAACAACCAAACACTCCCCTGCCAAACCCAACCGAGGCCAACGGCACTTGCCAACAGAGCAATAAAGGCTAATTTACGATACCAAATTCCCCATGCACACAACATGCAGATTAAGCCAACAAACAAAGTCGCACTAAACCAAAATAATGGGGCTGGAGAAGCTAGTTGCATCAGTGCGCACGCACATAAAATCAATACCATTAATCCGGCAAAAAAACGCTTCATACAGACAACTCTCCGCTTCGATCAAAAAAGCCCCATATAAAATGAGGCTCCATTCATTTTTATCTATTTATCCTAGCATTTAGCAATGAAAGGCAAAAGTCGTCGAATGCTTAAATGGTTTTTCAGGACGAACAATACATTCTTGTGCACTGTCACTATTGGGTTGATCTGGCATATATTGCGTTTCTAAACAAAAACCATCGCGGTTCTGATAGACCAGCTCATTATGACCTCGAGTGCCTTCTAAATATTGCCCGGTATATAACTGCACAGCAGGCGACGTCGTATAAAGCGATAAAACGACCTGTTCATCACCAGAGCGAACTTGTGCATCAGGCTGACTCTCATCACTGTGATTTAATATAAAGCAGTGATCAAACCCACGATAGCGCTGGTCTGAAACAATTTTGCGCCAATCCTGATTGAGTGGTTTGGCTTTTCTAAAATCAAATGCAGTCTGCTCAACACTCGCCGGAGCGCCTTTAGGCAAACTAGCTTTATCTACAGGCAGATAGCTGTTCGCGTCAATTTGTGCAACATGGTTACCCACATCCCCAGCAACACCATCTAAGTTAAAGTAGCTATGGTTAGTCAGATTAAACGGACAAGCTTTATCGACGGTGGCTTCATAATCAATGCGAATATTATTATCTTCGCTTAATGTATACATAACCGTCACGGTCGCATTTCCTGGAAAACCTTCGTCACCATCAGGTGAGAGCAAGGTAAAACGAACCGCTGGAATTTCATCAATAATTTCCGCATCCCAGAGTTGATGAGCAAAGCCAATAGGCCCGCCATGCAAACAATTATCGCCTTCGTTGGCAATCAATTTGTATTCTTGACCATCAACGCTGAACTTAGCACCACGAATGCGGTTGGCATATCGCCCAACGGTTGCACCCAGGTATGGACTCTGCAGATAATCTTCAAGTGTATCGCAGCCTAAAACCAACTGGCGCAAATTACCGTTTGGCATGGCCAATTTAAATGACGTTAACGTCGCCCCCCAATCAGAGACAGTTAATCGAGTTCCCCGTCTATTAGTCAGGTGGAAATGACGAGCGGTCTGGCCGTCTGGGGTTGCTTGCCATTTTTCCCAAGTGACCGAAATATCAGCTCGCTGAGCCATGTTATTCTCCCGTAAACTTTCAGCTAAGGCACTATTAACGTGTTGCGGCACGAGTCACACTGTGCTGTAAAATAACGCTATTAAATCAAACCACAGCAGACAAACCCAGATCTACATCGCAAAATGACGGTAACACGGTTCTATTTGCTTAAAATATATACGATTTAAGCTTACCAACCATTTGTGCTTTAACAATCGTTGTTTTAGCGCCCTGACAAAACCCTAATCACTAATAATGAATATTTTGCCTCTATCGTTGATAAACACAAGGGCAATTCCCTGCTAAATAAGTATTTTTTACCTTTAATGATATGTTTCCCAGCAAATGATAGCGATACGCGCAACTTCGTTACAATATTGGCTCATTTGCATTAACGGTTATAACAATGATGCAGATAATACGCTTATATTTTTCGCCAGATACAGAGCAAATTAGCCAGTTGTGAGCTTAAAGAAAGCTATCATGACCACAGCGCTTGGATTAAACTATAAATTTACCTTAAAGATGTACTCAAATGCTCCAAAGACTGGACAAATTCGTCAGCCATGCAACGGGCTTACCTCGTAGTGAGGTTAAACGGCGGCTCAATCACAAACAAATTTCACTGAATGGTCAAATCGTCACTCAAGGGAAAATATCAGTCTCAGATAAAGACACCATCACCTTTGAAGGAAAAGAACTTCATCTAAGCTTGCCTGGCTATTTTATGCTCAACAAGCCCGCAGGTTATACAAGCACCAGAGAGGATGCCAATCATCCCAGTGCACTCGATCTCATCGAGGAGTTTTGCAACCCGGCTCTACATGCTGCGGGCAGACTTGATGCGGACACCACCGGTTTACTGCTATTAACCAACGACGGGCAATGGTCCCACCAAGTCACCTCGCCTCGCCATCACCAGCACAAGATATACTTAACAACCCTTGCCGAGCCCCTAACAGAGCAAGCTTTGCGGTTATTGAGTGAAGGCGTTATGCTTCGCGGCGAAGAGACTCCCACACTACCTGCCCAAGTTGAACGAGTGGATGAGCAAATAATCCGGTTGAGTATCATTGAAGGGCGCTACCATCAAGTTAAAAGAATGGTCGCAGCCGTTGGTAACAAAGTGACCGCTTTACACCGTGAACAAATAGGTACTATTAGCCTTGATGGAAATTTACAACCAGGTGAATACCGCAGACTGAGTGATCAAGAAGTCAGCGCATTTTTATCATCCTGATTTTTTCCCCAAACCCGATAGGTGTTTCGCCCCGATGCTTTCGCTTCGTAGAGCGCCTCATCGGCTTGCTGAAACAGTTGCTGAGCATTGAGTCCACTTACCCATTGCGAAACACCAATACTACAGCTACATCGAATTTGTTGGGTGAAGCGATGTTCATTCACGCTTAATAATAGTTGAGCGGCAAGTTGGCTAGCGTCATCCAATAAGGTATCGGGAGCTAAAATTACGAATTCTTCTCCCCCCCAGCGAACCAATACATCACTGGCTCGCACCCGGGTGGAAAGCAACTGGGAAAATTCAACCAATAATTGGTCTCCCATTAGATGCCCGAATTGATCGTTAATTTGTTTAAAATAATCGATATCTATCAGCAATAACGATGAGGGGGATTTATTGCGTTCACAGCGTTTAATCTCTCGTTGTATCTGGTCATTCAAAAACGTTCGATTATATAACCCAGTGAGTGAGTCCGTGTTTGCTTGAGTGGCGAGTAATTTGGCCATTTCCCGCTGAGCCTGATTATCAATCCCAGAGCATACAAACAGCTCCGGCAGATTCTTCTCTTTAACTAGCGATATATCAAATTGTACATAAACCGATTTCTCCATCAGGCTTAGCTTCATTTCACCACGCCAGTGCCCTCTTTTTGCGGCCATCTCAAGTAACTTGGGTAAAGCCGGTTCAAAGTGAACGATTTGATCAAGTGGTTGCATTTGCATATCGATAAAACGCAAACCAAATGTCGCTAGAAAGAAATTGTTTACTCGTTTCACTCGCCCTTGAAGATCAAGAATAGCCAGAAATATTTTTCGAGTAAAAGCGGCTTCTAAGACCGCTGCTGATAAAGCTAACTGCTGACGACGTTTATATTGAACACCTAATAAGAAAATCACCAACAACCCAAGCACTAAAAGTCCAAGAGCACCCAGTGTGACGGCTATAATCCAATTTTTTATCAAACCTAAGATCATTTTTGAATTGATTAATATCACAGCCGGAAATTTATCATCTGAAACTGTAATCCAGCTAACTAACAACTGTCCGTTAGACGTGGCAATTTTGCCATATTGGCCTTGCGTGAGTTTCTCTAACTGATCGCCTTGTTGTTTGACGTTAAAAGTGTGAGTCACTTTGACTAATATCTGGTGAGTTAATTGATTATGGCCAACATAAAAATAGCCTGATGGCGTTAACACGACCGAATTAGAACGAATCAATTGGCTCCCTGTTAATGGTGTTAACTTGCGAATTTGCTCAGGTGAATAAATACTCAACAACCAACCTGAAAACTTATTTTGATGATTTAATACAGCGGTTTGTAACCCGATAAAACCTGGCCCAAAAAAATCCGTCGTAGACAACGCTGCCAGATCATTTTTATTGATTTTTTGCGCTAATCGCTCAGGAAGATGTTTGGTTAAGTTATAACCGGTGGGGGTATCAATCCAACCGACCACTTGACCACTAGCAGAGATATAATAAAAGCTCCCGGTTAATTTTTGATATCGCCGCATCGAAGAGAACAGTGACTTAAATTTCAGAAACTGCAACTTATCATCCATCTGCATGGCTTTAAGTTCATGCGCAATCAGAAAATTACGTTGCAGTGACTGTCGATAAGCTTCATTGATTTGCAACTGATAAGCATCAAAAGAGAGGCGAAACTCTTGTTCTACTTGGCGACTAGTGTGGCGATACTGCAGATAGATAGCTTCTGCGGCAAACGCAAAGATAAGCAAAACCCAAAGCACATTTAACCCAAGGAACCATCCTTGACGCGATAACCTCGCTTTTTTTGCTTTGTACTGCTGCGCGCTTGAGCTCATTGGCAAAACATCTTGTCTAATCAATAAGCTCAAGTATAGTCAGTCATTTACAATTATGATGTTTGTTGATTACGTAGCTCTTCGGGGAGCTGTTTAGTTGTCGGCACTTGCAACTCTCGCAGTTGCTCAGCTTGTCGGATTAAATTACCGCGCCCTGCAGAAAGCTTCGTCAATGCCCCTTGATAACTATCACGCGCTTTATCAATTTGGCTGCCAATCTGGGTTAAGTCATCCACAAAGCCGCAGAATTTATCGTATAAACGCCCTGCCCGCTGAGCAATTTCAGCGACGTTACGTTGCTGATATTCACTACGCCAAAGATTCTCTACCGTGCGCAAAGCAACCAATAGACTACTTGGACTAACCAATAAAATGTTTTGCCGACTAGCTAACGAGATAAGCTCTGAGTCATGTTGTAAAGCCAGTTGAAAGGCCGCTTCGATTGGAATAAATAACAGTACAAAGTCGAGCCCTTCGATACCGTATAAAGTCTGATAGTTTTTGCGTCCCAAACCATTAATATGGCCACGCACCGCACGAATATGTTCCTGAAGTGCTTTTTCTGCACTTGGCTCATCTTCACTGCGACAGTACCGCTCATAAGCAACGAGAGTTACTTTTGAATCGATAATAACGCAGCGGTTATCAGGAAGAGAAACCACGACATCAGGCTTAATGACCTGTCCTTGTTGGTTCTTTCCTGTTACCTGCTGGCGATATTCATGCCCTTCTCGAAGCCCGGACTCTTCTAAAATACGAGCTAAGACCACTTCGCCCCAATTCCCTTGCTGCTTGTTGTCGCCTTTGAGTGCTCGGGTTAAATTCACCGCTTCTTCACTCATTTTTTGGTTAAGTTCACTTAGTCGTTCAACCTGAGATTTCAGCGAGTGGCGCTCGCGCGATTCGGTATCGTAACTTTGCTGGACTTGCTGGCGAAAATTATCCAGTTGTTGACGCAGCGGTGCCAACAAACCATTCATGCTCTGTTGGTTCTGCTCTTGCATCGTGGTCGCTTTTTTCTCAAAGATCTGTTGCGCTAAATTTTCGAATGTTTCTTTAAAACGCTGCTCGGTTTTGGCAAGCTGGGAAAGCTGATTAGCATCATCTTCACGTTGCTGCACAAGACGAGCAATCTCGCTTTGCAGCTCAGATTGTTTAGTAAACGCTTTTTCTAAAGCGATACGCTGTTCATTCAGTTGGCTCTGCAATGCATCACTATATTCAGCTTTTGCTTGCAATTGCCCTTGTTGATGGATGAGTTGCTGCTGGCGTTGCTGCAGATGATAATTTTCATCTCGATAACTGTCATATTGGGTTTGCAACAGTTCATACTCACGTTTAAGCGTCTGGTAATCTTGATGAATCTTGGTAAATCGCTGGCGGATAAACCAGCAAAAAAACCAGCTAACACCTATAATCAACACCAATAGATATACCCAGGTGATTGAAATTGGCTGTGTGAAAAAATTGCCCACGACGGTTTCTCCGTTGTATCTATGCTATTAGCCCGGTATCATCAGGGCTGTATCTGTATGAATCAAGGAATAATTATGGGTCTTTTTAATTCTCTTAAAGCCCTGCTTAGCACCCCAGCTCCGACGGCTACTAAACAACATGAGTCGGTGGACTATCAAGGATTTAGTATTACACCTGAACCAATCGCTGAAAAAGGCCAGTATCGAGTAGCAGGTTATATTCGTAAAACTGTTGGCGAAAATGCCTGTGAACATCGCTTTATTCGCAGTGACGTATGCATGAGCGAAGAACAAGCAGTCGAGTTGACCATTAGCAAATGTCAGGTCTTTATTGACCAACTCGGCGAAAAAATATTTGAGTCATAATCACGGCCAAATTCATAATACGGATTATAGCCATATTAAAATCACGGAGTTTATATTGATGCGTTGGTTAATCACATTACTTGCTCTTGCAACATTAACATTGGTTACAGGTTGTACCCAAAGCGCTATCTCAAGTCATCAAACTGATGGAACGGTAACGCAAAATGGGAAACAAAAAGAACTCACGGCATTTGAAGATATTCCAGCTAATTCAGATACAAAACTTGACCCTGAGGCATCAATTATCATCAGTGAAGGTGATGACTGGATGGGACGGTTAGTGCTTAATAATGATATGACACCCTTTGCGACCTTTGATTATTACCGCCAACATATGCCTGAGCTCGGCTGGAACTTGGTTGCATCAGTTAAAAGCCAAAATGCGGTACTCACATATATGAAAGGAACTCGGGTAGCAACGCTTCAGATTTCTGGCAGTAAATTTGGCGATAGTCGCATTACCATTACCGTATCTCCTGCAACAGGCGTGATGCCCAAAAAAGTTAAATAATCACTTAGGTTATTGATGAGATACTATTTAATTTTAGTATTGATGTCTGTGCTAATGAGCCCTATTGCGCAAGCAAGCCATTGCAACGCATCCATCAAGCTTGAAGGCGTTAAACATCCAATCGATATTTGCGCCAATAGCTCTGGAAAATATTTCTTTAATAAAGAATATGCTGAGCTTAACCATACTATTGCGCCAATGCCACAAGCTGACTCGACAAACAATAAGAGTAAATATTATCCTCACCGGAAAAATGCAATAGATTATAAAGTGCTCATCGCCAAAACAATCGATCAACAGTTTTACCCGCTATTAGAGCAAGAAGAACCATTAAAGCTTAATAACTCGCACTCGCTTAACTCGATTGTTATTGCAGCCTACCGAGAAGATAATACAGCCTTTCACTTTATTTTAAAATATGATTTCAACCCACACTCAAAGCAGGTTGAACTGTCAGAGCTTTTATACGTTGAACATCAAATAACCGCTGCACATACTTACGTTAGCTATTATCGAGTGAAAGGTAAAATTCCTCACGAAATTAAACAGCTCAGTGACTATAATCGCCGCCAATATACCCATTTCATCGTTCACAACTTATTTCATAAAATCGATAAATTAGCGCTAAATTTAGTCCCATTAGCCCAATACGATGAATAGATAATAATTAACGCAGCATCCCCATGATCATCCGCCTGACATCAGTGATATCAAAAGGTTTATCAACCAACGCTGACACACCGCTTTGACGAACGCCATTGAGTTTGGCGGTGTTATCTTCTGAGGTAACCATCATCACTGGAATATGCTTAAATTCTTCGCTATGTCTTAGTGCTTCAACAAACGCTGCGCCATTCATCACCGGCATGTTGTAATCGGAAATCACCAAATCTGCGGCACGCTCTGATAGCTCCTCAAGTCCTTGTTTCCCATTATTAGCTCGGCGAATATCAACTATCCCTATATTTTGTAACACTTTAGAAATATGGTTCTGAGCCGTTTTACTATCATCAACAACTAATACTGAAATTTCTCGAAGACTTTGCTCTATTTCACTATTGTCGTGATCTTCAGGCTCGATATAACTGAGTGTGGCATTCAGTGCATTGACTAAATCTGAAAACTGAAATGGTTTGGGTAGAATAGCCACAATACCCGCTTGTTTTATCGCATCTAATGAATGAAATTTATCTTCACTAGAAATCAACATATAAGCGGTAGATTCAAGCAAGGTATTATTACGCAGAGCCTCAATTAAATCAGTTGCTGTACCATCATCAAAATACATTGGGCTAATGACTAAATCTGGAAATTTCGAAACGGCAACGTCATAAGCACTCGTGCAATTTTCAGCAAATAGAAACTGATCAATTCCAGCTTCATGTAGTTTTCTATGAATAATATTGCGCTGCGTATGCGATGGCTCAACCAACAAAATAGTAAGTTCCGAAAGGGATAGTGATTGCATAAATCCTCACACTGAATAACAACAATCCGTTATAGCTGTATATTTGTCTGCTTTTAATTTAGCTTAATTTTAGTATCAATGTAGCCCATTAAGCTAAAAATCGATAACTGTACTCAGAGCACAAAACTAACAATTACCTGACAAACCGAGTAAAACAAGCCATCATCAATCTTTAGGCTCTTGAAATTAGGTCTTCTCATCCCCATCTCAAAGGCAAAGTCACCGAAGGAAATTTTTATGTCTACAGCTGAATATATCGTTGATATCACGATGGAAAATGCCAAATCCATTTTGATTGACCGATCGTTTGAAACCCCTGTTGTTATCGATTTTTGGGCTGATTGGTGCGAGCCTTGTAAAGATCTCATGCCTATTTTAGAAAAATTAGCCAATGAGTATCAGGGCGCGTTTACCTTGGCTCGCGTAAATGCAGATGCGATGCAACCACTAGCTGGACAATTTGGCATCCGCAGTCTGCCAACCGTAATGATCATGCAAAACGGCCAGCCTGTGGACGGCTTTGCGGGCGCACAACCTGAAGGTGCAATCCGAGAAATACTGGAGAAATATCTGCCCAAAGCCGAAGATATCAAGCTCAACGAGGCCAAAGAATTTCTAGAAGCGAACGATTTAGCCAATGCATTAAACGCCGCCAAAGAAGCTTGGGATATCGATTCAAAACGCACTGATATACACTTTATGTACATTCGCGCATTAGTTGCGAATAATCGCTGGGAAGAAGCTAAAAAATTACTAAATGAAACCAAACTTGAAGATCAACAAGCTGAATATCACGAATTACTCAGCCAAGTTGAACTGTTAGAAAAAGCATCTGATACGCCGCAAATGCAAGCGCTTGAAAAAAGGATTGAACAAAACCCAGAAGATGATGAGCTAAAAGTTCAGCTGGCGGTTCAATACACTCAAGCCAATCGTAATGAAGATGCGCTAGAGCTTTTATTTAGCATGCTGAGCAAAAATTTAGACAGTGCCAATGGTGAAGCAAAACAGACATTTTTAGACATCGTCAACACGCTTTCAGGCGATCCGATCGCCTCAAAATTCCGTCGTCGCTATTTTAGTCTGCTTTATTAAGAAAAAATCAAGGCGCATTTGCTGCGCCTTGATTCATTTAGAACTTAAAGGATTTTTGCAAGGAACTGCTGTAATCGAGGATGTTCTGGATTATCAAAAACCGCTTGTGGTGTATCATCAACCAACAATGCGCCTTCTTCCATAAATAACACTCGGTCTGCAACCTCTTTGGCAAACCCCATTTCATGGGTCACGATTGCCATGGTCATCCCTTCTTTGGCCAAACCTTTCATAACATCGAGCACCTCACCGACCATTTCTGGGTCAAGCGCAGATGTTGGTTCATCAAATAACATTAAATCGGGTTTCATCGCCAACGCTCTAGCAATTGCCACACGTTGCTGCTGCCCCCCAGATAAATGCGTTGGATAGTTGTTCATACGATCTGCTAATCCAACTCGTTTCATCAGCTCTTTAGCTTGTTCTGCAACTTCTTTGGCAGGACGTTTTGCGACTTTTAACGGCGCTAACATCACGTTTTCCAATGCTGTTTTATGAGGGAACAGGTTAAAGCTCTGAAACACCATCCCAACATTTTGGCGAAGCTGATTGATATTGGTTGATTTAGCATACATATCGATGCCATCAACCATAATTGAACCGGCGCTAATCTCTTCAAGCTGGTTAAGCGTGCGTAAAAACGTTGATTTACCAGAACCTGACGGCCCAATAATTACAACCACTTCACCACGATGAATCGTTGCTGAAACCGCTTTAAGTGCGTGACAACCATTTGGATAGAATTTATCAACTCCATTGGCAACCACCATTAATTCATTGCTTTGTTGATTAGTCACTGGCAGATAACCTCTTCTCTAACCGTTGAATTCCCCACGACAGTGAGCCTGTTACTAGCAAGTAAAGTGCAGCAACCGTGAACCATACTTCAAATGGCGCAAAACTCCCACTAACCACTTCGCGTCCAGCTTTTGTTAAGTCAGTAATCGAGATAACAGAAACCAGTGATGAATCTTTAATTAAGTTGATGAACTGTCCAGCTAGTGGCGGAAGAATTTGTTTAAATGCCTGCGGCAAAATCACATATCGCATCGCCTGTGGATAGGTCATCCCCAAAGAACGAGCGGCTTCCATTTGTCCATTTGAGATAGACTGGATCCCAGCTCGAATAATTTCAACAACATAAGCCCCGGTAAAGACCGATAATGCAACCACGCCTGCAGTAAATCGATCGAGATGTAAGACCGTACCAATAAAGAAATAAACAATGAAGATTTGAACCAATAACGGCGTGCCACGAATCAATTCCACATAAGTCAGTGATAGATCCCTGGCTAACTGATTTTTAGCCACCCTCATCAGCCCAAAAATAAGCCCGAGGATCACGGCAAAAATCAAGGAGATAAATGATATTTCAATGGTCACCCAGAGCCCGACTGCAATCGGTCCAAACTGCCATTGATTAAGTTGCGCAACAACATCGCCTTCATAGACCATATCGCCATCGCCAACTGTTAATTTATCATATTTTTTAATAACCTGCGGAGTACTCTGACCCAAGAGCTGAATGCTCAAGTGGCCATTTTTAATATATGCGGTTCCATCACCCTGAGCACGAATATCCTGCGCTTGAGTGTTGATCACATATGGCCACAATCGCTCCCAGTGCCAATTATAGTTAATTCGCTGACCCGATTGATAAACACCGAAAATCAGCAGAGCCATGATCACGACGAATAAGCCATGACCTGTCCAGCGGTTAGTTTTAGACTGCATTCGAACATTCTCTATATAAAATCAAACAAGGCTAGCTGAGCATTTCGCTCAGCTAGCTTCAAACTCTACTGGACCTGACTCAACCAGCGGTCTGATTTAAACCAATGGTCATAGATACGTTGGTATGTACCGTCACCTTTGGTTTGACGTAAGAAGTTATTAAGGAAGTTCAGAAAATCTGGATCGCCCTGACGAACAGCCCATGCCAGAGGTTCATAAGTAAATGGTTTGTCTAAGAAGACAACTTGTTTTTGATGCTGAGATGCATAAATTGCGTTAAATGGCATATCGTAAACGAATGCATCTGCTTTACCGTTAGCAACCTGCAATACTGCATCAGCTTCGGTATCAAACAGCTGCTGTTTGGCTTTTGACATATAACGTTTTGCAGCCTGAGAACCAGTAGTACCCAGTTTAGAGGCGATTGTATATTTAGCGTTATCTAAGTCTTTGTAACTTGTGATTTTACCTTTAAGTGAAGGTTTAATCAGAATTGTCTGACCGATAACAATGTATGGATGAGCAAAGTTAACTTTCAGGTTACGTTTAGGGGTAATCGTCATACCACCCATGATGATATCGCATTTACCTGTTTGCAGAGCAGGAATAATCCCATCCCAAGCAGTATTTACAGGAACAAATTTAACGCCCATTGCGCGTGCCATCTGTTTACCCATATCAATATCAAAGCCGATGAAACGACCATCTTTGGTTTTCATTTCAAATGGCATGTAACCTGCTTCGAAACAAACTCGCAGACTACCACTGTCCTGAATCTGTTCTAAAGCTGATTTAGCCATTGCCTGTGTGCTTGCGAGCGCCGAACAAGCTAAAGCCAGTCCTAATGCAGCATGAGTAAAAAATTTTTTCATTATTTCCATCTCTACTTTTTTATGATTATTCACCGTAAAAATCCGATTTACGGTATATGATGTTGTGTTTATGTGAATTATCAAAACATGATTGCTTCGATAAGACCTTACCATAATGCGACAGACTGGTGCATTATTTCAATAGGTCAAATGGATTAAGTCATTAATTTTGCCGTTTATAGTGTTTAACCATGGGAACGACTGACTACATGATTATTTAATCGACAAATCTAATGAATCAATTTTGTACAATTATAGCTATTTTCCGGCGCTTTTCTCTGCTTTAGGATGCATCGATTGCTCTTGGTCATAAAGTTACGTAATCTTGATCTCATTCATTCATTGAGTCAGGAAAATTAGATGTCTCAAGTTATCGCTCAACGCCTGCAACAGATTCGTGCATTCATGCAGGCAAAAAATCTGGATGCTTTTATTATCCCGCGAGCCGACGAATATCTCGGCGAGTATGTGCCAGCATGCAACGAACGACTATTGTGGGTGAGCGGTTTTACCGGTTCAGCAGGAGCGGCAGTCATTCTCGCGGATAAAGCAGCAATATTTGTTGATGGACGTTATACCGTGCAAGTTCGTCAACAGGTTGATGCGCAGCTTTATAGCTTTCACCATTTAATTGAAGAACCGTATCTATTCTGGACTTGCCAGAATCTTGATGAAAATGCCCGTATTGGGATTGACTCGCGAACCTTTAGCCTTTCTCAGTACCGCAATATTAAAGCTCTTATCGATCATCAACATCTTGAATTAGTCGAATCAGAAAACCCAGTCGATGCGCTTTGGCAGGATCGCCCCGATGCACCAAGTGACACAGCAACGCTAATGCCTAACGATTGGGCCGGACAAACCAGCCTTGAAAAACGCGAACAGATTGCTGAACAGATTCGCCAAAGTGATGCTCAAGCAGCGTTGATTACAGCCCCGGATTCTATCGCTTGGTTATTGAATATTCGCGGCAGTGATATTGCATTTTTACCGGTTGCTCTAAGTAGCTCGATTCTGTTTGCTGATGGCACCATGCATTGGTATGTAAATCCTAAAAAAATTCCGCAAGGATTTGCGCAGCACGTAGGTAAAGGCGTAACCACGTATCCAGAAGATACATTTGAACAGGGGTTAAATCAGTTAGCACAAACCTGCCAAAAAGTGCTTGCAGACCCATCCAGTAGCAATGCTTGGAGCCAGTTACGCTTAACCGATAATGGCGTTCAACTGGTGGCACTTGCCGACCCGTGCGTGCTACCCAAAGCGGCCAAAAATGAAAGTGAACTAAAAGGTACGCGCGAAGCTCATCGCAAAGACGCTCTGGCAGAAGTGCGCTTTTTAGCCTGGCTAGATAAATGTGCTCAGCAAAACAATCTTCCAGATGAAGGACAAGCGGCAGATAAACTTCAGTATTTTCGTTATTTAGATAAAGACTGCATCGACTTAAGCTTTGCCACAATTTCAGCAGCCGCAGTCAATGCCGCTATGTGTCACTACAATCATAAAAATGCCGATACGCCAGCACCGCTGCTGATGAACAGCAGCTATTTAGTGGATAGCGGCGGCCAATATCGCTTTGGTACAACTGATATTACTCGTACGGTTGCGCTGGGCACGCCACCACAAGAAACTAAAGAGCGTTTTACTCAGGTTTTAAAAGGGATGATTGCGCTCACTCAAGCTCGTTTTCCTAAAGGCACAACAGGGACACAGCTTGATGTTCTGGCTCGTCAATATTTGTGGCAACACGGGTTAGATTTTGATCATGGCACAGGCCATGGCGTTGGCCACTTCTTAAGTGTCCATGAAGGTCCGCAACGCATTTCTAAAGCGTTAAATGATATTGCCCTTGAACCTGGAATGATCACTTCCAATGAACCTGGCTTTTACAAAGAAAATGAATATGGCATTCGTTGTGAAAACTTATTGGTTGTAGAAAATGCTGACCTTCCTGATGCTGACCGGCCATTTTATCAATTCGCGACACTCACCTACGTGCCCTTTGATAAACGCTTAATGCAGTTAGAGTTACTGACCGATACCGAGCGAGCTTGGATCAACGATTATCACCAACAAGTGCGCGAGCTAGTCAAACCGCAAATTCCAGAAGATGAAACAGATGTTTTAGACTGGTTGATTAACGCTACCAGCGCCTTATAACGTCAAACTCAATCATTAAGCCTTCCTCTTTGGAAGGCTTTTATTTTGCAACTTGCGATGCCTGATAACTTTGCCACTCATTGGTTTTACTTAGTGCAATATTAACAATCGAATCATGAGGCAAATGGGCATGCTCAGGTAATAACTGTCCTAATGGAACAACCTTAATCTGGCGCTGGCGAGCCATTTCCAACCACTTACTAAATAACCGAAACTGAGCCTGACCTTCGATTTCAGCGTGGATGTTATAAACATTTAACTGCGCAGGTTTAATCTTAGAAAAGATGACTTCATTGTAGTTTTTGCGAGTTACCCCTTTGGTATAAATCAGCTCTTCATAGGTTGGTAATGTCACCGGAATTTGTGGCACGGCCCCCGATTCAGGGACAAAGATGGAAGATCCTTTGCAGTCACTATTGTAGCGAAATGGAAACGCTTCTTTCTCGGCCAAAGACGGCTCACTACAACGCCAGCCCGCTGCTGCACTGCAAGTTACTTCTCGGCCCAATATTTGGCTTAATAGCTGGTAACCTTTCTCAAGCTCGACTCGAAGCTCTAGGACCGACATTCTAGACGATTTAGTGGTCCATTTATGATGATCCCAAGCGTGCAATCCCACTTCATGGCCGCTACGGTCCGTTTGCTGGATAATATCAGCCACGCGCCAGCCGATAACCGAGCCACGCCAAAAAGCACCTTTGAAGTGATGTTCAACCCCAGCGAAAGAGGTTCGAACGAACTGACTAAAGTAGGTCGGATCCCATAAACGCCAAAAACGTCGTCCATTATTGTCGGGGCCGACAGAGAAGAAAAAAGAAGCTTTTACCTGATATTTATCTAAAACATCCAGTAATCGGGGAACACCTTCTCTTGCGCCTCGATAGGTATCGACATCAACTCGTAGCCCAACGATTGTCTGTTCTTGCTCCATATCACAATGCATCTGAATATCAATTTGCTTCAACCAATAAGCAATTTACTGGTTCCCAGAGAATTTCATTACCATCAGTAATGACTTCTCTTATTAATATTGTATGGGATTTACCTATTCAAACTCAAAGCTAAGTTGCAATTATTATCAATAATCCGATTAGCGAGACTTCACTTTCTCAATAAAATACATCCCTACGAGCATTGCAAGGACAAACAATCCCAGCGGCCAAGCGCCACTGGTTAAGCTAGTGAGAGCGGGACCTGGACAAATTCCAACTAATCCCCAACCAACACCAAAAATAGCCGCGCCAAGCACCAACTGGACATCGATTTTGCGACGGGTCGGCAATTCATATCGCTGACCCAGAATCGATTTCTCACGACGTTTAATCACCAACCAATAACCCGATGAGAAAACAATAATCGCCCCAACCATAACAAATATTAGTGTTGGGTCCCACTGACTACTCACATGTAAAAAGCCAATCACTCGTGTAGGGCTAACCATGTCCGAGACAACCAACCCGACACCAAATAGCAATCCGGCAATCCAAGCGACAACGACCATCGTTATTCTCCTAATGAATCAGCGAAGCGGTTAACATACCAAACGCAACAAACACGCATGTTGCGACAATAGAACGGGGCGACAAACGAGAAACCCCGCACACCCCGTGACCACTGGTACAACCATTACCTAAACGTGTCCCGATGCCGACTAAAAAGCCACCGACCACTGCCATCCAAGGATTAACTTGGTGAAAATCAGGTAACTGCAAGCCTAACGGATTCAGCAGCCATGGAGCCATGATCAAGCCAGCGACAAACGCGCACTGCCATAGAGGAATTTTTTGCGAGCGAACCAACAACGCCGAAGTAATACCACTAATGCCAGCAATTTTGCCGTTAAACAGCATTAAAATAAAAGCAGCTGCACCTATCAGAGCACCACCAATTAAAGCCATTATCCAGCTGTGTTCCATTGTCATCCCTCTTGAACAGTTTCAAGCCAGTCTCGATATGTACAATACCCCCCCGTTAGATTCACGACCCGAAAGCCAAGTTGGCGTAACATACAACTGGCCACATGCCCTCTTAGACCCACTTGGCAATAAACCAACACCGATTGGGCCGGATCCAATTCACTGGCACGTTGTCGTAAACTATCCAGCGGTATATTTATCGAATCAGCAATAACACCTGCTTTTAGCTCGCCAGGATTGCGAATATCCACTATTTGTCCGACGAAATCTTTAACCGATTCGCTGTATATCAGCTCATCGTCACCACGCAACCAATTGGCAGCGACAAAACCGGCGAGATTGAGTGGGTCTTTGGCACTGCCATAAGGCGGCGCATAACATAATTCGAGCTCTTCTAAATCATACACATTCATCCGCGCTTGTATTGCCACTGACAAAGCATCAATGCGTTTATCAACGCCCTCTTTACCAATGGCTTGAGCTCCTAATATCTGCCCGTTTTCTTTTAAGTAAAGAAGCTTCAGATGGATTTGTGAGGCACCAGGAAAATATCCGGCATGCTGATTGGAATGAATATAAACTTTTTGGTAATCAACCTCAGCCTCTTTAAGAGCGCGTTCATTCACACCAACAGAGCCGACACTCAGGTCAAAAACTCGGCAAATAGCTGAGCGCTGTACCCCACGGAAACGGCGCTCATGGCCGAGCATATTGTCTGCGGCTATTCTTCCTTGACGATTAGCAGGCCCCGCTAATGGCACGTGCGCTGGATAATTCAGAACCCAATCACAAACCTGGATAGCATCACCAACAGCATAAATATCACTTTCACTGGTTTGCAGGTATTCATTCACCCAAATTGTGCCGCGAACCCCAAGCTTAAGCCCGGCATCTTCTGCTAGCTGATTCTCAGGTTTAACGCCAACCGCACAGATAAGCATTCCCACTTTAATACTCTGGGAGCTACCATCATCAAGGAGCAATCCATCCGGCAGACTCTGAATTTTGCGCAATGATTTGTGAAGATGAAGCTCAACGCCATGCGCTAATAAATTATGGTGAATAGGCGCGGCCATTTCAGGGTCAATACCTGCCATCACCTGAGATTGAGCTTCAATAAGAACAACTGTTCGATTAAGCTTGCGCAGCGCTTCGGCAATTTCAAGGCCGATAAAACCACCACCTAAAACCGCAATCGGCAAATTAGGTGGACTTTGCTGCAGTTGCGCGATAATTGAATCCATATCAGGCAACGAACGAAGCACCAAAACACGAGGGTCATCAATACCGCTAATATTAGGAAGAATTGGCTGAGCCCCGGGGCTAAGCAGCAGTTTATCGTAGCTCAGAGAGTATTGTTTATCACCGTCTACAACCTCGAGGATATGTTGACTGGGGTCAATCGCAATGGCTTCGTGGCCAACTCGAACATCGACATTAAACCGCTTAGAAAATTGTTCGGCGGTTTGAACAAGCAATTTTTCCCGTTCAACAATTTCTGTACCGATGTGATAAGGCAAACCACAATTAGCGAACGAGATGTATGGTCCTCGCTCAAGCAATGTAATCGAAACCTTCTCATCCATACGACGTAGTCTTGCAGCAGCAGACGCACCTCCTGCAACACCACCGACAATAACGATATGTTTCATAACGATCCTTTGTTATTTAGAAAAATCTAATGGACTATATATTAGTTTTTTCTAAAATAAAAGTTCAATCAATACTAAATTCATAGTACAGATCAATAGCATTTTCTAGACCGCTGACCACTTCTAAATAAAACTTAGGAATTAATTGATAGCGAAGTGTTATTTCGTTACTTGCTTCAAACATTCCGCGGCCATATTTAAGCTGAACTCCCGGAAGCAGATAACCACTGAGTTGTACCTGAGTATCATCGCCACTGCCACTGGTTGATAAGCTCAACTGCTTAATTCCCACCCGATCGCCAAGTTTGGTCACCAGCTCACCGGTTTGATTTAATCCGGTGCTAAGTAACAATGATGTTAATGCCGAGCTATCACTATCATCAGTTATGCCATGGCCACGTAACAGATACGAAAGCTGCTCATTTTGCGCCATGCTCGGATCGGAAAAGAGACTCACCGTCAATTGTTTAGGCGTACCAGAAGCGGTGACGCCAACGGTCACATCATCTTCGGTTTTTTCCGGGTCGCGAATCGCTTTGACATTAATCATTGGACTATTGGCAGATCCTGAAAAGGTCAACGTTCCCGATTGGATCTCTAGATATTGTCCATAAGCGATAAATTTCCCATCTTGAAGGCCAATTTGCCCAGTGGTTTGCATCGCTTTGCCTGATGATTGCTGAACATTTAGCTTCCCTGCGAGCTGAGTGGTTAAACCAAATGCATCCAGATATAGCGAGTCACCTAAATCAACCGTTACATCCATATTTAACGCTCTAGAGGCAACCGACTTTTGTTTGGCATCGACAATAGATACGTCAGATGAGAGCGACGTTGCTTTTTGCGGCAGTTTTTTAACTTTTATCATGCCCTTATCGACCTTCAATTGCCCTTGAATTTGCATATTATCGCTATCAACAGCTAATTTAAGATCTGGTGAAACCACTAAATCTGCTGGCGGATAATGCACGCCCAGATGATCGCCTTTTAGCGCCAACTGCCCACTGAGCTGTGCATTTTGCCAACTGACATGCCCTTGCCAGCTCGCTTTATGGCCATGGCTTAAAAATGAGCCACTGATTTGGGCTTGGCGATGCGCAAGTTTAATATTGCTACTTAAATTTTCTATCGCAAGCGGCAAATTAGGCCCTTCAAGCTTGCCATTGCTAATCGCAATATTGCCGCTTAAGTCAGGGTTATTAAGCCCACCAGCAATGCGCAAACGCCCGTTCAATTGCCCATCTAATTGGCTCAAAGAATTAATCAGCGACGTATAGGGCGCCAATTGTAGATGCGCTAAAACAACATCGCCTTGCAGCGGATAATGCTGGGTTTTATCTAAACCGATACTAAGATTTGCTTGAGTATCACCAAGCTGCTGGCTTTTAGCTTTAAGTGCCAAAGCTGCTTTAGCACCGGTCAGTTGAGCATTGAGCTGAACGCTCTGATAGCCATATTCAACAGTTTGTGCCGAGCTTAAAGTTTGAATTAACTGACCATTTACGCTGGATAATTTTAACGATGCAGTAAGTGGTTGCCCTTTATTTCGGCTAAGCGAAAACTGGCCATTTAGATGAGCTTTGCAACTTAAGTTTTTAAGCCAAAGCGCGGCTAAAGGCGCAAGCTCTAATTGCTGAACTTTACCTTGCACTGCCAATTTATTAGCACTTATGATAGTCGGTTGAGTTAAACAAACGCTTGCGCCGCTATTTTCTTGTGTTAAACACAGTGGTGAGAGCGTTAACTGCTGTTGATGAATGGCTATTTTCGCTTTTTTGGGCAAATTAAAACGACCGACAGGTGAGCTTAACGCTAACTTATTAAGATTTCCCTGCCATTTATTGATATCGCCCTGGCCCGCTATATTCAGCGCTAAAGACTGTTTGGAATTTTTAATCTGCACCGTCAATTGCTGGTTAGCATTTAACGGATGGCGGTAATGAATATCCGCGGCAATATTCTGATAGTTTTGATAGTGTGCTTTTTTAAGCACTAGCGATAATTGCCCGGGTAAACTCTTCGTCAACTGAAATTTTGCCGATGAGCGAAGCGATGCAATCGCTGTATCATATTGGCTTATTTTCAGCTCCTGGCCATCCACATCCCAACTAACAAAGGGGCTTAACCGTGGCCCTGATAAAGCCAGTTTGCCTTGCAATTTACCTGCATCCAGCCATGGTAAAACAGCTAAGTTATTTAGCTTAAGCACGGCGGTTAAATTAAGTTTTTGATGTACGCTGCCGCTTACAAAAAGCCTATTGTCGGCTAACTTGGCTCTTACATTTAAGTGGTTAACATCATCTTGCACGCCTTTGGCCTCAAGTGCGATGGACCAAGGATGCTGTTGCCAAGTGCCAGAAAGCTTATCGCTTTTAATATGCCAGTGATTATCAACATAACTCGCCGTTGCTAATCCATTGATCAACGGCATTGACTGACCTGTCCAAGCGGATAAGTCGAGCTGGTGAATAGTCACTTTTGAATGAGCGACTAATTGAGGCGACCAACTCAGCGCTCCGGTTGCTTTAAGCTCTCCTGCGCCGCTTTTAGCACTCAATTCAAATTGTGGGATCTGGCGATAATCACCACCGAATGTTGACTTGATATCAAGCGGTTCAATACTGACAAGCTGCGAGCTTAATTGCCCTTGATAACCTTTTAGTGAACCTTGAAGAGCAAGTTGCGCCTTCATTTGTTTAATCGGTTGTAACTCTTTGGCGCTAGAGTTTGCCGTAAGTTTCAGCGAATACGGCAAGCTTCGGGAGAGCCAGTTCAGCTCCCCTGAGATGTTTAGATTCGCTTTTCCCTGATAGTTCGCATCGATATGCAAGGCCGAAGCAGGCCCCACACCTTTAGCTAAAACCTGCCCAATATTCTGACAATTTGCCTTGAGATTAAACTCAGATTGATATGGCGATGTTAATTGCAGCTTTATTTGCCCGCTCATTGAGCTTTGAGATGAGTCAACGGCAAGCCGAGTGATATTGAGCTGTTGTGAATCTAAAGAGCCTTGCAAGTAGGCCTTATGAACTGCCACCGTTTGCGACAAATTTAACTGCCCATCGACAAGCTGTAAGTCTTTAATATCGATTTGATACGGCAGTTGCAATACGCTTAGATGGTGAGTCAAAGAGCGGCTCAGCTGTTGTGGAACTGCCGTAGGCTCACTTTTGGATGTGCTTGAGCGTTGCGCTTTAAGCGAGTCATCCTGATAGCGCCAATGCTCAAGTTTCAACGCGTTTATCTGAATGCGTTGTTTTACCCAGCTAGCGTTCAGAGTGAGCTTTCGCCAACTGATATCTTGTCCATCAATATTGATGTGAGCGTTTCGAAAATCCACGCCTTTGAGCTTAATCGGCCAAAATGCAGCCAAAGCTTCGGATGATGCATTCGAGTTGTCTGTTGACTGCGTTGGGCTAGATTTAATAGCCACATCAAGACCATCAGCCGTAAGCTTTTCAACACACAATTGACTGTGTAATAAACACTTCGTACTCAGATCTATTTTGGCATGACTAATCTGGATATGTTGCTGATTGGTTGTATATTTAAGCGTTTTAAATTCAAGGCCACTTAATAAAGAGCCACTACTACCTTCAATTGATAATCCAGGGATCTGTTTAGAAAAATAGTGAATCACCCATTGGTTTGCACTTGAGCTACCAACGAGCAACAACGCACAAATAATCACTGCGACCAACAGAGCCAGTAAAATATATAAACTGCGGCGTACCCACCTCATAAATCAGACCCTATTGAAAAATGAATTCGCCAATGATCGTTTTCCTCACTTTTAACCAGCGGTTTAGCAAAATCAATCCGAACCGGACCAATTGGTGTTAACCAGCGCAAGCCAACCCCGGCTCCAGCATAAAGTCGTTCATCAAAGTTATTAGCGGCGGTACCTGTGTCATAAAATACAGCGGCGCGCCATTTATCAGCAAACTGATAATTATATTCAAGACTTCCTGTCGCTAGATATTTACCCCCGACCAGATCGCCAGAACTATCGCGCGGAGAAATTGATTTATAACCATAACCGCGAATGCTCTCATCGCCACCGGCAAAAAATCGCATGGACGCTGGCACATCGGAGATATGGTTAACAATAATCACACCACTGGTGGCTCTGGCGATAATTCGGCTTCGACCAAAACTGCGCAGCCATTTGGTATGTGCTTTTAATTTCGTTAATGCGACATCAGAAAACCACTCGGGGCTTGAAACTTCAGCCATAAATGATTCGGTATCGCCCCAGGATGGGTCGGCTTTGGGTCCTTGGGTACGAATTCGGCTTAAACTAAACCCCGGCATAAATAACAGCGTCGAATCATTCTGCTGACCTTGTCGATAGTCTTCATAAAGCGTTTTAAAGAAGATTTGCGGCGTCCATTGTGGGTCCCAATCCCATTGTCGCAGCAGCGTAATCAAATGGCTGCGACTGTCAGTATCGTTATCAATTTCGCGCTCATAACCGGTTTGCAACGCAATATAATCGTTCACCGGGTTGGTCACCGGAATTCGATACTCAGTTGAGAGAGTCTGATCGGTTTTAGATGCTTCAATACTGGCACTAAACTGATGGCCCCAGCGGTTAACCCATGGGTGATTCCATTTAAACTTACCTTTAACACCTTCATCGGTTGAATAACCAAGGCCAACACCAAAAATATTCGCACTCTTGCGCCTGAGATCGACATTCAAATCAACTTGGCCATTGTTGCGTTTGCCCATTTTGGGCGTCACTAACACCGATCTGAAATAACCGGTTTGATTCAGTGATTGACTAAAACTTGCCACTTTTTGCGCATCATAAGGAGCGCCTAAAGAGAAATCAGCAAGACCAGTTAATAACTTGGTCGGCACATCTGGGCTTGAAAAATTAATTTTACCAATGCGATAGCGAACGCCACTGTCATAATGCAGATGAATCACAGCTTCTCTTTTCGCGCGAGTTACGCTGACCTTCGCTTGTGAAAAGTGCCCATCAAAATAGCCATGCGAGCTAGCATATTCATTGACGGCTGATTTAAAGGCATCGTAATCACCACTATTAAAGATATCTCCTTCGTGCGGCGCTTGATTTTTAAACAACACTTTAAAATCAGCTGAGTCGTTTAATTGCCCTGATAGCTGCCAATCAAAGCGAGTAATTCGCACCGGGGTACCCGGTGTAATATGAACATTAACTTGAATGTCATCATCGCTGCGCTCAAGCTTAATTTGCGCCTGAGCGGCAAAATACCCTAACGCTTCGAGCGCCTCACTCACCTGTTTTTGGGAGTGCGCAATAATAAATTCATCAGAGTTATCATTCGATAAATTCTGGGCTTTTAAAAAAGCTTCAACATTCGCCCGCTGCGGTTGAGTGCCACCATCGACCTGATAATTTATGCCAGCAATCACGGGGCTACTTATCAACCAAAGAAGCAACGCAAGTCTGCGCAACGGATTTTCCTGATACAATAGCAATACACTTTATTATTGTTACAGAGTTTTTAATTAGATGAAACCTGACTTATCGCGTTGGCCCAAACCTGTGATTGCGCTGGCAGGATTTAGCGGCTCAGGTAAAACCACTTTATTATGCCAAGTGTTAGAAATAATCAGCCACCAGGGGATCCGGGTGGGTGTGATAAAACACAGTCACCATGATGTCGAGCTGGACAAACCTGGCAAGGATAGCTATCGACTCACTCACAGTGGTGCCACCCAAATGCTATTAAGCAGCCCCCAGATGAGTGTTTTATTTTCTAAACAGACTAATCATGATGATTTAGATAGCCAATTACAGCGGCTTTGTTGGGATGAGCTTGATTTAGTAATTGTTGAAGGTTATCGGCACAGCGATGTTCCAAAACTCGAGATTCATCGCCCTGAACTTGAGAAACCGCTGTTAGCTGCAAGCGATCCATGGGTTTTCGCGATTGCAACAAATCAGCCACTTGAGCAAACTCAATTGCCTTTGTGGCCTTTAAATCAACCGCAAATTATTGCTGATAATATTCTGGCGCTTTGTTTAAAAAATACTCAGAAAAACAACAAGTAATACGCTTTTTGATGGCAAATATTTAAGAGATATCAACCGAACGGCTCTTTAAAAACAGCTCCATTGCAGCCACTGTTTCGACGCTGCAATGATGCTCAATGCCTTCGGCATCACCTTGGGCGACCTCTTGAGGAACACCTAAAGAGAGTAGTGTTTGAAATACGATTTTGTGGCGCTTAGCAACTTGCTCAGCCATCTGTTGCCCTTCAATCGTTAAGAAAATGCCGCGATATGGACGCGCTTCTACCAGTCCATCGCGCTTTAAGCGACTCACAACCTTAGAAACAGCCGCAGGACTCACACCAAAGCGAATCGCCAAATCACTGGAGCGCGCCTCGCCATATTTGGCATGCATCTGCGCTATCTCTTCGACATAATCTTCGACCAACTCTCGCTGATGGTCTTCTTTTACTCTTTGAAAATATTGGTGTTGTGGCACAACCCTTACCTATTGTTATGTTTATCTGAGCTTGTGACGAGCAAGGTTATCTTTATACCCTATTATTTTTGCCAACTCTGCTGCTAGCGATAAACGGCCTAGCATAACTGACTGAGTATTCGCTAAGTCTGACTTACTCGAAGATGCTATAAAATAACACATAGACATTAAGGATTATAATTAAAGTACATACAGCAACGCCGATTGCACTCAAAAATGGTCGATTTGCTAAATTTCCCATCAATTTCTTATCAGCGGTAAATCTAACCAACGGGATCAGTGCAAATGGAATACCAAAGCTTAAGATCACTTGGCTTGCCACCAACGCTTTTTGTTCAGAAACCCCAAGCAAAATAATTAAGATTGCAGGCACCATCGTGATGATTCGCCGTAAACCAATTGGAATACGAAACCGAACGAATCCTTGCATCAGTACCTGTCCTGACATCGTTCCAACAATTGATGAGGACAACCCTGCCAACAGCAGTGCAAAGCCAAAGATATAGCTGGCCATATTGCCGCCCATTAATGGAGTCAGCATTTTATAGCTCTCACCAATGGAAGCAATTTGCTCATAGCCATGGCGATGAAAAGTTGCAGCTGCAAGCGCTAACAAAGCCATATTCACAAGCCCTGCTAACGCCATGCCGATAATCACATCTAAGCGATAATAACGCATCACTTTATGACGTTGAGAAGGTTCGGTGTTAATACGGTTCTGGGATAGCGCTGAGTGCAGATAAATCACATGCGGCATAATTGTGGCACCAAGGATCCCAGCGGCTAGATAAACTGCATAACCATCAGGAAAGGATGGGATGAGTAAACCTTTAGCCAAAGCAACTTGATCTGGCTGACTTAAAAATAGCTCGACAAAAAAACCACCGGCAATAGCCATGATCATGGCACCGATAATGATCTCCATTAAGCGAAAACCAAATCTCTGTAACTGTAAGGCCGCGTAGGTAATCAGACCTGTTAAAATGGCGCCCTGCATCATCGATAAACCAAACAACAGGTTAAATGCTAATGCCGCACCCAGAAATTCTGCCAAATCGGTGGCGATGGCAACGACTTCAGCTTGGATCCAATAAAACCAGACTACCGGTTTTGGATAACGCTCTCGAATCACTTCCGCCAGGTTTTTCCCAGTTGCTAATCCCAGACGTGCCGACATCGACTGAATCAACATTGCCATGAGGTTGGACATTAAAACGACCCATAACAGGGTATAGCCATAGCGTGAGCCAGCCTCAATGTTGGTGGCAAAATTGCCGGGATCGACATAAGCAACCGCCGCAATCAATGCAGGTCCAAACAGCACCATCCATCCGGTGCGTCCGCCTCTTCCAGATAATGTCTGCTGTGCCTGCTGCTGCATTGCAGAATTTGAGATTGATTGGAGCATGTTGAAAATTCCAGCAAAGTTAACCATGGTTAATAATATATATCTGCGTTAATTAATTTCAACCCGGTAAACCGTGTAACTATTCGATTCTTCTACTAAAAAGTCCGAATATCTTAATTTGATCATAAAAAATAAATATAACTATATGATTTTTATAAATTAAATATTTTCTCCTGAACTTTTATTTTATTATTGGATAATTTCAAATGATTCGATAAGTTCTTGCTATCAATCAAAATTTCTAAAGCGAATTTGTTCTTAATGTAGATCAACAAACTTATTCTCAACGTTGCTAATCTTTAAATAAATCAATAAGGAAGTGTGAATATTTCCTTGATGATGCAACCAAAAAACTCGACTATATAGTCTATATCTTTGACATATCGGTACATACGCATGAGCTCATCTAGCAGCGTGGATATATTATCGGACAACAATAAGACTCATCACCCGATGAGAACGCTTGCCCTGTTGGTTGGGTTAACATTCGCTATTGCTGTATTTTCTTTATTAGTCGGACGCTTCACGATTCCGTTTTCAGATTTCTGGGCAGCAATCACAGGTCATGGCATCACCTCTATTGTTCTTTTAAAAGTGCGTATTCCACGCATTGCCGCAGGAATGGCGATAGGGGCATCGTTAGCGGTTTCTGGAACCACATACCAAGGAATATTTCGCAACCCAATGGTTTCACCTGCCATTTTAGGGGCCGCATCTGGCGCAGGACTTGGGGCTGCAATCGCCATTTTATGCTCAATGAGTTTTTTAATGGTACAAACTCTGGCATTTGTGTTTGGCATTCTGGCTGTTTTTATCACCTATCTTGTTGGTGCGGCTATTAGTCGCAATAATGACTCACTATTAAGCTTAGTGCTCACTGGGATTGTCATTTCAGCGTTGGCATCAGCCATTATTTCGTTGATTAAATACCTTGGTGACCCGGAGCAGAAACTGCCTGAGATCACCTTCTGGCTAATGGGAAGCTTATCGTCAGTCACCGCCAATAACCTTTTATGGATGCTTATCCCACTAGCTATCGGAATTATTCCTATCTTATTGTTACGCTGGCATTTGAACCTTTTATGTTTAGGGGACGAACAAGCTAGTGCCTTGGGGATCAATGTTAAAAAAACTCGAATCATTTTAATTCTTGCATCAACCCTTCTAACCGCAGTGTCTGTCGCGATGGGTGGGATCATTGGTTGGGTCGGATTATTAATTCCACATCTAGCTCGCATGTTAGTTGGGCCCAACCACCGAATTTTAATCCCCGCCAGTATTTTCTTAGGGGGGTTGAACCTAATGCTAGTTGATGATTTAGCGCGGTCTTTATTACCGATGGAGTTACCGATTGGGATCTTGACCTCCGTGATTGGTGCCCCATTCTTTCTCTATCTGATGGCCCGCCGTAAAGGTTTATAAAAAGGACAGCTTCATGCAATTTTCAGTTCATAACCTTAAGTGCGGATATAACGATAAAGCCATTGTTCAGAATGTGTCATTTAATGTCCAAGCTGGAGAAATTCTCTGCATTTTAGGGCCAAATGGTGTGGGCAAATCAACGCTGTTTAAATCGATGTTAAACCTTATTCCTCGCCTTGGCGGCGATATCAAAGTTGATGGGAAAAGCCTTGATGGGTGCTCAAGAAAGGATTTAGCCACTCTTTTTGGCTATGTTCCCCAAGCTGGTGACACGGTATTTCCCTTTACCGTACGTGATATGGTGGCTATGGGCCGCACAGCACATTTGAGTATGTTTGGCTTTCCCTCAAAAGATGACCTTAAACAGGTTGATGATGCGATGTATCGCCTTGGGATCATGCACTTAGCATCAAGACGATTTTCGCAGCTCTCTGGCGGTGAACAGCAAATGGTATTGATTGCCCGAGCTCTTGCCCAAGCGCCATTATTACTGGCGATGGATGAACCAACAGCAAGTTTAGATTTTGGCAATCAAGTTGCGGTATTGCGTCAAGTCAGACGCTTAGCCGATGAAGGACTTGCGATTGTTATGATCACGCATTCGCCTGAACAAGCATTTCTGTGTGCATCCAAAGTGCTGCTATTTAGGCGCAATCAACCCTGTTTATTCGGTCCAGTCGATGAAATTGTCACCGAACAAAACTTACATGATGCCTATGGCGTTGATGTAAGAATTAATAATATTGGCCAACAAAATGGTCGCACCATCCGCTCATGTACCCCAATCGTCTCATAACCTATTTTAAATTCGCAATGGAGCGCAATATGTTGAAGAAAAATTTAGCCATGATAGGCCTCACCTATCTGGCATTATGTTCGGGCATCATGAGCCAGAGCGCCATAGCCCAACAAACGCAAACCATCACCGATGACAGTGGACATAAAGTCGTCGTTCCAACTCAGATTAACGCCATTGGGGATGCCTGGCCTGCCCATTTAGAGGTACTGGCAATGCTTGGCGCCGGTTCTAAAGTCGTCTCTTATGTGAATGTAGATTCCCCTGCTCGCCGGCCATGGCTTGCTTTGGTGAATCCGCGAATGTACAAAGCAACACCTGCCTTTACCAAAACCGACGTCAATGACGAAGAGATGCTCAAGCATAAACCGGATGTTGTGTTTTCAATTATCACGCCGCGCATGCGCACCAAACTTAATGAACTTGGGATATCCAATGTTCAGCTCACCTTTACTAACTTTAAAGAGCTCGAGCAGACATTTGATTTAACGGCAAAAATTTTAGGTCCTGCGGCTCAAACTAAAGCTGAGCAATTCAACCATTATCTAGATACCAAGCTTAAAGAGATTCGTTCATACACAAATACTCTCAGTGATAAACAAAAACCGCGTGTTTTACATGTGGTGCATTTTAATCCACTGACCATTGATGGTGGCCATTCATTAATCGATGCTTGGATTAAAGCCGCTGGTGGTAAAAATGTGGCAGAAGCTGTTCATGGCAGTTTAAAAGTAACCTCCAAAGAGCAATTACTGGCTTGGAATCCTGACGTTATTATTTTTGGTGCCACTGCTTTTGCAGACCCAAAAACTCGCAAGCAACAAATCGCAAAACTAGCCAAAGACCCAATGTGGGCAAACGTCAACGCGGTTAAAAACCATCGTTTGTATATCAATCCTAACGGGGCATTTTTATGGGATCGTTATGGCGCTGAAACCGCTTTGCAAATTCAATGGGCCGCCAAATTACTGCACCCAGAACACTTTAAAAATATCAATATGGTGAACGTCACCCGCTCTTTTTATCATCAATTTTTAAATTATGACTTATCGGCTACTCAGCTAAGTGAAATTTTACATGGGCTCCCGCCTCAATCGCATAGTTAACCATTACTAAAACAAAAGGGGCTAAATTGCCCCTTTCGCTTTTCTACCAATAGTTAAGTTACTAATTCAAATTCTTATGTACCGATGCCTGATAAATCGAGTCAACGGCAACTTTAAGAGCGCTATTAAATTCGCTATCACTTTGGGCTGCATTTAAATCTTGCAGCAATGCTCGACTAAATGAGGCTATGATCCCCGGACATTGACTGAGCTTTTCGTTGGCCTCATCACGCTCATAGCCGCCAGAAAGAGCAACCACCCGAACAATATGTGGGTCATCTAACAGTTCGTCGTATTGATGAGGATTTACCGGAATCGAAATCTTAACCATAATTTTCAGCTCATCATCCGCTTGCGCTAAATGCCGTTTAAATTCGCTGAGTAAAAAGCGCTCTGATTTTTCCCGATCATCGGCATTGATATTACATTCAGGCTCCAAAATCGGTACCAGCCCATGTTTGGCAATTTGTAGCCCAATATCGAATTGTTGATCGACAATCGCCCGAATACCGGCTTCATCAAATTGATGGATGACTGAGCGCATTTTCGTGCCAAAAACACCGTGAGAGACAGCTCTCTCAAGCGTCTCATCTAACCCGGGGATGGGTTTCATCAACTGCACACCACTCTCTTGGGGGGCGAGTCCTTTATCACATTTTAAAAATGGTACAATATGTTTGCGCTGCCATAGATATTCGGCACTGCCCAGACCATCAATCGTTCTATCCATGGTGTCTTCAAACAAAATCGACCCCATGATTTTTTCTACATTAAATTCGTCTGAAGTGATCACCCGAGTTCGCATCTGATGAACCAGATCAAACATCTTTTGGTCATCTTTCTTTCCATCAGTTGTATAAGCCGATTCCTCGATTCCATATTCTCGCAAGGCTTTTGGGGTTGATCCTCCTGACTGATCTAAAGCCGCGATAAATCCTTTTCCATTGCGGGCTTGCTCAAGCATTTGCTGATCAATTGGATGGCTAAAATTCATAGTATGCCTCCTTTATCCGAATGTTACAGAATTGTTGTAACTCACTATACCACATCGTAAATATGGACCCAAACTACGTCGTGTCACAGAACTGGGCCTTGATTTGGTAAATTTTTGCTTTAAATGGCTTGACCTTGAAGTTAACTCCAACATTTAGACTGTTTAGTATCAGTTAAACGCAAAGGAGTATCAGCATGAACACAGTTATTGCCATAAGCCAGGCATTTATCGATCTGTGGCTTGATGCAGCGGTTTGGCTAATCTTAGGTTTTATCGTGGCAGGTTTACTACAAAGCTTTATTCGCAGTGATAATTTAGGACGACATTTACAAGGCCGTGGCTTATGGCCTGCAATTAAAGCTGCGATGTTAGGCACACCATTGCCATTGTGCTCTTGCGGGGTGATTCCTGCGGCAATGGGGCTTCGCCGAGCGGGGGCATCCAAAAGCGCAACCACTGCATTTTTAATTGCCACGCCTGAAACAGGCGTTGATTCAATTGCCATTTCATACGCCTTACTTGGGCCATTCATGGCCATTATTCGCCCAATCGCAGCCATTTTCTCAGCGATTGTAAGTGCAACCTTGGTGTTAGTTATTGGCGAAAAAGCTAATAATAACGCCGCTCATACCCATCATGAGGCAGAGCATACTCATGAGCATAGTTGTAGCTGCAGCCATGATCATGACCATCACCACCACGAAGTTAGCCCAGATACACAATCCTGGCTTGCTCGGCTTTGGGGTGGTCAGCGTTATGCATTCACAGAATTGTTAGAAGATTTGTCTATTTGGTTAATTGTTGGATTGGTTATCTCTGCGGTAGTTGTTGCGACCGTGCCATCAGATACTCTTGCCAGTATTAGCCAAGGCCCTTGGGCAATGCTTGTAATGGCGTTAATCGGCGTACCAATGTATATCTGTGCCTCAGCATCAACACCGCTGGCCGCAGGGCTGATGTTAGCAGGGGTTTCACCGGGTGCAATATTAGTCTTTTTACTCGCAGGGCCTGCAACCAATATTGCAACCTTGGGGATTGTTAACAAAGAACTGGGATTTCGTTCTTTAATTAGCTACCTTTCTGGCGTAGTGGTGGTTGCGATTGGTTTTGGGTATCTCACCAATGCACTTGTTGATGCTTGGCAAATCAATATTCAAAGTGAACTTGCCAGTAGCAACCAGCTTTTGCCATGGCCAATCTCTGCCATCGCTGGTATTGCTCTTGCACTGTTAGTTGGTTTCGATCTCTACCACAAGCTCAGCAGTTACTATCGCCGCCGTCACCAAAGTGATAAACAATCCAGCTGTTGTCACGATTCTTGTTGTCATCACTAACAAAAAAGCCTTGATGCATCCATCAAGGCTTAAACAATCAACTTAGCGCAAGACTTCTTTGATGAATTGTCGCTGCGCCTGTTTTTGCCGAGCAGTTAATAACTGCTCAAATAATTTATCTCGAATACTTTCAAAGCTCAGCTTTTGTCTCTGGTGGTGAGCTTCACACCAAAGAATATGCAACCCCATGGGCGATTCGACTGGGCGACTAATTTGCGATTCATTTAGCTTGAATGCAACCTGCTCTAGTTCAGGATAAAGCTTACCTCGAGTTAGAGTTCCCAATTTACCTTCATTTAACGCTGATGGACATTCAGAATAGCGCAGCGCCTTATCAGCAAAACGATCTGGATGTTGGAGCAACTCATCAGCAAGCAACTCCATCCAAGGCAAAAGATTCTCCAATCGGCTTTGCTCTTGAGTATCGTCAGTGATCCGCAAAATATGGCTCAAGGTGACCTGTTCAGCTTGTTCAAATTGTTCAGGATGTTCTTGGTAAAACAGCATTAACTCATCATCTGAAGGCTCGCTTACTTGGGAACTTATCTCGACCAATACAGCATCAGCTTTGAGCGTTTGAGCTAGGCTTTTTCTTAATAAGGATTCATCAAGGTGAAGATAATGCCGCGCCTTTTTGTAATCATCTTTGGACTCAAATAGACCAACAAGCTGATTCAAAGCACGCTTAATTTGCCCAGAGCTGATTTCACTTTGACTATGCTTAGCAACGCGCTGCTCTATCAGTTGAGCCTTTTGCAGCTGCGCCATTAATTGCTGATATTGCATAGAAGACAACTGCTGAGGTAAGCAATGATAGCACTCAATTGAATAACGCAAGAGAGGATAACGTAAGTTTGCTTCGATATTAACTGGATTCATCTGCAGCCTCTAACAATGACTCACCAATCAGATATAATTTATCATCACCAAAATTCACCTGATAATGAATATTCTGCTCATCACGCTCAACGCGCAGAATTTGGCCAACCGCACCTTGCTCAACACGTAATTGCCCTTTCACACTTAAACCACAGAGAGTGCGAACCTTCTGCTTAAATTCAAACAGACTCGGCCACCAAGGTTCATCGCCCGCTAGTAACTCATTTTCACGCATTCCGACCGCATAACCATACTCAGGGAAGAACACGCTATAAATAACGTCTGTTTGTAAAAACACTCCGATTTCACGCACCTCACCAATAGTGCCTTTTTTGACAATCAGCGATCCTCGTTCTGCATTGGGAAAACTACCATCGTTATAAACGCGTTTAATGGCGCGGACCTCATCCCCAATAGAAAATGCATTGTTACTCATCGTCATCCTCCACTAAAGAACTTAAACTCACTCGGCTAGGTCGCAGCCGTTGATAGACTGCCAGTGGTGAGTGGCTAGCTATTTCTTCTTGCGTCTGAGCTTGATATGCTTGCGCCAGTAGCTCACTGGCAGTTGCAAATGCAGCATCTGCTTGCACATCTGCAACATTTGCAATGCGCTGATTAAAGTCTTTTAAAATATGGAGTTGGCGCCCGTTTAACCGATCAATTTCATAGCTTACATGGAAAAAGTCAAAAAACTCCTGCCCTGTAGTTAAACTTTCGACACCCGGAATTTGATCAAACCACTGCATTTAGCCTCCCTGAATGCCCACTTAAGCGATTATATAGAGCCAGTAAATCATCGTTGGTCATTGGCCGTTTATTAGCCTCTGCCCAAACTCGAACTTCAGGTAAAATCGCTTGAAAAAGCGCATCATCAAGTTTGATTCCCAGTTGTTCATACGCCCACTGTAACGCGTGACGACCAGAGTGTTTACCGATAACCAGTTGATGCTCTCGGCCTAAGACTGCCGGGTCAATTCCCTGATAATTATTCGGATCTTGCAAAATAGCTGCAACATGGATACCGGATTCATGGGTAAATACCGCTTCTCCAACAATCGATTTTCCTTTAGAAATAGGCCGATTGGCAGCTTTGCTGACGTACTCGCAAATCTCAGGGAGCATCGCTAATTGATAATGGCTAGATAATTGCGATTGCTGATATTGCACCATCAAAATCTCTTCTAATGGTGCGTTTCCTGCTCGCTCACCAATGCCTAAAACCGTCGTATTCACACTGGTTGCGCCTGAGCGGATCGCAGCTAAGGTATTGGCAGTTGCCATTCCCAGATCATCATGAGCATGCATCTCAACGGCCAGCGAGCTATTGGCTTTAATAATACTGATCCATTGCTGGGTACTAAATGGGTCTAAAATGCCGACCGTATCGGCAAAGCGAACCCGTTTGGCACCTGAATCCTGTGCAACAGCTATCACATCAAGCAGCTCATCAACTTTTGCTCGGGACGCATCTTCCAACCCGACGCTGACATGAAGTCCTAGTTTTAAAGCTTGCTCAATACTCTTGCCCAGTTGGCTTTTAAGCTCATCGAAGCTTAAGTGCAGTTTAAATTGGCGCTGCTGCACCGAAGCTGGTATCGATATATCAATCCAATCAACTCCCAATGAGGCGGCAGCTTGAATATCACTACTCAGCAAACGGCTCCACACCATCATGCTGGTCGAAGGACACAAATTGCGAATCAACCGAATGGTCTGTTGTTCGCTTGCGCCCATTGCAGCAACCCCTACTTCTAACTGCTCAACACCCAACTCAACTAGCGATTTAGCAATCTTGAGTTTTTCATTTCGACTGAAGGCAACGCCAGGCGCCTGTTCTCCATCGCGAAGCGTTGTATCATTTACGATAAAAGCATGTTCCATGGCCTTCTCCGCCTAGCCAAATGCAGGAATAAAGTCACTTCCACTATTTTGTTGCTGCCAATATGGAGAGATTGCTCGAAGCCGCTCAATAATAGGTGGCAAAACTTCTAGCACTTTCTCAATCTCGCGTTCACGGGTATAACGCGACAGTGCAAATCGAATACTGCCGTGGGCAGCTGTTTGAGGGATCTTCATCGCCCGCATCACATGTGATGGTTCCAGCGAACCAGAGGTGCAAGCACTCCCACTAGAGGCCGCGATACCATATTGATTTAACATCAAAAGGATTGCTTCGCCTTCGACATATTCAAATGCAATATTCAGCGTATTTGGCGTGCGATGTTCAACATCGCCGGTCACATAACAGTGACTAATCGCCGAAGTTAAGCCCTGTTGGAGTTTATCGCGCAGTCTGGCAACTTCAGTTGAGACGGTATCAAGATACATTTCGGCTAATTCAGCAGCTTTACCAATGCCAATAATCCCTGTGGTATTTTCTGTGCCTGCTCGGCGACCGCGTTCCTGATGGCCTCCACGTAACCATGGCCGGAATTTTAATCCGCGGCGTGCATATAAAACCCCTACACCTTTAGGTGCATGAATTTTATGCCCGGACATCGAAAGCATATCAATGTCCGTATCTTTAAGATTAATCGCAACTTTTCCTGCGGCCTGAACCGCATCGGTATGAAAAACAATGCCAAATTCTTTGGCCATCGTTGCCATTTTTTCAACTGGGAAAATTGTCCCAGTTTCATTGTTTGCCCACATAATGCTGACAATCGCGACATTTTCGCTCAGCAATTGTTGATATTGCTCTAAGTCCAGTCGGCCTTTGCCATCCACTGGTAAATAGTGAATTTTATAGCCTTCTTCGCGCTCTAAATACTCACACAACTGCAAAATAGCGGGATGTTCAACAACCGTTGTAATAATTTCACGCCGTTCTGGATAAGCAGTAATTGCACTGCGAATCGCGGTATTATCTGACTCACTTCCACAAGAGGTAAAAATAATTTCACTGTCAAATTCGGCACCCAATAATGATTGAACTTGAGCTCTGGCCACAACGAGCGCTTTTTCAACTTCGGCACCAAACTGATGAATCGATGATGGATTACCATAATACTGACTAAAATAAGGCATCAAGGTATCAAGAACGACCGGATCAACTCGAGTTGTCGCATTGTTATCTAAATAAATTCCAGACATATCATTCTCCTATAACCTATTATGCTGTTTGTGCTGATGGTTCCATAGCAACGTTGACTAACCGATAATAATGGCCTAACTGCTCCATCAATTGCTGACTTAACCAACCGAGAGTCATGTCAGTCATCATGCAGCCCTGACAATTACCAGAGAGCATCACCGCGACCTCATTACCACGGACTCCAACAAGTTCGATATCACCGCCATCGGCTTGCAGAGAAGGACGTAATTTTTCAATCACTTTAGCAATAGCAGCCAACGTTTTTTTATCCTGTTCATTGGCAACGACAATCTCAGGATGAGTTTCAGGAGTCGTGGCTGCTTTTTCTGTTGCCACTTCAGGTTGTTCATCTTCCATCTTAATTTTTGCCAGCAACGCTTCGATTTTTTCATGGCAGCTAGCACAAGCGCCACCGGCTTTGGTGTAATTAACCACCTCGGCTAACGTTGTAAGATGGTTGGTCCGAACAGCACGGGTAATCATGCCTTCATCCACACCAAAACAGCGACAAACTAACGCGCCTTCTTCTTCTTCATGCTGTTCGATGGTTTCACCACGAAATTGAGCAATCGCAACATGTAACGCTTCTTGACCCATCACCGAACAATGCATTTTTTCAGCAGGAAGACCATCGAGATATTTAGCAATATCTTGGTTGGTGACCTTACTAGCTTCTTCTAAGGTATGCCCAATAATCATCTCGGTTAATGCCGAAGAAGAGGCTATCGCACTACCACAGCCAAACGTCTGAAACCCAGCATCTTCAATCACATCGGTATCAGGATTAACTTTCAACATCAGACGCAGCGCATCGCCACAACTCAGTGAGCCTACATCGCCGACGGCGTTTGCATTTTCGACCACTTTGGCATTTCGTGGATTAAAAAAATGATCTTTTACTTTTTCGGAATAATTCCACATCACAAGCTCCTTATTGGTTGATAGCGGTGTCCATTTGGCGCCAATTGCACTCGGTGCTTGAACACGCACACTCTGCCAGTTTTGGTTTAATGACCAATGCAGGTTCATTGGCAGCAAATTCAATATCAAGCTGAATTGAAACCACCTGTTTTAGCAAATCAGCACTGATCCAAATCGCCAGTCCATCAAGATTTTCCTGGCGATCATCAAGCTCACAATGAGTGCGCAACTTAGCTTTCACACTAATCCCCTGACAACGATTTCCAACCCCATATAGCCGCAATCCTCGCGCTGGATAATCCTCGGCTAGACGCAGAAGGTAAGATTTAGCTTGTTCGGTTGCTACAATCACGTTCGCTCCTTTAAAACTGGTTTACGTGATGTGTTGCAAATCATGAACCAAAATAAAAACTATTTAAAATCAATCAATTAAAATAGAACAATGATGAGGGCATAAGACAAGTTGTCGGCTTTGTGACAGATACGACAAAAATCATTTTCACAACTAGACAAAGAGATAAAAAGAAAAACAAACAAAAAAAAGGCCATGAAAACATGGCCCAAATCTACGACACGAACACCACTTTTGGATTATTTAAATTTAATGCTGATGGCAATCTTTTGGACAGACACGTTCACAAGCACCACATCCAATACAATCTCCAGCATTGCTAACGGTCATCACCATTCGGACATCATCAGACCAATCATCATCGCCATCATCATCTTCATTCTCAACTAATTCGAACACATTGCGCCCACAAACTTTGTAGCAACGCCCACAACCGATGCACTCACTACTATCAACTGCCCGAATAAACTGCGGCTCCCAAGGGCTTCCGTCAGCTGTTACTGCCGTTACCATATTTATTCTCCTTCATAGTCATCTTCGTACTCTTCCCAATTTTCATCATCCGGTATCGGCCGGTTGCTCATTTGCCGACGAAGTGGACTACGTTGACGAGTTAATTCGCGCTGCAGTTCACCTAACAAAGCCAATATTGAGCTACCTTGGGCAACACGTACCGGTCTGACGCCTCGCTCCCATAATTGGCGAACAACAGCATCCCCGACAGCAACAACATAAACTGCCAGACATTCGCCTAATAAATCCAAACGCATTTCAATATTGTCCTGGCGATGTCCTGACGGAGGCTCACTCATTTCAATAATTTTCATTAACTGCGGTTGTTTTTCACCAATACCATACACAGCAAATCGTGACGCACTGGCGAAATGCTGATCGACCTGGTGTTGATCACTGCTGGCAAAGGCTACTGTAAAAAAATTGTCCGACACATTCGCTAACTGCAATTGTCGGCAAACTTTTGCGCTTTCCATCGTTTACCCCCTAGGCGCTTTGGCTGGCCGCTTCCGGCCAATGTTGTTTAAGCGGGCTATGATAAATATCTCGGTGTTCATGACGCTGATGAACGATGTTACCCAGTTCAAACAACGTATCCCGGATACCAGCATAAAGCTGACGATGCTGGCGAAAGCCCCCAAAATAATCAAAAATCGGGAAACCACTTAAAATATGCGACATGCCCAGTTCTTGTGCGAGCATCTGTCCATGTGAATTAGCGATTAAAACCTCCGCCGGTGTGACCTTAAGCTGCTCGCGCAAATCACTAAAATCACCTAGCAGTATCTGTTCTGTCGGCATTTCTATCAGTTGGCTCTGTTGAGCTGGAGCAACAACAACCTGCTCATCCAAACCGATTTGCCGGGCAATAGCCAACCAATACCCGAGTAATTCGGGCTCACCAGCCAATGCAATGCGAACCCCATTAAGCTCGTTATGACAATCAAGCATGGCATCCTGCATTTGGCGACGCTGGCGATTAATATAATCGGGAACCTGCCGTCCGGTTAACTCAATCAACAATTCAATTAAACGGTCGCACTGTTCAATGTTGCCCAAATGGTCAAAATAGTAGCTAGGAACAGCTGTTTTTTGAGCCAGCAATTTAGCACCGCTGTGGCAACTGTACCCAAGTGCAACCGTTGCGATGCTCTCACCCATTCGCTGAATATCACTCAAGCGTGTTCCACCTAATGAAACCGCTGAGTAATCTTGCTCACCTAAATGACCATCTAAAGACTCGCTGATGTCGGGCAATAGCGTTGGTTTGAGCCCAAATGCTTCAAACAAACGCTGCACCGCTTCTACATCACCAGCCGTAAAACTATGTCCCAGCAACACGTTGATCCGCTTTTTGCGGGTCTGGGCGGATCGTTTTTCTTCAACTAATTGATTGATCACCGCATCGATGACTGCGGCATAGCCATTTTCTAAAGATCCATAAAAGTCAGGCGTGTTAACCGTTAAAACGGTGAGTTTTTCATGCTGTGGATATTCAACTCGGAATTCACGGATCGCTCTTTTTAAATCAGCACCTTGCGCTTCACTTAGACCATTGCTCATCACCACAACGAGGTGCAAAGCACTATTTTTAGCCAAATGATCCAATGCCTTTTTGACATTGCCATCTGAGCCCATAATCGTCGAAATCGGGTCCATTGCGGTAGACTGCAATGCAACGGGTTCTTGAAAATGGCGGACAAAAAACGCTTTAGCAAATGAGCTACACCCCTGTGCGGCATGCATTAATGCCATGCTATCGGCAAGCCCTAAAGCGGCAATCGTCGCACCTAATACTTGCCCAGTTTTAAGCGGAGATATGCTTAGCGGTTTGCGGATTTTTATAACCTCAGCCATGCATCACCCCCCCTTGCGGATTCTGCCAACTTGCCCGATTGCGCACCTGTGGCCAGATAGGACTAGTTAGCGTTAAGCAAAGCTGGCGACCTAGCTCAAGTAACCCTTCATAGCCTGCATAAGGGTGTTCACGTTCTTGGTTGATATCTAGAAATGGCAACCGAGCTTTAAGTGCGGTATAACGGTTACGACCACCAGCCACCATCAAATCAGCTTTATAGTGATAACAAATATCCAACAAATGGCGCGGGTTAGAATCATCCAGCATTAAAGCATCATCACCCATCAATTCGCGAATGCGTGCTTTATCCGCTTCGGTTGATTTACGGGTGCTCGTTGCAACCACATCCAACCCTAAATCCTGCAAAGCTGAAACAACCGACCAAGATTTCACACCACCGGTATAAAGTAATACCCGTTTGCCTTGCAATTTGCTGCGATACTCGGCAAGCGGCGCCGCGATAGCTTGTTCTTGGCGCTCAATCAATGCTTCAGTGCGCTCAATTAAATCCGGGTCGGCAATTTTTTCGGCAATGGTGCGAAGCGCCTGCGCAATAGCACGGCATCCGTAAAAACTGCCTTCAAACCAGGGGGTTTGATAACTGTCTTGAAGCTTACGCGCCACGTTCATCATGGAGCGTGAACACACCACCATATTAAGCTCAGAGCGGTGCATCGTCTGAATTTCTTTAAACCGAGCATCTCCAGAAAGCGAAGCAAGTACGCGAATGCCTAACTCATCAAATAATTTTTGAACCGACCAAAACTCTCCGGCAATATTAAATTCCCCGATAAGGGCAATATCATGCACCCCTTCTGGCGCGGGGGCCGGTTCTAGGGTACCAACCACTTTATCGACCATGACTTCACCAGCGATGCGGTTGCCTAAATTTTTACTTCCATAAAAACCGGCAGCATCAACCACAATAACTGGGATTTGATGCCGTTCGCTGGCAAGCCTTGCCGAGGCATTTATATCATCACCTTCCATCGCAGGAACACAGGTGTTATAGATAAAAACGGCTTCAGGATGGTAGTGTTTTTTGATATACCCAACGGCGGCAACCAACTTGCTTTCGCCACGGCCCATAATAATATCGGGCTCACTTAAATCTGTTGTCATCCCTAGACGAAACAGACCAGGAATACTTGAATAGCTGCCTCGGTTATCCCAAGAGCTACCCGCACAACCAATGGGGCCATGCACTAAATGGGCGACATCAGCAATAGGTAATAATGCAATTTGCGCCCCATCAAACGCACACCCACCAGCGGTTGCTCCGGGTTTCGGGGGCTGACAGCCAGTTTTCCCCTTATTGTTATGTTCACATAGCGGTTCATCCATGAGAACTTTTAGCGTCGCTTGCTTCATATAACCTCCTCAACGCAACTTGCATAGTTAAAACAAAACATCGTTACTATCATTTGCTTTTTGATTACTAACCTATGCATAGACTGTTCTAACCCTACAAGTGCGTGAGACGGGCGTTGATAGCTGTCAGCTTTGCAACAAACGACACAAAATGTCATCTCATGCAGACCAATCCGCCATCTGCCAAGACTGACCCATTACTTTTTTAAGCCAAGGCGGTAAAGAACCTGAACTTAAGCGTTCACAAAGCCGCCCCAAAGTTTGATCAATGGCTTCTACATTGCGTACTTTCATTGGATAGATATCAGCACGAATCACCCGAGCGGCAGCTGGCCCACCAATGGCCGCGACAAAGAGCAATTGACAGTCATTAATAGCGTTCACTCGCTCTTGATGACCAATTTCACCTGCTTCTTCGGGCATCTTACGAAGACCAACAATCGAAGTGCCTGACTCACAGACATCATAAACGTACATGATTGGACAACGACTAAAATGGCCATTAATCCACTCGCCATCCATACTTGCGACAGCACAACGAAGTGTATTAGCTGGTAGCGGAGTTCGTCTTTCAAGTAACTGCCAACGCTCATCAAGCGGCTCAGCCAACACCTGCTCTAATTCACTTAGACTGATACCCAGATCATCCGCAGTGGTCGTATAATCACTATCCAACAGCGCTTTTAAATTAATATCCCGAAGCGGAATATGAAAAAGTTCCGCCAATTGATATCGGCGAAACAGTAATTGGGTTTGTTCCGGTGAAGACATAACACACCTCCCTATTTAACTTGCACGGGATAAACGCACCTTAAATGGAAATTTAGGAATTGCCGTCTGCGGCGCCATATACCAGGCTTGACCATCGGCAAGCTCAAGGCGGCCACCCCAACAATCTGGCTGTTCAAATTCAATATCGACAATCTTAGCTTCCAGGTCACGTTTGGCGATATAACAATACAAACCGTCGGCTTGTTCACGAAGTATCACGTTTGGCATAGGCCTTCCTTATCAATAAAAAGAAAAACAGGTGCCAATCAGCACCTGTTCTTGAGCTAAACTTAACGAACTAAATCGAACGCGTAGTCTGTTGTTCCCATTCCCATAGTATCTTCATCTAGTTTTTCAAGTACTGCATTCACTAGAGTAGTTAGGATCTGCATCGCTCCTTCATATCCCCAAGTGGTTTGACGATGTAAATGGTGACGGTCAAACAGAGGGAAACCAAGGCGAATCAGTGGAACTTCAAATTCTTTACCTTTAGCTAAGGTATCGCGCTGAATAAATTTGCCGTATGAGTTACCGATCATGAAGTCTGGTTTACGGGTGAACATCAATGAACGGAAATGCCATAAGTCTTTACCGACAAACACTTCACTATTCTGACCGAATGGTGATTCAGAGAGGATTTTATCCATCTCTTTTTTCCAACGTTTGTTCGCGTTATGACATAAGATCACGGTTGGTTCAGCACCCAGTTCCATCAAGAAGCGTGATAAACCCATTACAAAATCAGGGTCGCCATATAAACCAAACTGTTTGCCGTGCAACCAAGTGTGTGAGTCAGTCATCATATCGACTAAACGACCACGTTCTTTGGTCAGCGCATCACCGACTGGTTTACCAGTGAGTTTGCTAATAGCCATCAACAGTTCATCAGTTGCGGTTAAACCAATTGGCACGCGCACACTAGTTAAAGGTTGATCCCAGTTTGTTTTGATATATTTCTGAGTTTTAGTAAGCACATGCGGCTGCAAAAGAAGCGTATCGATGGCATTTGGCGCATCTTTCATTTCTTCTTGAGTCGTACCGCCAGCATACATGTGGTACTCACCATCAGCAGGTGTGTCTAACACTTCAGAAGGATCACCGAGCAATGAATAATCAACATTCATGTCATCCATCATTCGTTTTAGAACACGGTAGTTGCCAAGATAAGTATCAAAACCAGTCACTAAGTTGATTTTGCCATTACTGCCCGCTTTTTTATCATCCATACTATTAGCGGTAAAATAGCGGCAGAATCCTTCAAACATGCCATCCCAACCAGTGACATGACTACCTGCAAAACTAGGGGTGTGAGCAAATGGTAATGGCAGTTCTTCAGGAACAAAGCCATCTTTTTTCGCATTCAACGTATAAGCGTTTAAGTCATCCCCGATAACTTCAGCCATACAAGTAGTCGATACAGCGATGATTTCTGGTTTGTAAAGCGCATAAGCGTTTTGTAAACCATCGCTCATATTTTTATGACCACCAAACACCGCGGCATCTTCAGTCATCGAGTCAGAGACACAAGCAACTGGTTCTTTAAAATGACGGTTAAAGTACGTACGAAAATATGCAACACAGCCCTGACTACCATGAACATATGGCAATGTGTTTTTAAAACCAAGCGAACATAAAACAGCGCCCAGAGGTTGACACATTTTAGCCGGGTTAACAGTCAGCGCTTTACGCTGAAAGTTAAGGTCTTCATATTCTTTAGTGGTCGTCCACTCAAACACTTCTCGTACTTTTTCCGGTGTTGGAGCTTCTTCATAATCAGCCTTTTTACGGGCAAAGACATCCTGATATTCGGGTTGCTCAAACAGAGGATATCCGGGTTTTATTTCATCAATTGTTTGCGCCATGATCTTCTCCTTAACTTAAGCGACTTGTTCCTCGTGAGCAGGCTCAGATTCGCTAACATCTTTTTTCAACCATGGTGGAGTCGTCAATGACCAGCATGGATTGTTTAACGTCATATCCATGTCACGGGCAAAGATAGCGAAGCCATCATAACCATGATAAGGACCCGAATAATCCCAGCTGTGCATCTGTCTGAAAGGAATACCCATTTTCTGGAATATGTATTTTTCTTTGATCCCGGAACCGACTAAGTCCGGTTTCACATTTTTAACGAACTGTTCAAGTTCATAACTGGTGATATCGTCGTACAACAGAGTTGCTTCTTTGAGCATCCCAACGGTGCGGTCATAGTCATCCGCATGCGCAAATTCATAACCAGCACCGACAATTTCCATCCCCAGGTCTTCATAGGCACCAATCACGTGACGAGAGCGCAGCCCGCCGACATACAACATGACTTTTTTGCCTTCTAAGCGAGGACGATATTTATCGATAACCGCTTGATATTCAGCGCGATATGATTCGATAACGGCTTCGGCTTTCTGTTGAATGTTTTCATCAAAGAACGCCGCAATTTTGCGTAAAGATTCAGCGATTTTAGTTGGCCCGAAGAGGTTATATTCCATCCAAGGAATATTGTATTTTTCTTCCATATGCCGAGCGATATAGTTCATTGAACGATAGCAGTGAACTAGGTTTAATTTCGCTTTGGGTGTATTTTCAATTTCTGATAATGTGCCATCACCAGACCATTGAGCGATAACTCGAAGGCCCATCTGTTCAAGTAAAATACGAGAACTCCAAGCATCACCACCGATGTTATAGTCACCAATAATGGCAACGTCATAATCGGTTGTTTCAAACGAATCATCACCATCGCGGTTACTTAAAACCCAGTCACGCATTGCATCGTTGGCAATATGGTGACCCAATGATTGCGAAACCCCGCGAAAACCTTCACAACGAACCGGAATACAAGTTTTACCGTTACGTTTTTTATTGGCTTTGGCGACGGCTTCGATATCATCCCCAATCAACCCAACTGGGCATTCTGACTGCACAGTGGTGCCTTTATTCAGAGGGAATAAAGTGTCTACTTCTTCTAAAATGGTGGTTAATTTTTTATCGCCACCAAACACAATATCGCGTTCTTGGAAGTCTGAAGTGAAGTTCAAGTTAGAAAAACTATCAACCCCAGAAACTCCAGTTAAGTAGTTTCGACGACCATTGGTTGAATACATACCGCAACCAACTGGACCGTGAGAAATATGGATAATGTCTTTTAAAGGACCAAACACTACCCCTTTAGAACCTGCATAAGCACAACCACGAATGGTCATTACCCCAGGAACTGATTTACGGTTTGAAACTACGCATTTACCGTCACTTTTTGGATCATTTGTAGTTAAGTGTTTGGCACGATTTTTCCGCGCTTTTTCAGGATAAACTTCGAGGACTTCCTGAATGAGCGCCTGATTCTGTTCAACTGTTCTGTCTGTCATAAGAGGTACTCCTGCTTGCCACCGACCTATCCAAGGTTAAGCGACGGTTGCGGCTTTACCGATGATGCTTTCGTCTTCTTCTTTGAGCACACCAAATTCCATCAGCAATTCTTCAAGTTCATCCATGGTGATTGGAGTTGGAATCGCGAATTTAGTGTTAGCGATAACTTTTTGAGCTAATGAACGATATTCATTGGCCTGGTTAGCGGTTGGGTCATATTCGATAACAGTCATACGGCGAATTTCAGCACGTTGAACAACGTTGTCGCGAGGGACAAAGTGGATCATCTGGGTGCCTAATTTTTCTGCCAGAGCCATGATGAGTTCATCTTCACGGTCAGTGTTACGAGAGTTACAAATCAGACCAGCTAAACGAACGCTTCCTGATTTAGCGTATTTGCAAATCCCTTTCGAGATGTTGTTTGCAGCATACATCGCCATCATTTCACCAGAACATACGATGTAGATTTCTTGCGCTTTGTTTTCGCGAATAGGCATTGCGAACCCACCGCATACAACGTCACCAAGTACGTCATAAAAAACAAAGTCTAAGTCATCATCGTAAGCGCCTTCTTCTTCGAGGAAGTTAATCGCTGTGATAACCCCACGACCAGCACAACCAACGCCTGGCTCTGGGCCACCTGATTCAACACATTTAACCCCGCCGTATCCAACTTTTAGAACATCTTCAAGTTCAAGATCTTCAACGGAACCCGCTTCAGCTGCCATTTCCATAATGGTGTTCTGAGCTTTTGCGTGAAGCATAAGTCGAGTAGAATCCGCTTTAGGGTCACAACCGACAATCATCACTTTTTTGTTGGCTTCAGCTAAAGCTGCAACTAAGTTCTGAGTTGTTGTTGATTTACCAATCCCACCTTTGCCATAAATGGCGCATTGACGCATTGCCATGTTGTTTCTCCTTTAATCAATGAGTACAGCGATATATGTGCACAGTTTGTACCAAACTATCTAGATATACCTATCCTCATGATTTATAAGTATTTTATTTATTTTAAAGAGAATCTTACGCGTACTAAGCCACACAAAATCAGTCCGATTGTCGTAGAGCCTACAAACCAACGAAACAAACTGGAGGCATAAATATAGAAAATTCAGAAGATGCCATTACAATGGGCAAGCTTTAATAAAAAGAGAAAATAATGCAGACACAAATTATTCCCTTACACAGTTGCACTTATACCGATACACAGCTATTGGCTAATCAAACGGGTGAAGAGGTGACTATTGCGGGTGTATTAAGACTCGTTCAACCACAAAATAATCCTGTGGTTGTCTTGCTACATGGCTCTGGTGGGTATCGAGAGTTTATCGACTATTGGGTGGAGCTTTTAAATCAACACAACTTCTCAACACTCGTTATTGATAGCTTCACTGGCCGCTGTTTAACGGATGTTGGTTCTAATCAGCAATCCCTGGGGCGACTTGCAAGCATTCCCGATGCTTATGCAGCGCTGACCTATTTAAAAAGTCATCCACAAGTAGACTCACAAAATATTTTTCTACAGGGATTTTCTCGTGGAGGACAAGGCACTCTTTATGCAGCAATGCAACGTTTTGCAAAACGTTGGGGATATGACAATGATGGTTTTAAAGCTGTCGCATCTTTTTATCCAAATTGTTGTTTTGAATATTTAAGTGATACCGATGTGATTGACAGTCCAATCCGAATTTTTCATGGCATGGCTGATGACTACAACCCAATTGACGCTAGTATCAGGTATGTTAATCGAGCAAAAGACAATGGTGCTGATATCGAGTTATATCAGTATCCAGATGGCCACCATGGATTTGATGGCAAATCACTACCAACGCTGTCTTTTTTGCCAAAAGCACAAAGCACTCGTAATTGCCAAATCATCGAAACCGAGCCTGGGGTTCTAATCAACAAAGCAACAGGCCAACTTTTTACTTATCAAGACTCACAAATCGAAACAGGTGTACATGTTGGCTATAATGCCGAGGCGGCAACCAAAGCACGACAACAATTGTTAGATTTTTTTAAACAATGTCTTGAAGAACAATAAGATAGCCAAATAGAAGTAATGTAGCAAATAGAACATGGGGCGGCACTCGATTGTCACTTTCGAGCACAATCAGGGAAGATAAAAGCAGTTAGCGACAATCGGCGCCGAATTTAAAAGAACACATCTATTCAAAACACTCCGAATAAGATGAACACTGGTCGCATGTTGGAGAGCGGCAAACCAGAGCTCCATGTTCTAAACAAAGCTGGCGATAGAAGAATTTCTTCCAACGCATCGCTGGATGGTTACGCGCCCCAAGTTCTGGAAAACAATCATTCATCAATTGGGTTAGCATTGGCCGCTCGGGCAAACCTAAGTCTTGCCATAAGTGATGAAATCCCAAACTGGCACTAGCAATGATCATCGCCATATCCCATGGTTCATGCACCTGAAAGCGAACTAACCACTCGTATAGCTCGCTAAACTCATCCTCACGGCGCTGCTTTTGTAAACTAAGCAATTGAGCTTTAAATTTCTCTTGCTCAGGATCTTTTAATGTAACCTGCAGCTCATTTTCGTCAGCATGCAACAACTTGCCATACATTTTAGGCGACAGTTGCAGGTGCTCGCCTAAAATACCAAACCCCTGCCGCTGTCGTTTTAACAATAATTGACACCAAGAAAATAATTTTGTTTCAGTTTCAACCATTAACTCACCTCGCAACGAGCTAGTAACTCAGGCTTATTTACTTGCCACCATTGGGCAATAGCCTGATGAATCGGTTGCCACGCGTAATCAACCACAGGAGTTGTGTGCTGAGCTTCAAGCTTGCGCCATGGCGCCATACCAATTCGTGCACAGAATACAGCATCAATATCTTCAAGAATTTGAAAGACGGTTTGAACATCCGATGATTCATCGCACTGCTCATCACCAGTACAATATTGTGGAACCCGGCGACGCTGAACAAAATGCACGCCTTCAGAACTAACGGAATAGATTAAAAATGACTGAGCATGGCCAAAGTGTTGATCAATGGCGATTTGCTCTTTACTAGCCACGGCAACTAACATGGCATCTTCATCATCAGCAGCGCCCGCACTGACTAAATCAGCCTGAATTTTAGTGCGATTAACCAACACTTCGTGATAATCCGGAGTTTTGTCTGACAAGTCGGCTAAATTAAATTGCTGACTGCGGTCTTCACCTAACAAGCCAATTGCATCTGCACGACATTGCTGACAATGCGTCATCTGGACAATACTCTGGCCACATTGCTGACGCACTTCAGTCAACTGTTCAGTGGTTGGCTCTGGTTCGTGATTCAAACCAAAATGAGTGCCGTATTCAGGCTTAGCCAAAAGTGGCATCACATTATGTAAAAAGACTTTTTGGCGTTGCAATTCACGGCTTAGCTCAGGCAAATGCTGAGAGTTTAATCGAGGAATTAACACCGAATTGATTTTAACTAAGATGCCTTTTTCAACTAGTTTACGCATCCCTTCCATCTGTTGGTCAATCAGAAGTTGTCCGGCAGTTAATCCTTTATAGCTGCGTCCTTCGTATGCCATCCACTCATAAATATCCGCCGCGACATAAGCATCAAGGGTATTAATGGTGATAGTGACATGATCAACTCCTAAATCAGCAATCCTATCCACATATTTAGGCAGTGCTAATCCATTCGTAGATAGGCATAAGCGAATATCAGGCAAATTCTGTTTAAGCAGTTCTAGTGTGCGGAATGTTTTTTGTGGATTTGCCAGTGGATCGCCAGGGCCCGCAATCCCAATGACCGATAACTGAGGCAGCGCCGCTGCGACATGTAATGCTTTATGCAGAGCTTGTTTCGGCGTCAACAGTTCAGAAACGACCCCAGGGCGAGATTCATTCGAACAATCAAATTTACGGTTACAATAATGGCACTGCATATTACATGCAGGTGCCACAGCTAAATGCATCCTAGCGAATCGGTGACTCCCGGTGGGCGAATAACACGGATGATTTGCAACTTGCTCGCTCATCGCCCGCGACAACGTTGTCGTTTGCCCCGATTCTGGATGGCAGCTTCCTGAACATGACCCCATCATATCTCCTTAACATTGACTGACCTTTGTCTATCTTTAAGTACTGCAAATCGTGGGCCGCTCAGAATTATTTATAATTTATTGTTTTTATTATACTTTTATTATTTTAACGTACTTTGTAGGTAACTTTTGTCGCGCATCATCCCGACATTGTCGCAGACCCTACAGATGTCTCATTTTTATATTCATAACCTGAATACGATAAGCTATCTGGCGCGGTGTCATACCAAGAATACGGGCAGCTTTCGCTTGAACCCAGCCACTGGCTTCAAGTGCTGCTATCACCCTCTGACGTTCATCTAAATTTTCATCTTGCGGTGAAACCGCACTGCTGTAATGCGAAATAGGATTGGTTGCAACACTTGCACTCGGTTGCGGCTTCGGTTGCATCGGCGATTTTTCTAAAATGATCATATCGCGATCAATTAATCCCGATTCACTTAATACCGCAGCTCGCTCTAAACAGTTCTCCAACTCTCGAACATTACCTGGCCATGTATGAGCCATCAGCAACCGCACGGCACCTTCGCTGATATGGAGTTTTCGGTGCTGTTTCTTACTGAGCTTATCTAACAAAAACTCAGCCAGCGCATCGATATCTTCAATTCGTTCGCGAAGTGGTGGCAGTTCAATGGGCATCACATTGAGTCGATAATACAAATCTTCACGAAACTCTCCGTCGCGCACTTTTTCCTCAAGATCTTTGTTGGTCGCCGTCACTACTCGAACATCCACTTTGAGAGTTTCATTGCCACCGACTCGCTCAAACTCGCCTTCTTGTAAAACACGCAACAACTTGGCTTGAAATAACGCACTGATCTCACCGATTTCATCTAAGAAAATGGTTCCGCCATCGGCCTGTTCAAAACGTCCTTTTCGCTGGCGCATCGCCCCAGTAAAAGCCCCTTTTTCATGACCAAACAGTTCACTTTCTAATAAGTTTTCTGGCAATGCCGCACAGTTTAAGCGCACAAAGCTCTGATTAGAACGCGGGGAGTTGTAGTGAATTGCATTAGCAATCAGCTCCTTCCCAGTGCCGCTTTCACCGCGAATTAAAACGGTTGTATCCCATTTTGCAACTTGTCGAACAGTTGAGAAGACCTGCCGCATCGCTGGCGTTTTGCCCACCATGTTGGCAAAACCATACTGAGAACGAACTTTTCGGCGCAGTTGATCTCGCTCTTCAATTAGCCCTTCGTGTTGCGATTTAGCCTGACCGACTAAGCGCACGGTTTGTCCAACCAAATTCGCAACGACTTCTAAAAATCGCGTTCTGGCAGACAGCTCCTCTGGATGATTCTCCATCGGCTGTGCGGCCAATACACCAAATGGTTTGGCATCCGGACCTAAAATTGGCACACAAATAAACGGCAACTGATAGTCATAGACATTAAGTCGGTCTAAAAAGCGCGGTTCATTCTCAAGTTTGACGACAACCGCCGCTTCGCCTTGGCGCATCACCTGCCCCAATATCCCTTCACCTAAGCGGTAGCGAATTTGCGAGACATCTTTACTCACTTCCGCAGATACGCCATAAAGTTTTTCCAACATCAGCGCCTGTTGATCGGGGTTATACAACGCAACCATCCCAAGCTGCATAGATACCTGTTCTTGAAGACAGGCCAACATCTGAGAAAGAGCTTCTTCTAAATCAAGCGTTCTGCTCATGACTAAACTTAAACGCTGTAATGCAATTAATTGCTGGCGTGAAGAAAATTCATGTTCAATCGTTTTCACTGTCATCAAAAGCCTCCTCTTCTTGGACAACGGGCAGCGTTAAAATAACGCGACTACCACCGCTGTCGATTGGAACAACATCCATCGTTCCGCTGTTTTCCAAAATCACATCCCGTGCCAGACACAGCCCTAACCCAAATTCATTGCGTAACGACTCCCGGTTATAAAATGGCTGCATAATACGATGACAAGCCTCTTTGGAAAGTAGTGGCCCGTTATCATCAACACGTACACTGACCAGGTCTTCGTCAGTGCTAAACGCAATATTTACCATTGGTTGGTGGTTTTCTTTATCGCGGCCGCCGTTAACAGCGGCAACCAGTGCATGTTCAACCACTAAATCCAATGCACTTAAAATCCGAATTCTTGGTGCAAATATCGTGGCGTTAATACGCCATCCCATTTGCACGGTGACACCCATGCGTCGCGCACGGCTATTAGCCAATAGCGCTAAATCTTCAATTAGTAGACTCACTTCAAAACACACGGGCACTTCTGGTTTAAGACGAGGCATACTGCCTTGAATGGTTGTTAGCGCTTGTTCAGCACTGGTGAGGACTTCGTGTAAAGCCTTGGATGAATCGCTAGATGTATCATTCAGTGGGTGATTCAGTCTCGCCATAGCATAAAGCAAATTAATCGGTTGGCTTAACTGATATGCGGCGGTCTGCAGTGTCTCGCGAATAGCAGCCAACATTTTGCTATCAGATAACTGCCCTTGCAGCTGTTCTAAGTGGTTTTGCACCAAAAGCTGATGATCGGCAGTACAATCCTGCGCGATTAACACATACAAGCGCTGTGTATCATGGCTAAAATAATGGCTCGCCTGTTCATTGACATGCGCCAGCGGCTGACAACTGAGGGATAACCATTTCTTTTCGCCGCGCACCCAATATTCAATGGTAACTTGCTCGTGCGAAGCCAGTAAGTCGTTAAGCGGCATCTGCAACTGCAATTGCATCTGCTGAGCAATAAAACTAAGCGGTTCGACACCACTTAAATCGGTGCGCATGGTTTTATAAGCCAAGTTATCCAAAATGACTTTTTCATTTTCATCAAACACAACCGTTAAACTATCGGTGGCATTAAGCACTGACTCAAAATCTGCTTTTTGATTACTCAGTTCCTGAGTAAGCTGATAAGACTGGCTAATATCTCTTTGAATTCCAATAAAATGGCTGATTGCATCTGTGGAATCAAAAACAGGAGCAATCGTAATTTCAGCTAAATAATCAGTTCCACCACGAGTACGATTGACTAGCTTTCCGCTCCATACCTTACCAGAGGTGATATGCTTCCACAGCCTTTGATAGCACTCTTTGGGCGTTTGATGAGAGGACAACATGCGCTGATTTTGTCCTTTTAGCTCTTTTAAGGAATAACCAGTTAGCTGAGAAAAACGCTGATTGGCATAACAGATATTCGCGTTTAAATCGGTAATAGAAATCGCAATTGGGGCCTGCTCTACCACTTGCAAAAATAATCCTTCTGGCACACTGCTAAGCAGTTCTCCAAATTGCTTAGCCCAATCTATCGCACGATAGGTTGGTTGCATTACATCTGCCATAAAGGCCTCCTTGAATGACACTGTACGAAACCTGACAATTTGTTAGAGCTAGCCGGAAACGCTCATCGGCTATAGCGAATTGATGCATAAACCGCGCCCTTACAAAAACCATACTATATATAGGTGTTTGGTCGTTTCTACCTGATTTATCGATTAAAAAGTTGCTCTATATTGATTCAAATTTGACCAAAAATGCACTTTTACTGTGCACTTTATCATTGGCATAACTTTCGCAATATGGAATTTATTCGATGTCACTATATGAGATGAACCATGCAAACCTTGCTGTTGTTATTTGTCGCAAATGTGCTGGTGAATAACGTTATTTTTGCGCGCTTTTTAGGGCTCTGCCCATTTATGGGGGTTAGTCGAGATATCAACTCGGCTTTTAGTATGGGGCTTGCCACAACCTTCGTTTTAACCATGAGTTCAATCGCAACTTGGTTATTAGAGTATGGCGTTCTTGAGCCACTAGGGCTTGGATACCTTCGCCTGCTGACCATGATTATGGTCATTGCCGTTATGGTTCAGTTAACTGAGTTATATATCGCCAAACAAAGCCCTGCACTGCACCGTGTGTTGGGCATTTTCTTACCGCTTATCACCACAAACTGCGCCGTCTTAGGGGTTGCATTATTAATTGTTCAGGAACAACTGACATTCACTCAAAGTGTGGTGTATGGCTTTGCCAGCGCGGTTGGTTTTACGTTAGTGATTGTTATGTTTGCTGGTCTGCGCGTGCGCTTATCGTTAAGTGAAGTACCGAAAATTTTCGCCGGAAATCCAATTGCATTTATCACAGCTGGCACACTGGCGATGGCATTTACCGGGTTTGCAGGAATGGCCAAATAAGGAGAGTTGCGATGATAAATTTACTTGCATTTCCACTATTGGCTGCAATTGTTGGCTACCTTCTTGGGATTGCAGCTATCCGTTGGTATGTTGCGAAAAACCCACTTGAAGCCGAAATCACTGACTTACTGCCCAACGGACAGTGTGGTCAATGCGGTTTTCCTGGCTGTTCAGAAGCTGCCAAAGCAATGGTTGCCAATGAACTACCAGCAAACGGTTGCCCTCTTTGCTCCTCAATGGTTAATAACCAAATTGCCGAAAAATTAGGAGTCACACTGAGCGCCGATGGAGATAAAGCTGTCGGGATGGTTGCAGGGATTGACACTGAGAAATGCGATGGCTGTGGACGTTGTCTAAAACAGTGCCCATTTGATGCCATTATTGGTGCGCCTAAACAGTTACATGGCATCGTGGCTGATGCCTGTACGGGTTGTGAACAGTGCATCGCTGTCTGCCCGCATGATGGCATTGCTTTGTATCAGGATCCGCATCTTATCAACCCTATGCCAAAACCTTCCCTTCACTCGCTGCAATTGGAAGAAAGTCATGTTTAATTTTGCGAAAAATATTTCCGGGGGCGTTCACCCCATTGATGATGGGAAATCACTCACTCGCAATCAGCCTATCGAGCGTTTGAATGAGCTTCCACCAAGATTGTATCTACAACTGAAACAACATCCTGGTGCCAAAGCCATTGCGGTTGTTAGCGAAGGCGATGCAGTTTCAGCCGGACAGTTAATCGCCTGCGCGAATGGTCGATTTTGCGCCCCTATTCATGCGCCTTTAAATGGCCGCGTGGTCAGTGTGGATGAACAACAGATTGAAATTAAACCGGATATGGTGCAAACCCCACCGCCACCACAACCGATTAAAGAAACGCCAACCAATGATCCAGCGCTAATGCTTGAGCTCATAAAAAACGCTGGAATCGTTGGGATGGGCGGAGCGATGTTTCCTTTGTACGATAAGCTCGAATTATGTGACAAATATGACATCGACTCACTGCTAATTAATGGCAGTGAATGCGAACCTTACATGACCTGTGATGACAGAGTGATGCGCGAGCAATCAGCTCAGATCGTCGGGGGAATTCGTCTGCTAATGCAGATAACCAAGGCCAAGCAAGCCATCATTGGCATTGAAAAAAATAAACCCGAAGCAATTGATGCAATGATCTCGGCAACCAATGAAGATGACAATATTCATGTTCATCCGCTTCCGGCATTGTACCCATTAGGTTCATCGAAACAGCTTATTCGTGCTCTGACGGGGATCCAACTGGCAGAAGGACGTCGTTCAGCGAGCTATGGCGTTCTTGTCCATAATGTTGCAAGTTGCATTGCTGTTTTTGAAGCGATTCGTTTTGGCAGACCGATGACACACCGAGTTGTCACTGTCAGTGGCCGCGCAATCAGTGAACCACGAAATATTCTCGCTCCCATCGGAACACCTATTTCCCATTTGATTAGCCAATGTGGGGGATTAGTTCAGACCCCAACCCAACAAATTATGGGTGGCCCGATGATGGGCAGAATGATAACCAATGTCCACCAGCCAATTGTCAAAGGCACCTGTGGCATTTTAATGTTAGATGAAACTGAGAGTGACATTTCAGTTCCATCCAGTTGCTTGCGTTGCGGTCGCTGCGCGCAAGTTTGTCCAATGCAATTACAGCCCCTTCATTTACTTCCTTTAGTCCAGCATGAGCAATTCGACGAAGCTAAAACTCATGGTCTTTCACAATGCTTATCTTGTGGGGCGTGTGCTTATGTCTGTCCGGCATCACTGCCGCTAACAGCTAGTTTCAACTGGGGCAAATTTGAACTTAAAAAACAGCGTTACATGACTACGAAATCTGAAACAACACGTCAACGTGCAGCCGAACATCAGCAACGTCTAGCTGCTGAAGCCGAAGCGAAAAAAGCCGCCAAAGCGGCTAAAGCTGCAAAACGTAAATCTCGGCGAAATAGTCCTACGCAGGAGGAAACCGTATGATGTTGCAAGCCCCCTTTACTCACCTTGGGGTGCGAATTCCGCAAATGATGCGTTATGTGTTGTATGCGCTCGCTCCAGCTTGGTTATTTTCAATTTACCTGTTTGGCCCACAAGCGTTAATGCTCTCAGCGGGATGCGTTATTGCAGCAGTAGTCACAGAATGGCTCTGCCATAAAATCAACTCCAATTGCCAGGGTAGCTTAGGCGATGGCTCAGCTATTGTAACCGCCATTATTTTAGCAATGAGTTTACCGCCCCATGCGCCAGTTTGGATGGGTGCGCTGGGCAGTGCTCTGGGCATTGCTTTTGGCAAACAATGCTATGGCGGGTTAGGACAGAATTTATTTAACCCGGCGATGTTCGCTCGAGTTGTTCTGCTCATTGCTTTTCCAGTTGAAATGACTCATTGGCCAGAACCATCGTTGCATAGCTGGCATATGATGGGCGCTGATGCCATCACAGCAGCCACACCACTTGCCCACGAAACAGGCTATCACATTGTTAAACTGACTAAATTACTGCTTGGTGATACCGCCGGGAGTATGGGCGAAACATCTATTGTGGCATTGGTGATTGGTGGTGCTTATCTTTTCTATAAACGTGTTATTGAGTACCCGCTCGTTGTATCCAGCCTACTAGGCTGCATGATCCCAGCAACGTTGATGTACTTATTTTCACCTGCACACAACCTTCCGCCGTTGCAGCAACTGACATCAGGTGCGCTGGTTTTTGCTGCGATTTTTATCGTGACAGATCCGGTAACAGCGCCCTCGTCACGCTTGGGACAGTGGATCTATGGCGGAACGTTCGGACTATTAGTCTGGCTAATTCGCCAATTTGCCAATTACCCTGAAGGCGTTGCATTCGCCATCTTATTATGTAACGGCATTAATCCGCTGATTGAGCATTACACCCGTCCTGTCATATACGGACACAACACCGAGCGGAGAAAATCATGACCGATACAATTACCATTAAACCGGCCCACACTCAGGCCCTCACTCTGGCAATCTTTGCATTGGTGGTCGCACTGTTAGTCATGCTCTCTAATCGTTGGATTGGTCCACTCATTACGATTCAAGAACACAACGACCAGTTAAGCAAAATTCAGCAGGTTCTGCCTAAATCACTTTATGACAATGACCCAAGCAAACACGAAATTAAGTTAACACTCGCCAACGGTCAAACCGTCGATTATTTCCTGGCGACCAAAAATGGCGCGCCTTCAGCATTTATCTTTAACAGCATCGCGCAAGGATACTCCGGTGCGATTAAGCTGATGATTGGCATCAAACCTGATGGCGTGTTAACAGGTGTGCGTGTTTTAGCACACAACGAAACCCCTGGGCTTGGCGATAAGATTGAAGCAGATAAAAGTAACTGGATTTTACAATTTGCAGGATTATCGCTTAAAAAACCGCCCGAATCACAATGGTTAGTCACCAAAGATGGTGGGCATTTCTCTGCATTCACTGGTGCCACGATCACGCCTCGTGGCGTTGTTAAAGGGATTCGACAGACATTAGAGATGTTCCGTCAAAACAGCACTGTATTTATTCACCATAAGGAGGTAGCTAATGGCGATTAAAGAATATCTAGGCCAAGTGTACGAAGGATTGTGGCCTAACAACGTCGTATTAAAACAGGCATTAGCCCTTTGCCCCACTCTCGCGGTCACAAGCTCAGCAACCAATGGCTTAGGGATGGGGCTGGCAACGCTTGTGGTTATTATGCTTTCTAACTTATGTATCTCCATGATTCGAGGGCTAGTCACACCGCAAGTAAGGATCCCTGTTTTTACCATTATTATTGCAGCCTTGGTGACATTAGTAGACCAAGCGATGAATGCTTGGGTACATGATCTGCATAAAATTCTAGGTCTGTTCATTCCATTGATCGTGACCAACTGCGCCATTTTCGGCCGTGCTGAAAGTTACGCATCGAAAAACTCACCCGTTCCATCATTAGTTGATGGTTTTGCCACGGGAATTGGTTTCACCTTCGCGTTAGTGCTCCTTGGTGGTGCCCGCGAAATTATCGGTCAAGGTACGCTATTTAGCCATGCAGATTTACTTTTAGGGGCACATTTCACGTGGATGGAAATTACCGTTTTGCCTCACTACAAAGGATTCTTGCCGGCGATTTTACCAAGTGGCGGTTTCTTCTTCCTAGGGCTGCTGATTGTTGGTCACCGATTGGTTGATAAGTTAGTGGCGAAGCGCCAACAGGCACTTAGCCGCACCTCTATGGAGTCGGCATCATGAAGATTTCAGTCGCGCATGCAGCAGGGAATAAAGGCAAATGGGTTGCGCTAGAGGTTGCTGACCCAATCAATGTGCAAGAAGCCATTATCCGCTCAAATGTTTTAAATGACTTTCCAGAGCTAAATCTTGAGCAATGCAAAGTAGGAATATTCGGCAAAATTTGTGCGCTGGACACTCCAGTGACAGATGGTGCTCGAGTAGAAATTTATCGTCCTATCGAGCGCGTAGTAAGCGACGATGAAGATGACGACGACGATGATGAAGATGACGATTAATTCTAAATAACAAAAACTGTTTCAAATTTACAGAATGTGAAGGAGTAATACATTATGGCCCAAGTAGGCATTTTCTTCGGAACTGACACCGGCAATACACGAAAAGTAGCTAAATGGATCCACAAAGCGCTCAATGACGAACAAGTTGCTAAACCTGTCAATATCAACCGCGTCTCTTTGGACGATTTAATGGGTTATGATGTACTCATTCTTGGTACTCCAACGTTAGGCGATGGCGAACTACCAGGATTAGATGCTCAAGCTGAAACTGAAAGCTGGCAAGAATTTGTTGATCAAAATATGGATGACGCTGATTTTAGCGGCAAAAAAATCGCAATGTTTGGTCTAGGCGATCAGATGGGGTATGCAGATGAATTTGTTGATGCGCTTGGTGAGCTCTATGACATTTTCTCTGATGCTGGCGCAACCATGATTGGCAGTTGGCCATCAGCTGGTTATGAATTTACCAGCTCAGGGGCTCTCGATGATGAGAGCAAAGAGTTTGTCGGATTGGTCATTGATCAAGATAATCAAGCTGACCTAACGCAAGAACGTATTAACCAATGGGTTGAAACAATCAAACCTGAATTAGGCCTTTAATCACCTTTGATTAAAATGTTTGTGATAAAAATGGCCCTTTTAGGGCCATTTTTCATTTACACATTTACAACCAATCGTGCCAGAAGTCGTAAGGCCGATTAAAAGAATGAACAAAGGGTCGAAACCAATATTCTGGTTTATCAGCCAAAACAATTCGCTCATTAGAGTCAATACGCTGGCTCAGCTGTTCTAAGCGTTGCACCCGTTTTTTAGTTTCTGGATGCGTACGAAACAGTGATGAACTAAGGCCAAAGCGTTTAGGCAATAATATTTGTGGCCACCAACTACCATTGGCATACTCAATTTTTTTAAGTGCCTGAGCCAAAGCTAATGGGTCGGTGCTTAACCATGCAGCGCTTTCATCTGCGCTATACTCACGAGCTCGGGACAAAGCCAACAGCGCTAAAACACTTAGTGTAGGCGCTGCAATGAGAAACAAAATAGCCCACCAGTTCAAACTCACTCCCGCAAATAAGACCAAGGGTAAGTTAACCAATAATAAAATTTGCCCTGACACCGCAGCTAACTGCGTGAGCCGCGTTAACATATCCCCCAAGCTCATGATCCACAGATCGTTATGCGCGATATGACTTATCTCATGAGCCAAAACGCCAGAAATTTCGCGCATAGATAATTGGCAAAGTAGCCCATCAGAAATACCGATCACCGCATTTTTCGGATGCCCTATCGTAAAGGCATTCAGCTTATTACTTGGCACCCGATAGAGCGTCGGAACTCTCTCAAGAGCTGCTCGCTGGCTCAGTATTTCACAAATCTGATAAATTTTTGGATATTCAAACTCAGATAATGGCTGCGCTCGATAAGCACGCATTACCCATTGAGGATGTTTGCCCGGATTAATGGCAAGTAATAAGCAACCACCGATGATGGTTAATAGAATCCCAGCAGGTCCCCAAACTAAATAGCCCAACAAAGCTAAAAACGCAGCCAAAATTCCTAACAATAAAATGGACTGTAGCAAATCCAACAATCGATGTTGCTGCCAAAGTGGATGATCATGTAGCGCCCGTTGCATCGTCTCTTCCCCCTTTGTCATAAAGTGAAAAGAATGCTGTAACCGAAAAGCCTCTCTTATACTTAATTATCCAACCACCATTTAATGCGCTTGTTTACTTAAATGAAATAGATGGCTTATTTCTACTGTTTAAATTATGGCTAAGAGAGGTGATTTCAACCCTTATTTCGTAAATTTTTCGGCCAAACTTAGGTAATTAGAATATTCGTCATCAGGAACTAAAGCGCCGCCAGTCAGCCACGCGATGTGAGTTGCATTGCTCATATATTCTGACAGTTGATGTTCGTCGCAATATCTGACGCCTGTTGGTGATGATAAAAGTTTAGGGCCTAAAAGGCTGATAGCCGCCGATGGTTCGACATCAGTTTGCGCGAGGTCATGCAATTGCTTAAGTTTTTGATAAAGTTCATCATCTGTCGCTGTATAAACGCCGCTAACACCGTCTCGAACTGCATTGCAAACCCAGTGAGAAGCGCACCCAACCGCCAAGCCATCTGCATCAGTGCGATTGGTTAGCTGTAACTGAGATACCGAGGGTAAGCTATCACTTGCTGCAGTTGCCAGCCCCATTAAACAGCAAGGCGATTCAACGGGTTCTGCCCAAAAACAATGCGCATTAGCGCCGAATATCGCTTTTAAGCCAAATGTGATGCCACCTGGCGCGCCACCCACACCTGCTGGCAGATACACAAATAATGGATGTTGCTCATCAACTTTTCGCCCTGCTTCCTCAAGCTGATTTTTAAGACGCAATGCAGCAACCGCATATCCCATAAACAATAACGGCGAATTTTCATCATCAATAAAATAGGCAAACGGATCGCGACTTGCCTGTTCACGCCCCGCGGCAACCGCATTTGAATACTCATTCGCATGTTCAACCACATTAACGCCATTTTCACGAAGGCGCTGTTTTTTCCACTCTTTGGCATCAACTGACATATGCACGGTCACCGAAAAGCCCAAAGCTGAGCTGATTAAGCCAATACTTAACCCTAGATTTCCCGTGCTACCAACGATAATCCGATAACGACTAAATAATTCACGAGCATGACTATCAGCAAGCTTGTTGTAATCATCATCGATATTTTCAATAATGCCGTTTTCAAGCGCGAGCCGCTCAGCAAAACAAAGTACTTCGTAGATACCGCCTCGAGCTTTAATTGAACCAGCCACAGGAAGTTGATGATCGTTTTTTAAAAATAAGTCCCCTGGCGGCGAATCAATAGCCTGATTAAGCGCCTTTATGTAGGTGAGTGTGGATTCGATAATTCCACCGGAAGATTCAAGCTCACCAAATAATGTTTTTAATAATGGAGCAAGTCGCAAAAGCCGTTCTGATGCTTCATAAAGCCTGGACTCATCAGGTTTTAGGGGCGCACTTGAGCGATTCTGATAATTTGGATTTAACCACAAAAAACTCTGTCGCTGTTTAAGATACTGCAAGCAGTCATCACCAAGATAAGAACGACTCATACTTTCTCCAGCAAATTTTATGAATGGACGGCTTGAGTTTCACGCTCTAAACGCTCGAGCAGTTCACTCGCTAGTGGCCACTGACCAAATCCAGCATCGGCATTGATATGTCCGGCTTGTTTAAGACAAATTAACTCACTTCCCCAGTTTTTAGCAAACAGTTGACTGCGTTCCAATCGCGCATAGGGGTCGTTATCACTGCACACAACAATTGTTTTAAAGCCAATGGGTTGAGTTGGAATTGGGCCATTGTTGGCAATACAATCTAACGCATCTGGCGCATCAACATCGGCCGGAGCCACGAGCAATCCAGCTTTAATGCGTGGATTGTGATAGCTCTTAGCCCACTGAGAGATAACAATAGAACCTAAACTATGCCCCACCAGAATTAGCTTGCCACTAGTTTGCTCGATGGTTTCTTGCAATCGAGCTATCCATGCTGCTCGCTCTGGATGGTCCCAGTCATCTTGTATCACCCGAATTGTGTCAGAATATTGCTGTTCTAAATGCGTTTGCCAATGTTGCGGCGTTGAATTTCCAAGCCCTGGAACGATGACTAATGTTGTGTGCATAGCGTTTAATTTCCTTTTTATTTTTATATAGATAGCAAGTGCAAAATTATAAAGTCTTACGACTAGCGCGATAAGCGCTAAGGGATGGATGGGAACAATCTATCGTTTCGATATAACTGTTACGCTCCCACCACATAATTTCCATGTCATAAAGACAAAACGAGTAACGCTCGCTATCAGTTATCCAATGCCCGGTTTCATCCTCAACGCTGACACTGGTAAATAGTTCGTTATCATTTCCCCACCATGCCAGCACAAGATATTTCATGCTTGCCCCCTGATGGAAAATAACAAAAGCGGCTGTCTGCGACCAATCGACACGATGGGCCTTTTTTACTTTAGATAGGTATTTGATATATGGGAGCTGAACGACCTTATGATTATCAACACTGATGGTATAAATTTTTATTCCATCAGAATCGAGCCAATCGGGATGTGATTCAATCTTCCGTGGTTGATACATCTTCATCTCCTTCAAAAATTGCCTTATGACCGATTGAGCCATTACAGCAAAATTACCAATTGAAGGAAATAGTAAATCAATAGACCAAGTAGCCGTTGGCGATTGAGTTAAGTCGTTACCTAGAGTCGATAAGCCCTTAAAAAGACAGCTAAAGCCTCATCGACAATCACCTTTAAAGCTGTTTTATCTGGCCGAGGCATTACACCCAATAAGCAGACATCAAGCACTTCGGCTTCGAGTAAGCCTTTTAAATGCATCGTCGCACGCCATGGTGAATCAATTGATAGTTGACCTGAATCACCCAGTTTTTTCAGATAACTCTCAACCATCTGCCAGCCAATTTTAGGACCTTGGTTAAAAAATTTACGACCAATGTCATTTCTCTCAGCTTCACTTTGAGCTAAACGCCTGAGCGCTAAAATTTCAGGATCGAGAGTCGAATAAAGATAGTTCACGCCAAATTGACTGAGGGTTTGGGCCACATCTGCATGAGCATCGAGTTTTTTAAATGATGGCGCAATTTCTTTAACCGCAGAAGCTTGCATCACTGCGCTAAAAATTTCCTCTTTAGAAGAGAAATAGCTATATAAAGTCGCTTTTGAACCACCTACTTTCGCCGCGACTTCAGCCATTGAAGTTTTCTCATATCCCTGCTGAAGAAATAGAGCCTTACCCGCAGCTAAGATAGCATCACGTTTTTGTTCTGTTTTTTGTCGCATAAGACAGCAAGTCTTTGAATAATTATTAGCAAATAGTAATTGACAGCGATCCCCATTGTCAATTATAACTAAACCGTACAGTTTATTTATAACGAGAGTCACATCATTGTGGGAAAACATTACCGGATCACACTTTCGGTAGCCGTAGTCGTCGCGTTAAGTGGATGTACCACGATTCACGATAAGCGCACAGCTGACATTAAAGCTGTGACAAACTATCAAACCGAGCATTCGTTTCAAACCAAACACTTTTCATCCTGGCCTAAACAGAACTGGTGGCAACACTATCAAGATCCACAGCTCAATCAGCTGATTGAGACTGCGCTTAAGGATTCGCCAACCATTGAAATTGCCAAAGCTCGCCTTGCGCAGGCAAAAGGCTATGCCAAAGAGATGGGAGCAGTTAAAAAAGTACAGATTAGTGCCAATGCACAAGCTTCACAGCAGAAAGTCAGTTATCAGTATCAAGCCTACATGCCGCCTCATGGCTGGAATGATTATGCAAGTCTGGGTTTAGATTTTCATTATGACTTCGATTTTTGGGGTAAAAACCGCTCCTTGGTAGCGGCTGCGACATCGCAACTGCAAGCAGCCAAAGCGGAGCAAGCCTCTGCTAAGTTAATGCTTGCAACAGCTATCGCCAACCAATATGCCGAGCTGACCCGCTTATATGCCAATCAGGATACGATTCTCCAAGCGCTGAGTATTCGCCAAAAAACTGCCAATCTCATTGAAAAAAGGCATCATTTTGGTCTTGAAAATGAAGGTGCTGTCTATCGTTCTAAATCAGCATACAGTTCAGAACAAGCCGATCTCTCAGCCAATATTGAACAAATAAAACTAGCCAAAAGTGCCATTAGTGCATTGGTTGGTACAGCGCCGGATACCAGCGCGCAAATCACCCGTCCAACTGTTAAGTTAAGTCACGATTTTGGCCTGCCGCAAAATGCCCGTATCGGTCTACTTGGCCATCGTCCTGATATTGTTGCCGCACGTTGGCAGGTTCAAGCCCGCGCTCACCAAAGTGATATCGCCAAAGCTAGCTTCTACCCAGACTTAAGCCTTTCTGCTTTTTTCGGCTTTCAATCTTATGGGATAAATCACCTGTTTAGAGAAAATAATACAGCAGGTTCGGTCGGCCCTGCGCTCTATCTACCCATTTTTAAAGGTGGCGAATTACACGGCAAATTAGATCAGGCTCGTGCTCGTTACCGACAAGCAGTTGCTAATTATGACAATACACTTAACCACGCCCTGCATCAGGTCGCGGATACGGTTGTAAAAATCAACTCATTAACGCAGCGACTCCAGCACACTCAAGATGCGGTAGATAGTGCAAAAAAAGCCTATTTAGTGGCATTTGATCGCTATCACGGCGGATTAGCCAACTATCTAGATGTACTCACTGCCGAAGACGTTTTTGTCAAAGCTAAACAGCAGCTGGCCGACCTACAAACTCGCGCCTTTTCTTTAAACATCGCCTTGATGCACGCACTCGGCGGTGGTTACCAACAAAGTTCCCAATCGTAGAAGTTATTAACATGACTCAAACTAACTCTGAATTAAATCAATCAGAAACAATTAATGAGCAAAACGCTCTGTCGAGTAAACGCAAAAAAGGCTTTATGGCGCTGGGCGGCGTTATCATAGTGGTCGGATTAGCGACGCTCAGTTACTGGTATTTTATCGGCTCTCGGTATATTTCAACCGATAACGCTTATACCGGTGTCGAACAGGCGCAGATCACGCCAGCCATCGGTGGCATTGTGCAATCAGTTGCAGTTGTAGATACCCAACATGTCCACAAAGGTGATGTGCTGGTTAAAATTGACGATACCGATGCCAAACTTGCGTTTGCTCGTGCTAAAGCCCAACTGGCGCTCGCCAAACGTCATGTGCGAAGTTACATTGCAACAAATGAACAGCTTTCAGCGCTTGTGAATGCACGCTCTGCCGACGAAAAACGCGCAAAAGCAAATGTCGCAGCAGCAGAAGCTGATTTGCAACGCGCCCAAATCGACTATAAAAGACGAGTTGCTCTTGAGCAGTCGGGCTCGGTTTCCGCTGAAGAGCTAACCAATGCGCAAAATGCTCTGGCACAAGCAACAGCTCGCTTACAAAGCGCCAAAGCAGCCATGGCTCAGAGCAAAGCGAACCGCCTTTCAACCATCGGCTCGAAAAAAGCGAATGAAGTTCTCATTGCTCACACAACCGTTGAGACCAACCCAGAAGTCTTACAAGCTCAAGCGCAGCTAAAACAAGCGCAAGTCAATTTGTCTCGAACCGTCATTCGAGCTCCTGTCGATGGCATCGTAGCGCAACGCCAAGTTGATGTTGGCCGCCGTGTCGAAATTGGGGAACCCTTGATGGAGATTGTCCCGGTAGCCCAAATGCATGTGGATGCCAATTTTAAAGAAGGCAAATTAACGCACGTTAAAATTGGCCAGCCCGTTAAACTAACCGCGGACATTTATGGCGATGATGTTGTGTTTCATGGGGTTGTAACTGGCTTATCAGGCGGAACTGGCTCGGCGTTTTCAACTATTCCAGCCCAGAATGCCACAGGAAATTGGATTAAAGTTGTGCAACGTCTACCGGTCAGAATCGAACTTGACCCAAATCAGCTTAAAAAATATCCGCTCAGTGTTGGTCTTTCTATGGAAGTGACCATTGATACCCAAGCGCCCAAAACAACGCTACTGGCCATGACCACACAACGCAATAAAGAGCTCTGATATGAACCAGGAAGTAACAACCGAGCATCAGCCCCTTAAAGGTGGTGCTCTGGCTCTTGGGGCGCTGGGGCTTGCAACTGCGAACTTTCTCGCGATCTTAGACACGACAGTCGCTAATGTGTCCGTGTCAAATATTGCAGGGGGTCTTGGCACATCGACAAGCCAAGGAACCTACGTCATCACCTCTTATGCTGTAGCGGAGGCTATCTCAGTGCCGTTGACCGGATGGTTATCGGCGCGCTTTGGAGCAATTAGAGTCTTTGTGACTTGCCTTATAGCATTTGGGATTTTTTCAGCATTATGTGGCTTATCGTCAAGCATGATGATGTTGGTTACCTTCCGGGTCTTTTTAGGGCTTTGTGGCGGGCCTCTAATGCCACTATCACAAACACTCATGATCCGAGTTTTCCCCAAAGATAAAGCCCATGCAGCCATCGGCTTATGGAGCATGACCACCTTAATCGCGCCAATTATGGGGCCAATTTTAGGAGGCACCTTATGCGATCAATTCAGTTGGCCATATATTTTCTATTTTAATTTGCCTTTTGCTGTTACAGCAGGATTAGTTTGTTGGGGATTACTGCAGCGCTTTGAAAATAAAACAATTAAAACACCAATTGATAAAGTTGGCCTTTTGTTGCTGATTGTTTGGGTCGGTGCACTGCAAATCATGCTCGATGAAGGTAAAGATCACGACTGGTTTGCATCAACACAAATCGTAGTACTGGCAGTTATTGCGGCCATTGGCTTTTTATCTTTTTTAATTTGGGAGCTCACTGAGAAAAATCCAGTTATTAATTTGAAGATTTTTCGCCATCGCGGCTACACAGCTAGCATGATGACGCTTGCACTTGGCTTTGGTTCTTTTTTTGGAACCACCGTGCTCACGCCTTTATGGCTACAAATTTACATGGGCTACACGGCAACCATTGCCGGTTACGCGACTGCCACCATGGGGATATTAGCTGTCTTTTTAGCGCCTGTTATCGCTAACTTAGCCAATAAATATGATCCTCGTTGGTTTGTTTGTGGTGGGTTATTATGGCTTGGTTGTTGGACACTTATACGCAGTTTCAACACGCTAGATATGTCGTTTGGACAAATTAGCCTGCAAATGTTTTGGCAAGGCATCGGGATGCCGTTATTTTTTGTGCCACTAACCGCTTTAGCGCTAAGCTCGGTTGCCAGGCATGAAATAGACTCAGCAGCTGGGCTGATGAATTTTATTCGGTCACTAGCCGGTGCTTTTGCCACATCAATGGTTAACACCAGTTGGGAAGACACTTCTCGATATGTTCATGCTGAATTAGCAGGTCTCACCGATCGCAGCCATCAAGTGCTCGCTGCAATGTTAAATCATGGTGTAAATCTAAGCCATATTCGCTCGACGCTAGAACACATGCTGCAGAGCCAAAGTGTGATGATCGCTACAAATCAGATCTTTATGGAGATTGCAGCCCTATTTGCGCTGTCGGCTATGATTATCTGGATAGCTCCACGGGTCAAAACATCCGCTTCATAAACAAAAATCCCGAAGTAGACTCGCTTAAGTACTTCGGGATTTAAAACAAACTGACTTTAACGCTATCTGCTAGTGCTAACGATATGTTTAAGGTATTCAATTTCATCTTGATTTAAGATGGTCTTTGTAAAACATTCCTGTTTTTTTAAAAGTTTATTTGAATAAACTTTCCGTAAAAAACTGTCAAGATGACAACGTTCTGCTTGTGTTAATTCATCCATGCCTTTTTTAATAATAAAGCAGAACACATTTAATATTTCGAGCAATTCATCTTTATGATAATTTGATTTATTCTTTCTAATCCCAAGTCCATTAACGATTAGATCAACAATCGCATATTCAATATCTTTTTCTAAAATAGCGGAAGACAACATTTAAAAATCCACAATACAACAGAAGAACGAACTTGAGGAAGATAACAGAGTGCAGAATTATAATTATTTTTTATAAAAAGTAAACATCTTTATTTTTAATAAAATGATAATAACTCTAACTATATGAATTTATTTAAATGATATTAATACTTGAGTAATTTAGTAAAGTTAATACTCCAAGACAAAGCCTATCTTTGTCATGCTTTGAGCCTAAATTAATCTCGATATCAGTAAATAATCGTAATTAAAACGACTATGAATACCTTAGCCATGAAAGCGGCGAAGAAGCGGGCTTCGATGGCTAATCGAGGGTTAGATAGATCCCCGCTTACTTCGCATGGCGAAGCATATTTAATACTATCGAATTAATCAACTAAATTATCACTGTTGTGCTAATAAGATATGTTTATAGCAACTCAATGCCCGTATCACTTACTCATAAACGGCTTTCAAGGACGATAAAACATCACATCGCACTGACGAACAATCACCTAATATGCTGACATGTCACCAAGACCCACCCAGCCCTTGACCAGAAATAGTACGAACCACTCACCTAAATAAGCATCGATCAGTGGATGCGCCCTGCATTTGCCAATCGCTATGAAATTCTCTTGGTGTATCTTAAATAGCTAACTATCTGTTTTAATGAGGCTATTTATTTGCATAAAATGATTAATTTGCACTATAAGCACCAACATAAAACTTTTTGCCACTCTTTAACGTACAGATATTTCCTTTAATTTCATGTAAACCATTTATTTTTGCAAATTGCTTAAATTCATTAGCAGTTATAAGCCGCATAATCGATTCTAGCCTGTTCAAGCTTGAATAGTTTGTCTGTGATATTTTCTCTTTTTGCGGTTGTTCTAGTTGTAAAACCACAACTAACACACCATCTGGTGTTAGCCAATTCACTATTTTATGAAGTAACTGAGCAGGTTTAATATATTCAAATAATAAACCTGCAAAAATGAGAGAATAACAATTCGCAATAGCTTCATAGTTATTTAAATCAGCTTCTATGACTTTCATAAAAGGAAGTTGTTGAAAATAACGAGATTTAACTATCTCTAAATAATGAGGATTGATATCAATAACACTTAACTCTTTGGTTTTTGTCGAGTCAATATACTCAAGACCATTCCCTGTCGCACAGCCAAGATAAGCCAATGCGTGACTATCATATTGTGTTAAAGCCTGTTTAAAAACAGATGCCAAAAAAGCGAGCTGAGCAACTGATGCTTCATTCATATGTCCTTCGTAATCTGATGCAGGAATGGTTAACCATGGATTGGTCATTGAGTCTTCCTTAAGTAGCTTATACTTGCAACATTATGCGCGTAGTTTTACTAAAATCACACTGTAAAACAGATAGCTATCGCAATTTATTAAGCCACTTTAAGTACATGTTAGGCCATGCAATTGTTGGTGTTCCGGCTCTTCCCATCGCAAAGCCATGACCGCCTGTTTTAAACAGATGAACATCGATTGGGACACCATTTTCCTGGCAAACTTTCTCAAGAATATGGGTATTTTCAACCGATGAGATAGCGTCATCATCCGCTTGTACTGCAAATATTGCAGGGGAGGCTTTCGTTACATAGTTTTCTACCGACCACCTTGCATCTTGCTCCAAACTTGCCCCTTTGCCCACAAGCACTTTGTGTGTCGATGTGTGCGAATAAGGAGGCATAAGCGTCACTATAGGATAAATCATGGCAATTCCAGAGAGCTTTATTGGAATTTGATCAATTGAGTCTTGCGGTGGATAGTTTGGGGATTGAATTTTTAATCCAGCCAAAGCGAGTAAATGCGCTCCGGCTGAAAATCCGAGTAAAGATAAAGGCTGATGTTTGGCGCGAATGAGTCGAATAGCTCGTTGAGCATCCTGCAACGCTACTAAATTTCCATCGCGCCAATGTTCCAAAGGGAGCCGATATACAAGAATATAGGCTGTATATCCTAATGATTTTAGCCAAAGCGCAGCAGGAACGGCTTCTTTTTTCATATTAATCCGTCTATAACCACCTCCAGCAGCAATCAAAACTGACTTACCGTTAGGTTTGAGAGGCCGGTAGAGATACATCATCGGCTTAGCAATATGAGTAAAAGCGCCTTTGCGGCTAACCTGTATCTCGCCTCGCGGACCACCGCCGCCAGGAGCATTCATCGCCCACAACGGGATGATTTCATCTGCAAAATAACGAGGCTGCGCATGTGAAACGAATGCAACAGCAATACTCAACATTACAAATAAGAGCCAGTTTTTCATTGGAATGAAGCCGAAATAGAATGTTAATTTAAGCAGACAATGCCCCTTACTTAACGCACTAACAGCAGGATAAAATAAAAGTGATAACGCTTATATCCTCGCTATTTTATAGCACCGCGTTTTAATCCCCCTGTGCCTGCTTGCTAGTTTGACAACTGACTCCCATCACCACTTCCCTTGCAATGAGGCAAAATCTAGCGCGCAATAATCTAAGTGATTTTGGAGATGAACCCTTGCCAGAGTAAATTAATACAATATTGCTTTGAGCTACAGCACTATTCTGTAAAGGTGCCGTATCATTCTCGTCCTCTAGCTTAATCTCATATCATTGAGATATCAGTTCTCATAGGTTACCCAAATCATTTTTTAAAACTTTTTGAATGAGAAATCCATAGGCTGACAGCAACATTTAAATTAAATATCTACTTCTAATACCGTACTCTAAGAAGGGATAAAGAGATAGCGCGCTGGTCGCTAATTATGTTACTTGACGCGCCCTTTTATCGTCCTTATAAGGGTGCGTAATAGCCAATTCAAGCAAGAGAAACAAGCTATCGGTAAGAAAAAACCGCCTTAACGGCGGCTAAAAAAGGCAAGTACAACTAAATGTACCCAAGTGCTTCAGAAAAACTGTTATAACATAACAATAACTCTAAAGGCTAGAGTTTTTCATAAAATAGCAACTAGCCAACAAATTTATACATCTGGCACAATAACGAAATAGCCGTCATCCAAACCGGATTTAGCTTCACCAATAACCGTTAAGATTATAAGTTATGAATGAGAAAGAGCTATTAGAGTTTCTAGAGTCAATGCAACCAATGCCTGACGATGCTGATATTACTCAGCAACAATGCGATACTTTTATTGAAGCCATCAACTTTTTTAAACATCATCAATGCAATGAATGTATTGCTTATTTCATCTTTTGTATTAGTGAGAATACAGGGTTAGGCATGTATGAAAATATTAGTGATGTTCTTATGGTTCAAGAGCGAAGTTGTGTCATAAAATACTTACACCAGGGACTTAGCTCAAATATAGGTAGTGTTCAATATCGGTGTTGTTGGTGGGCCATTGATATCAATGCGTGGGATTTAACACCAGAAATTCAAGCATTAAAAGAGCATTCCAACGAAGATATACAAGATGTGATTAGCCTCTTTTTTGAGCTAAATCCGCACCACCTATAACTCTTTTCAAAACAAAGTGCCTAAGTTATCAATCAGCAAAAGCAACAAGATGATTCCAAAAACAGCAAAACTCAGAGCAGCTCACCCAACTAACCATCTTGAAAAGAATACTCAGATGTATATCAAAGGGCTTGGATTTGAGTTAATCAGTTCATTTGAAGATCTCAGCAGATTCTGAGGCTTAATCCTAGGTCTCGAACATCATCCTTAGCACTTAGCTTATTAATTACTAAGCTGTCATAAAATCTCAATATCTATAATTAGTATAGATATTGACAAATAGAGCAATTGGTTAAATTAACCGCAATATCCATTTCAAATAGAACATCGATAACTACATTAAAAGCATCTGTTGTTATTATTATAAAAAATAAGTATGCTGCCTATCAATTTGCTAGCCCAAAGATAATTGCGCTCATTTAACTAATTTATCTTAAGTAAAGGATTACCCATATGAATAAAAAACGCAGCCCATTTCTGGCAGCTACTTTATCCGTTATTGCTCCCGGGCTCGGACATATCTATGCAGGTAGTTTAAAGAAAGGGATATGCTTAATTATCTTTGAATGTGCGATTCTTCTAATCGTAGGGTTATCAGGAATTCTTGTAACATTTCATGGAATTCTATTATTTATTCTTGCTGTTTTCATATTCTATCTCTTTAGCGTTATAAGCTCAGCCAGACTAGCTCTTAAAAATAAACAATTTGGGTTAAAACCATACAACAGATGGTATTGGTACCTTTGTATCTGGTCAATACTAGCTATAGGTAGCCATTTAGTGATGACCTATCGGACACAGTTGTTTGGTTATCAGATATATCAAGTAACGGCAAATTCAATGAAACCGAGGTTACAAACAGGCGACGTAATTATGGTTACTGCTCGGTATTCACATCCTAAAGTTGGAGATGTTGTCGCCTTCCATACACCTTTAAACGAAAAAGTTATCTACGTTAAACGTATTGCAGCAACAGGTAGCGATACCATATCAATAAGAAACGGCACAGTTTTTCGAAATGGGAAGATAGAGAAAACCCTCGAAGTTCCAAAAAATCAAAGAGAGAAGCCTTTTTCCATCTCGATGAGTACAAGACATATTCCTAAAGGTTATGTTTTCCTTCTAGGTGACTGGCGTGACAATAGTTTAGACAGCCGTTTTTATGGCATCATTCCAGCAAGAGACATTCTTGGTAAAGCTCAGTATGTCTGGATTTCACCAGATGCAGGTAGAATTGGAAAAATCATCAAATAAAGAAGCCTATTTCATAAATAGATGAGGCAGGCTGTGCGGTTTTCTACTCATATAGGCTAAAATCTCCCCAAAAAACAGCATAACGTGATAATTTAACCGTACAGATAAAAATATTGTCAATACAGCAAATCGATCTCAGTTCACAATCTAATTTGTGCTGTTACAGAGAGCTTAAAACCGAAAATAAAGGCATATTTGTGATCTAAATCATCTATTCAATTCAAATGCTCTCCTACCGTTAACGATTTACTAGCATAACGACTTAAGATGACAACTTTAATCATCCATAGTAATGAAGATAAATGTAACTAGAGCGTGTTGATCTTTGCGGTATAAAAAGCAAGCAGCAAATGGGGCTGTTATAATGGTTTCGCCAAAAATC
>NZ_JBEQCS010000014.1:0-110621 GCF_046054195.1 Celerinatantimonas sediminis
TGGGCTATCGCCGTTAGAGTATGAGCGTCAATATTTTAATGAGGCTAAAAGTCGTCTAGTGAAGTAGTGGCGATTCATACTTCCTGTGCGAATTTCATTTCATGAGTAACAACAACCATTGTCATTCCTTCGGCAGCTAATGACTTCATTACATCGAGCACTTCTCCAACTAATTCTGGATCTAGTGCTGATGTTGGTTCATCAAATAACATGAGCTCAGGATTCATTGCTAATGCTCGAGCAATAGCTACGCGTTGTTGTTGCCCTCCTGAAAGTTCATTAGGATATGCATTGGCCTTATTTAAAAGACCAACTTTATCTAATAAATTTTTAGCTTTCTCTTGTGCACTTTGTTTGTTTTCTTTTAAAACTTGTATAGGTGCTTCAGTGATATTATCTAAAATACTTAAGTGTGGGAAAAGATTAAATCTCTGAAAAACCATCCCAATCTTAGATCGTTTCTTAGCTATCTCTGATTTACTTAATTCATGAAGTTCATTGTTTTTCAACTCATGCAATAAATAATCACCATTTACTTTTATAAACCCCGAAGAAACTTCAGTTAAATTATTTATGCATCTAAGAAAAGTTGATTTACCTGAACCTGATGGACCAATTAGGCTAATCACTTCACCTTTACATATTTTCAGATTTATATTTTTTAATACTTCTAAACTACCATAGTGTTTATGAACATTAATGGCCTCCACCATGTAATCAACCATATTACCTCCTAGGTAGAATAGTGATAATGCCGCTCTACTTTTTCTTGGAAAAAAGTCATAATAGTTGTCATAACTAAATACCAGAAACAAGTAACGAGAAGTAATGGTATCGTTTCAAAATTTCTTGAGTATATCGACTGCGCTGCATACAACAGGTCAGATAATGAAATAACACTGACCAAAGATGTCATTTTTAACATTCCAATTGTTTCATTCCCAGTTGGCGGAATAATAGTACGCATCGCCTGTGGTAAGATAATTCTGAGCATTATCTTTATTTTTTTCATTCCCAACGATGTTGCCGCTTCTTCTTGACCTGAGTCTACTGACAGTATGCCGCCCCTGACAATCTCTGACATATAAGCTCCCTCATTGAGAGACAAGCCGAGTATCGCAGCGATGAGAGGCGTAATCAGATCATTGGTAGTAAACTTAAAAAAATCAACATCTAAAAATGGGATGTGAATATATAAGCTTGGGTACAAAGCCGATAAGTTATACCAGAATATTAACTGTACTAAAATTGGTGTCCCGCGAAAAAACCAAATATACAGTTGGGCTATCTTTTCCAAAAAAAATACATTGGACACCTTAAAAAAGGCTATGATAATCCCCAATACAACACCAATCACCATACATATTACGGTTAAACATACAGCCAATAAAAGCCCTGACATGATTGCTTCGTTAAATAAATATTTACCGACAATATCCCATCCAAATCTTGGATTTTCGACTAAGCTGTATATGAAATATAAAAATATAATAAATAAAAAGGCTGATATATGCTTACTATAACTTTTCCTTTTAATTATTTTAAGATTTCTTTCATCGACCATATCTATCTCAGTTCAAATTACTTTGTGACCATATTAATGCCAAATTTATCTAACGATAATTCTGAGATTTTCCATTTACTCATAATCTTCTGATAGATGCCTTCTTGTTTAATCTCTTTTAATGCAGCTAATAAAGCATTTGCTAACTTAGTGTTATGTTTGGCAACTACAATACCGTTATAGTATTTTGGAAGAAACTTATTGGTCTCAATTCGAATTGGATGAGGAGCTGCTTCCTTGATTTTTTTAGATGCTGCTAAATCGTTTAATACAAAATCAACTCGTCCAGAATAAAGTGCCAATAATACATCTTGCCCCGATGGATACAAGTTCACTGTAATCGGTTTAAGATTTTTTGATACACAATAAGGTGTCATTTCATCTTTTACGACTTTTTCAAAATCAATTCCCTGCTGGATCCCAACAGTTAAACCACACAATGATTCTGTTTTATCAGATATTGATTTATTGGTTTGCAATGTATAAACCGCACCTGTTGCAAAAGCATCCTCAACGAACATAACTTTATGCTCTCTTGCTTTACTATCAGAAATACATTCCGAGGCCATATCATAACGTTTGCTATCGACTCCAGGAATCAATCCAGAAAAATCTATTGATTTAGCTTCATATTTAATACCCAGTTTTTGGGAAATTGCAATCCATAAGTCCGGCTCATAACCCACCATTGATTTATTATCAGGTGCAAATGATTCACAAGGTGGATAGTGCGCATCTGTTGCTATTTTAATGACACCTGATTTTTGAATAGATACAGGAAGCATTTCTTTTATGTCTTTATTAAACTTAGCAGCCGGAATGCCTGAGCCAGGGACATTATAATCAATACTTGCTGCATTAACGCCAGTCGCTGCTGTTAAAGAAAGCACCAGTGCAGATATCGTCAAATAGCTAGATTTCTTTCGTCTGTTATACATACAAACCTCTGTTATAAATTGAGAAAATATTTATTTAACCATTACATGTATATACATGATTGTAATAGCAATCGCTATGCCAACAATTAAATCCCATTAAAATCATTAAGTTACTTAAAACCATTAATTAATAATAAATTTTTAATGCGCTATTTTGATCTTATTAATTATTTTCTGCACTTTAATTGATCATATTTAAATTGATTTTAAAAAAATGAATGATTAATAAATTAATATTATTTAACCCTGTTATTTATTATTAGAAGATATTTATGTTTGACTGTGAAAATAGATATTGATTTATATGTCAATCAACTATAGACTAGCGCTCCATTCACATATCAAACACGCTTGGAGGAACAAATGACTTATTCAGTATTTTTCTGCAAGCCTTGTCAGGGTTAGTTTCCAGCTTTGCCCGGCTTACGGCTTGCCAAAATCAATCTTTCGATTTACAAAAAATTTGGTAAAGTTTTATGGGCAATTCCATTCAATATATTTCGAACGGTGCATCTATTGTTGCCGACGATAAAATCTGGGTCGAAGATTTAGCGATCCAACAATTAAGCAAAACTCTTGAGCTCCCAAATCTTAAAGCTGCGGTAGGCATGCCTGATTTACATCCGGGCAAGGGCTATCCAATTGGCGCCGCTTTTTTATCCCAAACGTGGCTCTATCCGGCCTTAATTGGCAACGATATCGGCTGTGGGATGGCTTTATTTACAACGAGTCTAGCCACTCATAAAGTAAAGCTAGATAAGCTCGAAAAGCGCTTAGGAAACATTGACGGCGCGCCACAGGAATATCCATTGTGGGTGCAAGAACAGTTGCACCAATATGATCTCATTGATATTGCAAGGCAATTCTCGCTCGGCACAATCGGTGGGGGCAATCATTTTGCCGAGCTGCAAGTGACCGACAAAATCTATTCGCAAAGCTTATTTGCTGACGCACATTTGGATAAGAAACAACTGAATCTATTGGTACATAGTGGCTCACGAGGCTTCGGCGAACAGATCTTAGCTGAACATCTTAAGCTATATTCTCATCAGGGAATTGAGGCTAATAGCGATGCCGGGCAACACTATCTTTGTCAGCATAATCGCGCCTTAAAGTTCGCGCAGCTAAATCGCCAACTCATCGCAATGCGTATATCAAGCGCATTGAGTTGTGAGATGAGCTTGCGCTTAGATGTGCATCATAACTTAGTCGAGCCCTATACTCACCTTGGCTCAGGCTGGATTCATCGAAAAGGGGCGACGCCAGCTGATAAAGATTTCGTTATCATTCCTGGCTCTCGAGGTGACTATAGTTATTTGGTTAAACCTAAGGTCAGTGACAAAAGCCTCTGCTCGTTAGCTCATGGCGCGGGGCGCAAATGGAACCGCAAGAGTGCAAAAGCTCGCCTAGAGAGCAATTATTCATTTGAAAAACTGCAAAAAACCCAATTTGGTAGCAGGGTTATCTGTGCTGATCGCCAATTAATTTATGAAGAAGCGCCACAGGCTTACAAACCCATTCAACCCATCATCCAACTGATGCAAGAAGCCGATTTAATTGAGCTAGTCGCGCGCTTTAAGCCAGTGCTCACCTATAAAACTGCGGGGAAACATAGATGTTAATGTTACAACTTAGCTCAGGCCTTGGCCCGCAAGAGTGCCAATTAGCGGTGGGCTATGCGCTCACTCAGCTAGAAAAAGAAGCGGCAAAACTAGACGTGCACATCAGTTTAATTGAAGCGGAACGAGATGAACTGATAAACGGCTTTAAATCGGTGGTAGTGGCTCTTGATGGCAAAGCGGAGCATTTGCTTGGCAAAAGCTGGAATGGGACAATTCAGTGGATTTGCCAAAGCCCACTTCGGCCTCGCTATCCACGTAAAAACTGGTTTATTGGCGGACATATTCTGCCTTATCAGAGCGAGCTGCCTGACAGTGATATAACCTTTTCGGCGTGCCGCGCAAGCGGTGCTGGCGGTCAGCATGTCAACAAAACCAACTCGGCGATTCATGCAACACATATCGCCAGCGGCATTAGCGTTAAAGTTCAGGCCGAACGTAGTCAACATGCCAATAAACGCCTGGCAAAAGCACTGATAGCCGCGAAATTGGCCGAACATAAGCAGCAACTGCAGGCCAAAACCCAGAAACTACGCTGGCAGCAACATCACCAGCTCGAACGAGGCAATCCGATACGGACGTTTAAAGGACGCTCATTTAAAGCAGACCCTAGCATATAAGATTGGTTAGATTAGGCGCTACAAACCATGCTTTTGGGTTTGTAGCGCCTTTATATCAGTGGATTGACTAGCAAGAGCTAGATCGGCCATGATAGCTGTCTTACCTAACAAAAATTTATAAAATCACATACATATGGACTGTTTATGAAATTATTCTACTTCATCATGGCGCTTGCCAGCGGATTTGGTTTAGCGATTCAGGCAGCAGTAAATAGCCGATTAAGCTCTGGCGTGCACAATCAGCCATTGATGGCCGCGTTTATCTCATTTGCGGTTGGTACATTGTGTTTAGGCTTGTTGGCAATATTTCAGGTGCAATGGTCGGGTATCGGCAGCGCCCTCACCCATCAACCTTGGTGGCGGTGGCTGGGTGGATTATTAGGCGCATCTGCGGTATTTACCACCATTTTCTTAGCACCGCGAATTGGTATTACCAACACCATGTTTTTGTTCATTCTTGGTCAGTTAATTGCCGGTATGCTGGTTGATAGTTTTGGCTGGATCCAGATGCCTGTGCGTGCGGTCTATTGGTATAAATATGCCGGACTCGGCGTTATGTTTATCGGACTAATTTTCTTTATGTTTGGCGATCGACTCTTTAAATCTTAAACGTATCAATCGTTGATTGAAATAAAGTTATCATGCTCTAAATAGAAGTTTGCAGCAGCGATGATGCTCTCCACACTAAGCTCTGCGCCTTGATGCTGCAAATTATCTAATACATCCTTAAACAGCTCTCCTGAGCAAAGCAGCTCCAAGTTATTGTCCACCACAAATGCAGAAAACAAATCGTCACCAACCTCATCTTCATCTGGGTATTCATCAAGATAGATAAGTGTGGATTTACTTATCAATTCGCTACTATCTGGGCAGTATAAGCAGACTTCATCAAGCCAGTGATAAGCTCCGTTAGCAAGTAAATCAACAATCAATTGCTCAGCTAAATAAGCGCTCTGATAGCGTAATTGTGATTGATTTTTCATCATAATAGCGTGTCGCCTAGTCTCTGGTTGAGCCGATAGATAAAGCATCAATTTACCGACCTAAAGATGCCTCAGCAATTGTTATTTTTGCACTTAAAACTTAAAACCCGCACCAAATAAGCACACCAATTATGTGCATAATATATTTATTAAAAATACTATTTTATATTTTTATCACTATATCATAATGATTTTTAAAGTTTTTATTTTTTGGCCTAGTTGTTGCTATTTTATTTATCGCAACACTGGAGATTACGGCGTGCGGTATTGACGTTGATTCCTCTGTGCTTATACAATTAGCTAATAGATGACTAGGGTTCCGGCTATTTCGATAGTGTCTGGTCCGAGAGTTATCGACCTCCTTGAGGTTACACGGCGGGATAAAAGCCCGGGAGACCAACGGCGCACAGCCCTGATCTCTGTAACCTGTAACCATCCCCCCAAGGAGGGAATGATGTCAAAGTCTCGATTATTCAAAAAACTTAGTACGTTATTTATTCCTGTCTTACTGTTGCTCTCTTTTAGCGCGGCAGCAGCAAAACCCACTTTTAACATTGCTTGGTCGATTTACGCAGGCTGGATGCCTTGGGAATATGCCCAGCAAAGTGGCATTTTGAAAAAATGGGCTGACAAGTACGATATTAAAATCAATCTGACCCAGGTTAATGACTACGTTGAATCCATCAACCAGTACACTGCTGGCAAATTTGCCGGTTGTGTGATGACCAATATGGATGCACTCACGATTCCAGCGGCCAGCGGTGTAGATACTAGCGCCATTATTGTTGGCGACTATTCAGATGGTAACGACGGGATTGTTTTAAAAGGTAAAAAAAGCCTTAAAGACATCAAAGGCCAACGCGTTAACTTAGTTTCATTAAGTGTTTCTGAATACCTTTTAGCTCGTGCATTGCAATTTCAGAACATGAGCGAAAAAGACGTCACACTGGTCAACACCTCTGACTCAGATATCGTCTCCTCTTTCCAAAGTCCTGATGTCACAGCAGCCGTTACCTGGAACCCAATGCTGAATGTGATTAAAAGCCAACCAGATGCTCATGAAGTCTTTAGCTCACACATGATCCCGGGTGAAATCTTAGACCTGATGGTCGTTAAAACAGACGTGTTGAAAAAACACCCTGAACTTGGCAAGGCCTTGACGGGTGCATGGTATGAAACCATGAAAGTGATGCAATCTGACAGTAAACAAGGGATCGCAGCTCGCACTGAAATGGCAAAAGCCTCTGGCACTGATTTAGCTGATTACAACAAACAGTTAAAAACCACCTACATGTTCTACAGCGCGCAAAAAGCGCTCAAAGAAACCACAAGTCCAAAACTTAAAGAAACGATGTCACTGATTGCCCGCTTCTCATACGACCATGGGCTGCTTGGCGATAGCGCTCCAAGTGCGGACTTTATCGGTATTCAAACACCCGCTGGTACTTATGGAGATAAAGGGAATATCAAGTTCCGCTTTGACCCAACCTTCATGAAACTCGCAGCTTCAGACAAATTGTAAGAAAAGGAGCACGGGATGACCCGACTCATTAATCGTAAACCTGATCGCGCAAGCCGACTCTTGCTGGGATTACTGCCATTTATCATTATCGTGGCACTGTATTTAATTACCTCCCAAGCAAGACTGGCAATTAACCCTCACGACAAGCTATTGCCATCGTTTGAGAGTATCTATCATGCCATTTACAAAATGGCATTCGTTCCGAGCCGCCGAACCGGTGACTATTTATTGTGGAACGACACACTCTCTAGCTTAAAGCTGCTCTGTATGGGAGTTGGAATCAGCGCACTGGTTGGATTAATTGTCGGGATCATCAATGGTGCTATTCCACTTCTTCGAGCACCTTTGTCGCCACTGTTTACCGCACTTTCATTAATTCCACCCATGGCAATTTTACCCATTCTATTTATCGCTTTTGGCCTTGGTGATTTGGCTAAAGTGATGCTGATTGTCATTGGTGTTGCACCTTTACTGGTGCGAGACATGCAATTAAAAACACTCAGCTTACCCCAAGAGCAATTGATTAAAGCTCAGACTCTGGGCGCCACAAGCTGGCAAATCATTCTGCGAGTCATGTTACCTCAAGTCCTGCCGCGGCTTATCGAAGCGGTTCGCTTAACTCTTGGTAGTGCTTGGTTATTTTTAATTGCCGCAGAAGCCATTGCCGCCACCAGCGGACTGGGGTATCGAATCTTTTTAGTCCGTCGCTATCTGGATATGGCCGTTATTTTGCCCTACGTGGTTTGGATAACCTTTCTCGCCTTTCTCATGGACTGGATTTTAAAACAAGTTTCTTTACGAGTCTTTCCTTGGTATGCCAGCTTAAACGGGAGTTCTAACGCATGAGTCAGCCAATTCTAAGTGCGAAAAATCTTTATAAAGACTATGGCGACACATGTGTTTTAGAACGTCTCAATGTCGATATCTACCCCGGTGAATTCATTACTGTGGTCGGCGCTTCAGGCTGTGGCAAAAGTACTTTTTTAAAACTTATTCTTGGCACTGAACAACCCAGTCGCGGAGAATTATTCATGGATAACCAACCGATCATCCATGAACCTGACGAGCAGCGCGGCATTGTCTTTCAGCGCTATTCGGTTTTTCCCCATCTGAGTGCACTGGGCAATGTCATGCTCGCCGATGAGCTCTCACACTCGCATCTACTGGGCAAATGCTTTGGCAAACATAAGCAGCAGATTCTTAAACGCGCCAAGGACATGCTCGCAAGAGTCGGACTCAGCCACGCACTCAACCGCTATCCTCATGAACTTTCTGGTGGCATGCAGCAGCGACTAGCCATCGCCCAAGCCTTGATGAAAAAACCGCGAGTGCTGCTACTTGATGAACCATTCGGAGCACTCGATCCGGGGATCAGAGCCGATATGCATCAATTAATTCATGAGTTATGGCAGCAACAACAATTGACCATTTTTATGGTCACCCACGATATTTCGGAAGGTTTTAAGCTCGGTTCGCGATTATGGGTGTTTGACAAAGTTCGTCACGACCCACATGCACCAGAGCGATTTGGAGCCCAAATTACCTACGATTTGTCGCTAAACCAATCAAGCGCACTCAAACAAAGTGAGCTTTCAACCATTCAACATACCATCAAACAAGGAGAACCAAGCAATGAGTGAATTGCTTTACACCGATGATCTGCCTGGCAACAGCCACTGGTCATTACAAGTTGCAGCTGGCACTGAGCTAAAATTTACCGACACTCAGGGCGGCGCCAATCTCGGAATGTTATTTTACAATCCGCATAATTTGCTAGAGCGTTATAACGCACCGGATACGCTCAAATGCCAACACACGTTTAAACTCACCAAAGGCAATTGTCTGTATTCGGATATGGGCCGAATTTTCTGCTCAATTACCGAAGATGACACCGGTTGGATTGACACTGTCGCCGGCACAACCAATAAAGAACTCGTTGCCAAACGCTGGGGAGAACGTGATTATCAAACTGAGCGCAATTACTGGAAACAAAACGGTTACGACAGTTTCTTAGTTGAAATTGCCAAATTTGGCTTGGGAGCACGAGACATCGCAGCGAATGTCAATTTGTTCAGTAAAATCTTCACCGATGATGACGGCAACTTCACCTTTGAGCGCGAACATTCTAAAGCGGGCGACAGCATTACTCTGCGCTTTGAGATGGATACTCTGGTTGTGATGAACACCTGCCCTCACCCGATGAATCCAGCCGAAGAATACCCGCACCGCGCGATTAGCTACGAAGTTCGAAAAGCATCCCCCATTTCTGACGATGACTATTGCAAAAACTTTCGCCCAGAAAATGGCCGTGGTTTTGAAAACACTCGCCGTTACAACCTCGCTATTCACGCTTAACAGGAGACTCTCTCATGCTTACTGAAAGTAAATTATCCGCCAGTGACGCAAGCTTTCGCGAAGTCGTTAATGCCGGCAACTATTGGTTACACACTGTCAAAGCAGGCCAAACACTGCGCATCGTCGATATTGAAGGCAACCAAGCTGCCGATACGCTGTTTTTCAGTGCCGCCGATACAGCTGAGCGCTACAGCGCCGTCGATACGATTCGCGAACAAGGCAATGTCTATCTTGAAACAGGCAGCACACTGTTAACTAATTTATGTAATCCCATGTTAACTATTATTGCTGACACCTGCGGTCGTCATGACACATTAGGGGGTGCCTGTGCCACCGAGAGCAATCAAGTTCGCTATTCGCTAACAAAGAAAAACATGCACGCCTGCCGAGATAGCTGGTTGCTAGCGGTTAGCGAACACCCTGAACTGGGTATGAGCAAACGCGACCTGACCCATAATGTGAACTTTTTTATGAATGTTCCGATTACCACCGATGGCGGTCTAACTTTTGCCGATGGCATCAGTGCACCCGGTAAATACGTTGAGCTAAAAGCGCATATGGATGTCATTGTTTTAATTTCCAACTGTCCACAACTGAACAACCCGTGTAATGCCTATAACCCAACACCAATCGAACTGGTGATCTGGGACGCATAACGCAAACGAGTGCAAGGACGGCCTTGAGTCACACTCTGATTGTCAGCGGGACGACCCGCACCATTATGCATTAAGCGAGTTCACTTATGTTTTCCAAAGTGCTTATAGCCAATCGTGGGGCTATTAGTTGCCGTATCACCCGCACGCTTCAGGCGATGGGTATCTCATCGGTAGCTGTTTATCACGAATCCGACTCCGACAGTTTACATGTGCAGCAGGCTAACGAGGCTTATTGTCTTGGCAACGGCACAAGCGCACAAACCTATTTAAATCAGGATCTCATTATCGATATTGCCAAGCGCGCCAACGCTCAAGCAATTCATCCCGGATACGGCTTTTTAAGTGAAAACCCCGAATTTGCCAAACGCTGTGAAGCCGAAAATATCGTATTTTTAGGGCCCAGCGCGCAGCAGATGATTGACTTTGGTCTAAAACATAAAGCTCGTGCACTGGCAACAAAAGCGAATGTGCCACTGTTAGGTGGCAGCGATTTACTCGATGACATAGCCCAAGCCCAAAGCAAAGCCCAACAAGTCGGCTATCCAGTGATGCTAAAAAGTACCGCTGGTGGCGGCGGAATTGGCATGCAATGCTGTTATAACGATGAAGAACTAGAAAAAGCCTTTGATAGCGTAAAACGCTTAAGTGCCAATAACTTCTCTAACAGTGGCGTATTTATTGAAAAATTTATCGAACATGCTCGTCACATTGAAGTTCAAATTTTTGGTGATGGACAAGGCCAAGTTCTAGCAATCGGTGAGCGCGACTGCTCATCGCAGCGGCGTAATCAAAAAGTCATCGAAGAATGCCCGGCTCCTCACCTTTCAGAGCAAACGCGCTCGCAACTGCATCAAACAGCCGTACAACTTGGTCAATCGGTAAACTATCGCAGCGCCGGAACAGTTGAATTTATTCTCGATGCCGACACAGAAAAATTCTATTTTCTGGAAATGAACACGCGTCTGCAGGTCGAGCACGGTGTCACTGAGCAAGTTTTTAATATTGATTTAGTGCGCTGGATGGTCGAACTTGGTGCTGGTGAACTTCGTCCATTATCTGAGCTAAAACCGACATTAACACCTCGCGGACATGCCATTCAGGCGCGCCTTTATGCTGAAGACCCAGCAAAAGCCTTTCGCCCTAGCGCTGGATTAATCAGCCATGTTCATTTTCCGAAGATGCAGCTGCCAGAACAACGCATCGATCATTGGCTTGAAAACGGTATCGAAGTTCCCGCGCTATTTGATCCAATGCTGGCTAAATTAATTGCTTATCAAGACGATCGCAGCCAAGCCCGGCAAGCGCTTATCGACATGCTTAAGCACAGTGAAGTCTATGGTATTGAAACGAACCGCCATTATCTGATTGATTTACTCAGCAGCGATACTTTTGCCAAGGGACGCATTTTAACCAACAGTTTAAACTCGTTTCATCCGCAGCCAGCCACTATTGATGTGCTCTCTGGTGGCACACAAAGCACCATTCAGGACATTCCTGGTCGAGTCGGATACTGGCATATTGGCGTTCCACCATCCGGGCCGATGGATAATTATTCGTTTCGCTTAGCCAATCGACTATTGGGCAATGATGAACAATGCGCTGGCATCGAAATTACCCTGACAGGCCCAACCCTTGGATTTAACAGTGCTCGGCAGATTATCCTCGCGGGAGCTAACATTGACGCCAGTGTTGATGGCAAACCTGTTGCGATGTGGCAAGTTGTCGATATTCCCGCTGGCGCCACACTGAAACTTGGAAAAGTTAAAAATTTTGGCTCGCGCAGTTATCTATTAATTGCTGGCGGCATTGACTGCCCGACTTATTTAGGAAGTCGTTCGACCTTTACGCTGGGTCAGTTTGGCGGCCATGTTGGTCGAGAGTTACGCGCTGGCGATGTTTTGCATCTCTTTGAGCCACCAGCAAAAGCGCCGATAATAGAGGCAGATCCTGCGATTTATCCAGAACTGACTCACAACTGGCAGCTCCATGTCATTTATGGGCCGCATGGCGCGCCAGATTATTTCACCGAGCAAGACATCCAAACGCTCTTTAGCCATGATTACGAAGTTCACTATAACTCAAGCCGCACGGGTGTCAGGTTGATTGGACCCAAACCTAATTGGGCCAGAGAAGATGGCGGCGAAGCGGGTTTACATCCATCCAATATTCACGATAACGCATACGCAGTTGGGACGATTGATTTTACCGGTGATATGCCGGTGATTTTAGGGCCTGACGGGCCAAGTTTGGGGGGATTTGTCTGCCCGGCGACCATCATCAAAGCAGACCTTTGGAAAATGGGACAGCTTAAAGCTGGCGATAAAGTGCGCTTTATTCCAGTTTCGATGCAGTGCGCCGAAAAGATGGAGCGAGCCCAGCTAAATGCTTTACGTACGCTCACTAAAACCGATGTTGCTATCGAGCATGCGTCAATCTCTAGCGCTATTTTAAAAACCATCCCGCCAGAGCGTTATGGTGAACAAGTTGTTTATCGACCCAGCGGCGATGATTTTCTGCTGGTCGAATATGGCCCGCAAGTGCTTGATATTCGGCTGCGGTTTCGCGCTCACGCGCTGATGCTATGGCTTGAAAAAGCCCAAATCGCAGGCGTTGAAGAACTCACTCCAGGGATTCGCTCGCTGCAAATCCACTACAACAACCTCATTCTCAGTACCGATAAACTTTTAGCCTATTTGGAACAGGCTGAAAGTGAACTCACCGATATTGACCAGATGAGCGTGCCAGCACGCATTGTCCGCCTGCCGCTTTCATGGGATGACGAAGCAACCCGTTTGGCCATTGAAAAATATGATCAATTGGTTCGAAAAAATGCGCCTTGGGCGCCATCTAATATTGAGTTTATTCGTCGCATCAACGGCTTAGACTCAATCGATGAGGTCAAACACATTCTATTCAATGCCCGTTATTTAGTGATGGGATTAGGCGATGTGTACTTAGGCGCACCGGTTGCGACACCGCTAGATCCGCGCCACCGGCTCGTCACGACCAAATACAACCCAGCCCGCACTTGGACCCCTGAAAACGCGGTAGGAATTGGAGGTGCATATCTTTGTGTATACGGCATGGAAGGGCCTGGTGGTTATCAGTTTGTCGGACGCACACTGCAAATGTGGAACCGCTATCGCACCACCGAAGAATTTACCAAACCTTGGCTGTTGCGCTTTTTTGATCAGATTGAATTCTATGAAGTCTCAAGTGAAGAACTCCAACGGATTCGCCGTGAGTTTCCGAAAGGGAATTATCCGTTAGATATTCGTCAAACTGAGTTTTCCCTCGAGCAATACAACCAATTACTTAAGGACAACGCTCTTGAGATAACGGCCGCTAAGAAGCGCCAACAATCGGCATTTGAAGCAGAACGTCAGCGCTGGATAGAAACCGGACAAGCGAACTTTAGTAGCGAAGCTGACTTGATGATAGAAGATGATGCCCCGGCGCTGACTCTTAAAGATGGCGAACAAGCGATTGAAAGTTTGGTCTCCGGGAACGTCTGGAAAGTGTTAGTTGAGCCAGGCCAAGCGGTGCAAAGCGATCAAACCTTAATGATCATCGAATCGATGAAAATGGAAATTGAAATCAAAGCCCCTTGCTGTGGAAAAATCACCCAAATTTGCCACCCCACAGGCCAAAACGTTCGCGCAGGCCAACCCTTACTGATTCTGGAGGAACAACATGATTGAGCCAATGACAATTGAAGCACTGCACCGCAGCTATACCAATGGCGCGACTAGCGTCGGGACGCTATTACGCGATTGTTTAGCGCGCGCAAGAAACGACTCACATCAGGCTTGGATTAGCCTCTTAAGCGACGAACAATTAGAAACGTACATTATAAATTTAGAGGGCCATAGCCCGGCAGATCTACCACTATATGGCATTCCTTTTGCTATCAAAGACAATATTGATTTAGCCGATCTGCCAACTACTGCAGGATGTCCTGATTACAGCTATCAACCCAGCGAACATGCCTTTGTAGTTGCCAAACTGATTGCAGCAGGCGCGGTTCCTATTGGGAAAACCAACTTGGATCAATTTGCCACGGGCTTAGTGGGGACTCGCAGTCCTTATGGTGAATGTCACAACAGTATCAATGGCGACTATGTCAGCGGTGGTTCCAGTGCAGGCTCAGCTGTTTCGGTGGCCGATGGTCAGGTGGTTTTTTCGCTAGGCACTGATACCGCAGGCTCCGGGCGAGTTCCGGCGGCATTTAATAATATTTTAGGCCTTAAAGGCAGCATCGGTCGCATCAGTTGTCGTGGTGTTGTGCCTGCATGTAAGAGCTTAGATTGTGTCACTATTTTTGCCAAAACTAGCGACGATCTAGCGGCCATCTGGCCAGTTGCCGCACAATTTGATGAGCAAGATGAATTTGCCCGTACCCGACCCGAGTTGGTTAAAACAATGACGCCAAGTTTTAAATTTGGGGTTGCAAGCAAAGAACAGCTTGAGTTTTTTAGCGATGAAGCGGCAAAGAGCTGTTATGAGCAAGCGATAGCAACCCTAACGCAGATGGGTGGTGAAGCAGTACCCATTGATTTAGCACCATTTAGTCAGGCGGCTAAACTGCTCTATGATGGCCCATGGGTTGCCGAACGCCTCGCCGCCCTTCGCGAATTTTTTAGCGCCCACCAAAAGCAAACGCTGCCAGTGATTCAAACGATTATTGGCGGTGCTGCAAACTATAGCGCAGCCGATGCTTATGCGGCACTTTATCAACTGAAAGCGCTCAAACGCCATGCTGACCAACAGCTAGCGCGGGTTGATTTTATCGTCACACCGACCACTGGCACCATTTATACTATTGATGAGGTTAATGCTGACCCAATCACGCTTAACTCTAATCTTGGGTTTTATACAAACTTCATGAACCTGCTTGATTACAGTGCGATTGCGCTACCGGCTGGATTTCGTCAAAGTGGCACGAAACAAGGCTTACCATTTGGCATTACCCTGTTTGGTCCAACTTTTTATGAAGATGCCCTCCTTAGCATTGCGTCCCGCTGGCAAAAACAGCTGCCTCTACCACTTGGCGCTCTGAAAGCTCAACCGCAAACGATTGATCTGTGTGTTTGTGGTGCGCACCTATCTGGCATGGCGCTCAACCATCAATTAAGCAATAAAGGCGCTAAACTCATCAAGCAAACTCATACCGCTGCGAGCTATCGGTTATTTGCGCTCAATGAAGGTTTTCCACGGCGCCCGGCAATGGTGCGCGACACCAAGCAAGGCACATCGATTGAAGTTGAGATCTGGCAATTAGGCTCTGAGTTTCTAGCTGAGTTTTTAATGGGAATTGGTGCACCACTGGGACTTGGTAAAGTTGAGCTGGAAGATGGGCAATGGGTCAGCGGTTTTATCAGCGAGCCATGCGCAACAGACAATGCCGAAGAGATCACCCATTTAAAAAGCTGGCGCAATTTTAAAGCGTAGCGAGTTAAAAGCTCTACCAACAGAGATTTAAGAAAGTGAAAATCCGTTATCGGTGACGGGTAACGGATTTTCTGTTTTGACTAGCTTTGAGCATTAATGACAACTTTAGCAACCGTCCATTGCTGCACACGTTCATGCAAACTCAGCCCAAGTCCAGGTCTATCTGGAACCCACATTTTGCCATCAGCAATACGCAAGCGCTCGTTAAATACGCTCTCTAGCCATTCAAAATGCTCAACCCAAGTTTCCAGTGGATAAGCAGCCGCCAAATGAATATGAATTTCCATGACAAAATGCGGCACCATCATCAATCCTTTGTTTTGAGCTTGAGCCGCCACTTTTAGAAAAGGCGTAATACCACCGATTCTAGGGGCATCATGCATCACTAAGTCAACCGCGTCCTGTTCGATATATCTTTCAACTTCACCTGCACTGGTGAGCATTTCGCCTGTACCAACGGGGGTGATCAAGGCCTCAGCCAGCGCTTTATGGCCTTGCACATCATAGGCATCCAAGGGCTCTTCTATCCATTGTAAATGATAGCATTCAAGTGCTTTGCCCATACGCAGAGCACTGGTGCGATCCCACTGCTGATTCACATCCACCATCAATGGCACGTTATCGCCAAGTTGTTTGCGAATTGCCTCAACCCGAGCAAGATCTTTAGCTTGATCCGGATGACCAACTTTCATTTTTATCCCGCCGATTCCACGCGCTAGCGATTGCGATGCCCGGTCAACAATTTCACCTACCGAAGCTTGCAAATATCCGCCGGAGGTGTTGTAGCAAGGCACGCCTTCACGCCAAGCCCCCAATAATTTAGCTAAAGGCAGATTGGCTCGGCGCGCTTTTAAATCCCACAAAGCCGTATCAAACGCAGCAATTGCTTGAGTAGCTACCCCACTTCGCCCAACTGATGCCGCAGCCCAACATAATTTATTCCAGAGGCGGCCGATATCACTGGGATCTTCCCCCACCAGCAGTGGCGCAACCTCTTTAGCAAGAGCCATCTGAGCGCTAGCGCCCACTCGTAAAGTGTAGGTAAAGCCAAGGCCATAACCGCCCTGCTCGGTGTCTATTTGTGCAACCAGTAACGACACAGCACTCAGCGCTTTTTGTCGCCCGGTTAAAACTTTAGCATCACTCACCGCCGTGGTTAGTGGTACCTCAATGCTAGTTAAAGTGATCTGGCGAATCGCATCCTGAACGTTATTTTTAGTATTTGTGCTCATGGTCAAATTAATCCTTATACAGAGGAAACAATGCTTTACTAGCTTGCGCCCGGGCATTAATACTGTCTAATGCCAACATTGAATCTATTTATTCAGGATTTGTATCAATGCTCAATTTAACTCAGGTGAATTGCTTTGTAGCGGTTGCTCAGGAGCTAAATTTTAGCCGCGCAGCACAGAGTTTAAACATGACGCAGCCACCGCTCACTCGCCAAATACAGATGCTAGAACATCAAATAGGCGTAACATTGCTATCGCGCTCAACACGCTCGGTAAAACTCACCCCTGCAGGAAAAGCATTTTTAGTTGAGGCTCAGCAGCTGCTTGATTTAGCAAGCCAAGCAACACAGAAAGCCCAGCGAATTGCGTGCGGCGAACAAGGACAAGTCACTTTAAGTTTTGTGGCAAGTTCCATCTATCAATATCTGCCAGATTTCGTTAATCAACTTAGCTCATCGCACCCTAATATCTCAGTATATCTTCGCGAAATGACCTCCCATCAACAGCTCAATGCTCTGCGCTTGCATCAGGTCGATTTAGGCGTGGTGCGTAAAATGCCTTTGCCGCAATGGCTGCGTAGCGATGTGTTACTTAAAGAATCGTTTGTGCTAGCGTTACCAGCTAGCCATGAACTTGCAAGTAAGCCATCGCTTAGCTTGGAATCGCTCCAGCAGCAACCTTTTATCAGTTATGATGCGACCAGTTGGCGACCATTTTACGAGATGATCAACGCTCTTCTGGCAAGCAACCATGTTCAACCGCGAACGATTTGCTCGGTGGGCTCAACGGCTGCGATTTTATCGTTGGTCAGCGGTGAAATGGGCCTTGCGATAGTGCCAGAACACAGTGTAAATGCGCACTTTGAGCGAGTTGTCTTTCGGCAATTGCCACAATTACAAACGCTTAGTAACGAACTATTACTGATTTGGGATAGCGACAATGATAATCCGGCGTTAGAGATAACACTCAACACCCTGCGCCATGGCTTTACTCAATCGCCGTTTCATACCAATTAGCATATTTTATCGTCGCTAAATAATCTCATCAGCCAGTCAATAAATTCACTTAAGCGGCGCGGCTGCTGATGTCTTGACTCATATAAAATTGAAAGTGGCATCGGGGCACATTGATAGTCAGGCAAAACTTCGACAAGCTCTCCACTTTTAAGATAATTTGTAACACCCCCACGAGGCAATTGTACAATCCCTAAGCCATTTAAACAGGCAGCCAAATACGCATCGGTAGTGCTCACCGAAATAAGGTAACGAACACTGATACGACGCAACTTATCACTTTCAACATATTCAAAGCCGGTTTTTTGTTGGCGAACATCGGCTGCATATTCAACGATATAATGCTCATTCAACTCATCAAGTGATTGAGCAATACCATAACGCTTGGCATAGCTTGCACTCACACAGTTGACCATCGGCATCAAGCCCAGCGAACGCCCAACTAAATTACTATCATCAAGGGTACCGGCCCTTATCACGCAATCAACCTGCTCTTGAATCGGATCGATTCGATAATCAGCACCGAGCAACTCGATTTGAGTAAGCGGATGCATCTCAAACCATTTATGTAATTGAGGGGCAACAATATTGGAGAAAAATCGGCTAGGCATATCAACTTTGATCACACCGCTTAACTGATTACTCTCCTTTTGGAACTGATTTTCCAGTCCTTCGAGTTCATCAAGTAAACGCTGACACTGCCCTAAAAAACGGCCTCCCGCTTCAGTTAGCGAAACACGCCGAGTGTTACGAAACAACAACCGGGTTTGCAGATGTACCTCAAGCGCGCTAACCGATGCTGAAATTGCCGATTTAGGCACACCAAGTTGCTCAGAGGCCCGAGTGAAACTGCCGGTCTGCGCAACAGCAATAAAACGGCGCATTGATTCAAATTTATCCATAGCTTAATTGTTCGTTTTAAATGAACAGTCCTATCATATTAGACCTATTTTTCTCAAAAGTTAATTACTCTACTCTGGTTACTCTTTCATCAAGCAATGAATTGGGACAGACCATGACAAAATTAGCCCTTATTACTGGCGGTAGCCGCGGATTAGGTCGCGACTCAGCGTTAAAACTTGCCGAAAAAGGCATCGACATTATCTTTACCTACCATAGCAACGAACAAGCAGCCCAAGAAGTTGTCAGTGCCATACAAAGCACCGGGCGCAAAGCATTCGCACTACAATGCGATGTTCGCAATATCAGCTCGCTTGACACATTTAAGCAAACCTTAAGCACCCTTTTAGATAAGCAGTTTGAGGGCCATAAAGTGGATTACCTGTTAAATAATGCGGGAACCGGATTACACGCTGAAATTGAACAAACCAGCGAAGAACAGCTCGATGAGATGCTCAACATTCATGTTAAAGGGCCGTTTTTCTTCACCCAGAAAATTTTGCCGCTCATAGCTGACGGCGGACACATTATTAATATCTCATCAGGTCTGGCCCGTTTTTCGTTTCCAGGATCTGCGGCCTATGCCATGGCGAAAGGTGCTGTTGAAGTAATGACTCGCTATATGGCCAAAGAATTTGCCAACAGAAAGATTCGTGTGAACACATTAGCCCCCGGTGCTATTGCCACTGACTTTCGAGGTGGAGCTATTCGCGACAGCGAGCAAGCCCAATCAATGGTTGCTTCAGTGACGGCACTTAACCGCGTTGGAGAAGCGCAAGATATCGGTAAAGCAGTGACGGCTATGTTTAGTGAAGGATTTGATTGGATTACTGGCCAACGAATCGAAGCATCTGGCGGTATGATCTTATAAACATTGATAATAAAGGCTGCTGAGCATCTCTCTCAGCCTTGGTTTTATCACTACATTTCCCAGTCGTTCCAGATATCATGAACCACTTCAATGTTATTGCCATCGGGGTCAAAGACAAAACAAGCGTAGTAGTTCTCAGTATACTGTGGCCGCGGCCCAGGTTTGCCATTATCACGGCCGCCAGCAGCAATTGCTGCCTCATAAAACTCATGGACTTTATCACGACTAGAGACACGAAACGCAATATGAAAATGAGTGAGCGCTTTATCTTCTTTTGATTGATAGATTTCAAACAACCCTTTACCAATATCAAACGCCCAAAAAGAGCCTTCATCACCAAAAGAAACCTCATAATCAAGCGGCTTAAATGCTTTTTGGTAAAACTGTTTGCTCTTTTCTATATCGCTTACTGCCATCGTTACATGATCGATCATCTTTTACGTCCTATTCGTTCTACAAATATGATTATTATCAAGGTACTCAATTAATCGCTCATATACCAGCGTAACCTCTGACCAAGAAATACTTGTAGTCGGATAATAAAGTTTGTCTAAAGCCAATATAGTTTGATCATTTTTGACGTTTTATGATGATTATGTCTGACTCATTTTTGCCCCAAAACGAGTTAACTCTTTGTCTGTGGTGCAGTCAAACGAAGACTTTCTCGCCTACAAATTTTAATCCATTTCACTCAAATTTTGCCCTTCTTTGAAATGCCTAAAAGCTGAACATGCATACAGTCATATTGAAATTATAACTATTTGTATCCCAACTTCGTGCGCGTTTTTCCAGATGGTGAATTTAGCAAAATGCTGATAAGTTCATTACATACAAATAGTTAACTGTGCGCGTTTTCACTGGCCCAACGAGGTAAACGAGCATGCGCACGAATAAGCTGTTATACAAACGGAGAAAGTTGTGAGTCAGGAAGAATTAAATATTGAACATTTACCACTTCAAAATGAGTTAGTTAAGTCCGCCTGTATATCATTTTCCTCTGAGGACAATGTATTAGCAGCGGTGCTGTTGGGTTCACTTGCTTCTGGCAAAGGTGACCGAATATCTGATGCTGACATTCTCATTTTTACCCAAAATGGGTTCCACAAAATTTCGGACTTATGCTTCTCCAATTTCGAAGCCGGCAAAGAAATTTTCTACTGTCTTGAAGGTTTTCATAATGAAAACGCGTTCTTTAAAAAGTATATTTTCAACGATTTGACCAGTGCGGAGATTCACTGTTTAGACGTAAATGAGCCTTTCAATATATCTAAACCGTTTAAAGTTCTATTCGATAAATCTGGAATCGTAGAGTCGCGTCTAACCGATGAGCCAGCTCCAAAGCACGAAGACTTTCCAGCTTATACCAATGGCGATAAAGGCTTAATATGGGAGCTGTTCGACTGTATAAAATGGTTAAGTCGTGACAATAATGAATTGGCTAAAGCTCACCTTAAAAAGCTAGCTGGCAAGCTGTAACTGTTTGTATAACAAGGCGTTCAAGAGGGACAGTCAACGCATGGCGAGTTTGGCTCAAGTATTGGTATTTGTGTTTACGTTAGTAAATTGAAGTTTGGTGGTAGCGCGTTGCTGCCCCTTAACGCGGCGTTAGCACTCGTAATGGAGAGAAAATATGTCAGATTCATCAGTTGGGGCTGCAAGTGCAACTTACCGGAAAGCTGTTAATGGTATAGCTGAAGCTATAAAAACTGATCCCCGGCACACAAAATATCCGAGTGAAGATTTCCAAGACATGCTTTCATAAATTCCTGAAGCAATGCGTGAGAAAGCTTTGCAATGGTATAAGCGAGGCATTAAGAGGGGCATGAGGGTCGCCACCGATCTAATGGCCGAAGGCGAGATTTATAAAGAAGCAGATATTGTTCACGCTCCTAACAGCATGAAGGTGAAGTCCAAAATTAAAATGTCTGGTGGAGATTGGGAAAAGTACTCTGTCACAGTAAAAGCTAAGGAAATTGGGTTCAAATAAGTGCTAACAAGTCAAAGCACACGGACTTGGTAAAGCTGTCACCTTTTTTGTTCCAAAAAATCCGCCAACTTTACCAAGCGGTGTTTGAGACTGTCCTAATTTCTGTGTAATTGTCTAAGCTTAAGCCTTAAAAGGCTAAGGATAGACATTATGGATAAGAAAGCACTGCGGCAATCACATCGGGTTGTGCAATTAATGCTGCCAAGGCGTCATCAACCAATTGCTTTTGCAATGATAAATGCGATAAGTCGAAGTCCATCATATTCCCTCAATCACAGTCACCATCATACATTACAGTGATATTGTGACAGGGAAAACCAGTTTATTTAAGGCGCTAAATGGGCCGTATGGCGTTTATGATTTTTAATCATTGCGATTAAGCCAAACAATACAAACGCTAATGAAACAACCTGTTGAATGGCTAAAATGGGCTTGTGCTGAATCAGCATTAACGTTCCCATCGATAAATTCATCAACGCAAAACAAAACCAACCATTGATATTGTCTTTGGCTAACAGATAGCCACCTAGTAAAAAGCCGATCATCACACCGATTTCAAACACCTGAGTCAGCGATGAAATGCCATGGTGACAATACAAGCTATATCCACTGCCTAACACGATAAAAAAATAGGTAATGACAGACGTTAACTTGTCATATAAGTGATTCGCAACTCGCCCTTTAATCACCACATATAAGCCAAAGATCATGGCTGGGATCCCGCCAAATTCAATAGAAGCTGCAATCCAATTTTGTTGCCCCACTAAAATGATAACCCATGGCGGTACGCCGAAGATATACACGCCCCAACCTAATATTTTAAGCCGCCGACGAGTTGTTAACGGCTGTGTTTGGGCTATCGAAAAGAGCATTTTATTAACAAGATAAAATACCCCACCCCAAACCTGTAAGAACAAATCCATATGTAACTGCTTAACTGAAAAAAGCCTCAGACAACCGCTTTAATGTATTTATGAAACTCAAACATTTAGGGCGTTCTGGCAAAAAGTGCCCCATGATAAAACCTGATAAGAAAATCGCAAACTGAATCGATCTTATCTAAGAAAAAATAAAGGTTAGTTAGTGACTGTTAAACTTTCGTGGCTGCATTTGTTCTTTTAACGCCAACTGCCATGTTCAAGCTCGACATCACGTTTGGCCTCGGCTAACGCCTTGACTAATTGCTCTTTATTTAAAGCAATACAATAAGCAGGTTTGGCTCTTTCAAATCGCCAACTTTGGCTCAGACTTCCAGCATCAACAATGTCGTAACCGACTTGTTGATAAAGCGCAATGACTCTCTCTTTTGCGCCGTCATCATCACCAGCAACAGGCAATGCTCGTCTCGGTAAATTTGGTTCGAACACCGCATCTTTAACGAGATCGCGGGCTAAAATCGCATTAAACGCTTTGATAACAATCGATTGGTTCAAATGCTTAGCAACTCGCTGTGTCGTTGTCGTCAAATGTTCATCTAATTCAGCAATATGGCCATCTCGTTCAGGATAGTAATTGGTCGCATCCATAATCACTTTTCCCTGTAATGCTTGGGCCGACAACGATTCCAGTTGGTTATAGGGAATAGCCAGCAGAATTAAATCCGCAAATGCAATTGCATCCGCCTGATCACCTATTTGACAACCGGGTATTACATTTAAAAGGCGGCTTAATGAAGCAACCCCGCGCGAATTTGAGAGCATCACATCGAAACCAGCTCTAAGAAATAACTGAGCACAACCACACCCGACTAAACCTGCACCGATCACTGAAATTTTATTCATTTTGTCACTCTCTCGCTCTATCAAAAATATGTGATAAGTTTAATTAATTGAGAATAATGTGATAAATACGCTTTAAATTGTCTTAATCACAATTAAAAGGTGTGAATATGGATAAACTCAAATGCTTGCAAGCGTTTGTTATGACGGTTGAAACTGGAACATTTGCCGCTGCAGCTGAAAAGTTATCACTCTCGCCACAACGTGTCGCTCGAGCTGTGGCCCAACTGGAGCAACAATTAACGTTGCCATTGCTGCGCAGGACCACTCGAGTGCAAACGCTCACCGAATTTGGCCAACGCTATTACGCTCAAGCGCGAGAAATACTCAACCACATAGAGGATGCCGATGCTATTGCGCTTCAGATGAGAAATCGTCCAGAAGGATTATTGCGAGTCAGTGCCCCTGTTTCATTTGGAAATACTATTTTGATGGATTTTATCTGCGAGTTTTTAAACCGCTATCCAGCCATCGAAATAGACCTCAATTTAAGCGATCATCTTGGCAAACTTGAAGATAATGACAGTGATGTAGCCTTTCGAATTGGCAACAAACTCGATCCTGAACGAGTTGCCAAACCGCTCAAGCCATATCAACTAGTCACCTGCGCAGCACCAAAATATTTTACGCAACACAACATCCCAACTCACCCAGAACAGCTAATCGAGCACCAATGTCTGCTTTATCGGTGGTCTTTGCCCAATCAGCAAGATACCTGGACATTTAATCAAGACGGACAAAGATTTGAACAATCCATATTCGCAAGGCTCAGAGTAAATGATAGCCATGCGCTGCTTCGAGCTGCGCTAGCTGGAGAGGGAATCATCATGGCTCCGCGAGTGCTTGTACAAGAATTTCTAATATCCGGGAAATTGCTCACTGTTCTCGATGAATTCACGCCACCACCTCGACAAATGCATCTCATTTATCCAGCTGAGCTTAAGCGTCGAGCCAAAGTTCAGGTTTTTATTGACGCGGCACTAAGAAAATTCACCGATCCAGTAGCTATCTGATGATATAAATGAATTTACAGGATTATCTCGGCACCAATGGTGGTGTAATGAGGCGCCATGATTAAATCAAATACGCATTTTCTAAACAAGGCGATATGCACTATCGCCTTGTTTAGTGCGGCAATCTATTTCTCTTTACCAAATACATTGTTTTCTTGCTCAAGCACGCGCACAAAAGTGGTCCGTTTACTGAGCTCTTTGAGCCGACTTGCGCCAACATAAGTACAGGCAGAACGAACGCCACCTAAGATATCTTGCACGGTATGCTCGACACTGCCGCGCAAAGGCAATTCAACAATTTTACCTTCCGCTGCTCGATAATCAGCCACTCCGCCAGAGTGTTTGGTCATCGCAGCTTGCGAGCTCATGCCATAAAAACGCATAAACTGTTTACCGCCACGCTCGATAACCTCGCCGCCACACTCATTATGAGCGGCCAGCATTCCACCGAGCATGACAAAATCAGCGCCTCCACCAAAGGCTTTGGCAACATCACCAGGACAAGTGCAACCGCCGTCGGCAATAATATGACCACTTAAGCCGTGAGCGGCATCAGCACACTCAATAATCGCAGAGAGCTGCGGATAACCAACCCCTGTTTTAACCCGAGTCGTACAAACACTTCCAGGGCCAATCCCTACTTTGATGATATCTGCGCCGCTAATAATTAACTCTTCAGCCATTTCACCCGTGACGACATTACCCGCGACGATAGTTTTGTCAGGAAATTCATCACGAATTTTCGATACAAATTCCACAAAGTGTTCTGAATAACCATTCGCGACATCAATGCAGATAAACTGGAGTTTATCGCTCAATGCCATAATTTTGCGGGTGTTGGCAAAATCATTCTCACTCGTGCCCGTGCTCACCATCAAATAATGCTGGTAGTCCGCTGGAATTTCACCTAAAAATGCCTGCCATTGTGCAACACTGTAGTGTTTATGAACCGCTGTCATCATCTGATGAGCGGCTAATGCTTTCGCTAAGCCGAAAGTTCCAACAGTGTCCATATTAGCGGCGATGATAGGTACGCCAGACCATTGACACTGAGAATGTTTAAACGTATACTGGCGAGTAACTTCAACCTGAGACCTGCTCTTTAGTGTTGAGCGCTTTGGCCGAATCAAAACGTCCTTGAAGCCCAATTTCAAGTCTGATTCTATGCGCATAGCTTTCCTCTTTATAGTTTCTTACACACAAACCTGAGGAGCATATCGTATTATTGGCCTTTTGAACAGTCCCTAACGGCTGTTTTTTGTATGCCTATTTTTACCTCAGTCCAATTCATTTTATACTTTAAAATCAACGCACTATTTAAAATGAACAGTTTTCATCCAGCCATGCAAGATATTCTGGTAATCCACCGGTAATTGGCACCTGCACAATTTGCGGAACCTCATAAGAATGCAGTGCTAAGATTTTTTGCTGCAGTTGGGGATAACAATCGTTACGCGTTTTTATCCGCAGCATCAATTCAGGCTCATGTTCCACTTGGCCTTTCCAGGTGTAATAACTTTCAATCGGCTGAATTTGTACACACGCCGCTAACTTGGCTTGTAACACACTTTGTGTAATCAACTCTGCATTAGCTTTACTGTCTACTGTCGTTAGAACCATGCAATATTGGCTCATTTAACATTCCTTAATTATTAAGCTTGAACCTTTCTAGTCTGACATAAAACTTGCCTAATAATCCATGTAATAAAAAAGCCGCAGCTTAAATGAACTGCGGCTTTAACATATGCTTGTTACAACTTAAATTGTATGTTTACCCAGAACATCATCAATGATGTTAAGGCCTTGCATTGCTTGTTCTTTACTAATCACACATGGTGGAACGATATGAATGCGATTACCTGCAACAAATGGCAATAAACCACTGCTGACTAAGTCAGTTTTAATCGCGCCCATCTTATCCAATGCTAATGGCGTTTTCGTATCAGGATTACTCACCAACTCTAAGGCCCAGAAAACGCCGCTACCACGAACATCCCCGATTACCGGATATTTCTCAGCAAGTGTTGCAAGCCCTGAAGCTAAAACATCACTGCCAATAGTTGCGGCATTTTCGACGACTTTTTCATCATCCATCGCATCAATTGTGGCAACAATGGCGGCCATTGCTAATGGATGGCCGCTGTAGGTCAGCCCGCCTGGGAAGAAGTGGTCATTATAAAATTCAGCGATAGCCTCTGTTATCATCACCCCACCCGCTGGAACATAACCAGAGTTCACACCTTTAGCGAACGTTACTAAATCTGGCACAACATCGAACTGTTCAAATGCAAACCAGCTTCCGGTCCGGCCAAAACCTGCCATCACTTCATCTAAAATCATGACAATATTAAATTCATCACACAGTTTGCGAACGCCTTTTAAATAATCTTTAGGCGGCGTCAAAATACCCGCAGTTCCTGGGATTGATTCAAGCAATACAGCTGCAATTGCATCAGGACCTTCGAGCTCAATCACTCGGCGCAGATGAGCAAGTGCACGTTCGCATTCTTGTGTTTCATCTTCTGCGCTAAATTCGCTGCGATACAAATATGGCTGAAAAAAGTGAACATGGCCATGCGCGTATTCATTTGGAATACGCCGAGGATCGCCAGTTGCCACAATCGCGCTGCCAGTATTGCCATGGTATGAGCGATATCCAGAAAGAATTTTTGATTTACCAGTGAAAATACGCGCCATACGAATCGCGTTTTCATTCGCATCAGCACCGGCATTGGTAAAGAACACTTTTTTAAAGGCATCAGGGGCATGCGCAATAATACGTTTAGCCGCTTCACCACGAGCCAAGTTTGCTGTAGCAGGGGCAATCATTGATAGCTCCTGCGCCTGTTTTTGCACAGCTTCAATCACTTTTGGATGGCCATAGCCAATATTGACATTGACCAGCTGGCTGGAAAAATCCAAGTACTCTTTGCCCTGATAGTCCCAAAGTTTACACCCTTGCGCTCCAGCAATTACCAGTGGATGCATCTGAGATTGAACAGCCCATGAGTGAAAAACATACTCACGGTCTAGTTGATAAACATAGTCGTTGGTTACTTCCATCATATCTCCCGGTCAATGGGTCAAGCGTTTAAAAACAGCTTAAAAACAAATCCTCGCCCACCATAGAGCCAATTGTTCGATAGTCTTTAGCCAGATGAGCACTCTGGCCCCATTTCTTAATTCATCTGGCTCTTTAAACGAGCCAACAGACTACCTAAAGTCAAATAACAAAGACAGACAGTAACCTTTATTAATAAAGAGGATAAAATGACTCAGGTTGTATTAATTACTGGTGCTACATCAGGATTTGGAATGGCAGCCGCCAAACGTTTTGCAAAAGCTGGCTGGTCGATTGTAATCAGTGGTCGGCGCAAAGAACGCTTAGAACAGCTCGCTGACGAAATCTCAGCTGAAGCAAACGTATTGATCATGCCGTTAGATGTACGAGACAGCGATGCGGTAAAAGAGGCCATAAAATCACTGCCTAAAGAGTTTCTGCCTTTAAATGCGGTGATTAATAATGCTGGGCTGGCACTCAGTCCCAAACCAGCTCAAGAAGTGGATTTAGAAGATTGGCACACTATGATCGATACCAATGTCAAAGGGTTGGTGAACGTTGCCCACGCCACGTTGCCATCGCTCATTGAAGCTGGAGAAGGCGCCACCATGATCAATGTTGGCTCTATCGCTGGCCAATGGCCCTACCCCGGCAGCCACGTCTATGGTGCTAGTAAAGCGTTTGTAAAACAGTTCAGTTATAACTTACGCTGCGATCTGCTCGGTACGGGTGTACGAGTGACTGATTTAGCGCCGGGGATTGCTGAAACTGAGTTTACGCTAGTGCGAACCAAAGGCGACCAGGCAGCATCGGATAAACTCTATCAAGGTACAACGCCTTTGAGTGCCGAAGATATCGCCGAACAGATGTTCTATATCACCACTTTGCCATCTCACATCTGTATTAACCGTGTGGAAGTGATGCCGACCCGCCAAGCTTGGTCTGCATTTGCAATTGATCGCGATTAAGTACCATTTACAAAGCCGCTCATTGCGGCTTTTTATTCTGCTAAATAATCTCCTGCCAGCTTAGCCTCGTCTATCACAGCTCTTTGCACTAATCCTACAAAAATCGATGTGCACTTCTATGCAATTACACAATAGTAAATGAAATATTTTTTTTAAGTATTATAATATGAAAATATTTTTCCGTTTATAGGAGTATTAAAATGAGCTCACAGATTGTACTTCCTCGCATAATGGAAGTCGGCAAAGGCGCTTCATTGAAAGTACCGCAAATCTTACAAGCATTGAATGTACACTCTCCCTTGATTGTCACCGATAAAATGATGGTGAAATTGGGCTATGTTCAAACCTTGGAAGACTCCCTTAAAGAGGCAGGGATCCACGCACAAACTTTTTCTGACACGATTCCAGAACCAACTGCAAGTTCAATTCAAGCCGGTGTGCAAATGGTTCGTGCAGGAGAATTTGACTCTGTTATTGCACTTGGGGGCGGAAGCCCCATAGACAGCGCAAAAGCAATTTCAGTCGTTGGGAAATTTGGAGGAAACATTCGAGATTATAAATTTCCCAAAGATGTGAATGAAGCAGGCTTACCCATTATAGCCATACCTACCACTGCCGGAACGGGTTCAGAAAATACGCGTGTTTCGGTCATCACGGATGATGTAAAAGGTGAAAAAATGATGTGTCAAGGACTTGGACTCATGCCGAGCGCGGCAATTATTGATTATGCACTAACCACTTCACTGCCACCTCGCGTCACTGCTGATTGCGGGCTTGATGCGCTCACCCATGCAATCGAATCGTATGTGAGTCGCAAGAAAAATACCTTTTCATCGCTGCAAGCGCTCAATGCCATGGAGCTGATTGGCAAAAACCTGAAAACAGCTTACCATGAGCCAGATAACGAAGCAGCGCGTGAAGCAATGATGTTAGGAGCATCGCTTGCTGGAATTGCTTTTTCAAATGCATCAGTTGGGTTAGTACATGGAATGAGCCGACCTATCGGAGCCTTTTTCCATGTTCCGCACGGTTTGTCCAATGCAATGTTACTTCCGGCAATTACTCAGTATTCAATTGTGGGTAATGAAAATCGCTATGCTCAATGTGCGATTGCGCTTGGATTTTGTGATGCAAATGACGATGTAAGCCATGCGTGTCAAAAACTTATTGATAATCTACGCTCACTGACTGCAGAGCTTAAAGTTCCCACTCCCAAAGACTATGGCATTAATGAAAAAGAATATATGGCGCTGCTTGCGATTATGGCACAACAGGCGCAAGACTCGGGATCGCCGGCCAATAACCCACGAGTTCCAAGCATTGATGAAATGGTAGAGCTATATAAACAGGTCTGGGATGACCAGCATTAATCGCGTAAATCATAAGTCCCGGCATCTGCTTCGCTCTTGCCGGGCCACAGCAATATTTAACTTCTATTGCTAACCTCGTAGCCCGAATACAACGCAGCGAAATCCGGGATCTCGGCTTTAATCCAAGCTCATCCATTGTCCCGGCATCCGCTTCGCTCTTGCCGGGCTACGGTGATATTTAGCTTATATTTCTAACCTGTAGAGCGGATGTAGCGCAGCGAAATCCGGGATCTTCGACTTAAAACCAAGCTCATCGATTGCCCCGGCATCCGCTTCGCTCCTGCCGGGCTACATTGATATTTAACGTCTAGTTCTAACCTCGTAGCCCGGATGCAGCGCAGCGAAATCCGGGATTTTCTACAGCAATATTTAACTTCTATCTCTAACTTCGTAGCCCGGATGCAGCGCAGCGGAATCCGGGGATTTTCTACAGCAATATTTAACTTCTATCTCTAACCTCGTAGCCCAGATGCAGCGCAGCGAAATCCGGGGATCTCGACTTAAATCCAAACTCATCCACTGCGCCGGCATCCGCTTCGCTCTTGCCGAGCTACATTGATATTTAGCTTCTATCTCTAACCTCGTAGCCCGGATGTAGCGAAGCGAAATTCGGGATATTTAACTTCTATTTCTAACTTGTAGAGCGGATGGAGCGTAGCGAAATCCGGGAATCTTAATTCAAACAAAGCACCAAACCAGATACGAAAAAGCCATCCCGATGGATGGCTTTACCTGTCACTTTACAAACGGCTAATCGGCAGAGCAACTCATATTTCAATCACTTATTTAGCGAATTTTAGTTAAAACATTACACTAACGAGTCCAGACATGGTGAAGTGTTTCTAACATTTTGCCTTTAAAATTACTTAGCATGATGAATAGTGCCGCCATCGTGTTTATGCGATAAATGATCGATGTGATCCGAAAGCAACTGTTCGATATTTTCTAGATTTACGCCTTTAGTTTCAGGTACATAGCGGGTTAAGAAGAATAAGCAGAAGAGATTCAATGCCGCAAAAATCCACATAGAGAAGGCACCATTAAAATGCTCCTGCAACACTGGAATATCGTTAATCATCGGGAAGAACTGAGCAACTAAAAAGTTCACAATCCACATTAACATGACCGCCAGTCCCATTGAGAAGCCTTTGATACGAGCCGGGAATATTTCTGAAATGAGTACCCAGCATCCAGCGCCCCAACTAATCGCAAACATCACCATAAATAGCAGCGCACCAAAAATTGCGATATAGCCTGTTGAATGAGTGTACATGCTATAAGAGATAATCAACAATGAGACAACCGAACCGAGCGTACCAAATTGCATCACCGGACGACGACCAAAGCGGTCAAACAAGTTCATCCCAGCAAAAGCACCGATAGCATTGAGCAAGCCAATAAAGATAGTTTGGAACAAAATGACCTCTTTAGAGGCATTGCCTGTTTGCAAAATCACTGGTGCGTAATACATCACAATAGATGCGCCAGTGAGCTGCTGCAGTGCTGCAATAGAACAGCCGACAATCAGTCCATAGCGTAAAACAGGTGTTTTTAAAATAAAGGCCAAGCTACTAATCGTTTGATTACCTTCTGCTTTTTCTTTATTTATACGGGCTGTGAATAATTCTCTTGCTTCTGTCTGATTAATATTTGGATAGATTTTTGTAAGTACTTTAAGCGCCAATTCAGTACGCCCTTTTTTCAAGCAGAATTCAGGAGTTTCAGGCAAAATCAGAGTTCCGAACAGCATCAGTACAACGGGGACAAATTGCACGCCCATCATCCAACGCCAGCCAATATCAGTCAGCCAACTATCAGCCATACCGCGGGCAATTAAAAAGTTAATCAAAAAGATGGCCGTTTGTGCCCCAACCAAAGACAGGTTCCAAATGCCTGATGATTTACCACGAATATCCGATGGCGCAATTTCCCCCATATACATCGGGGCAACCGTACTGGTAAACCCAATTGCAAGGCCTGCGATAATTCGCGCAATCGAAAAGAGCGTAAATGTCGTCGCAAAGGTTGAACCAATAGTGGATAAAATAAACCCAACCGTTGCAATCAACAGCGTATTTTTACGGCCTATTTTATCGGCGAGTTTCCCAGCGATCAGCGCGCCAAAAATACAACCTAAAAAGATACTCGAAACGAGCCACCCGGTTTCAGTGGAGTTAAGCGTGAAGTAAGCCTTGATAAAGTCCAATGCTCCGGCAATAACCCCGGTTGAAAAACCAAACATTACACCGCCAAGTGCCGCGACTCCACAAAGCCAATAGACGTAAATGGAGTTGTATCGTGTGCGATCCATAAATTACTCCTCAATAGTGCGATACAGATTTGTTGATAAAAGCTGGTGCATATGCCACAGGCTATAGAAATGACATTGAGACAGACGTCTGATAAAAGCTCAGTAACGGTATCGGGCGATTTACCAATTGCTCTTATCACTGAATAAATGCACAAGGCCACTCTCAAGTTGTGTAAATAACACCCGTATTTCATATCGGATTATGAAATATATATTTTATATTAATAAATAGAGAATATTTGTTTTGCTATGAATGTCACATTATGGTGGCTTAAAAGTAAATTTAGGTAAGTTTTGAGAGATGTATCAACTCTGTTAAAAATGTAATTAAAAAACAACATGTTTAATCCTTTCGAATGAGAAAGTTATTCCTTCAACTCAACAACACAACAGCATGATTTAATTTAACTTATTTAAAAATAAGAGCTTTATCACACTTCTAAATGATTATTAACAAAATAGATAATAAAAGAATATTCAAGTTAATTTTAAGGACTGGAAATTTATCCATACAAATAAAATTGTGACTTGGCTCGGTTATTTCAATGAAACACCTAGATCAAACAAATAATCGATATTATGTTTTTATGAAATTTAATTTCCAAAAATGGTGAAGATGATGCAAATTCCATCAATTGATGAAGTTCTCCAACAAGAAGCACAGGCTCGTTTCGAACATTTCGATTTCTCCAGTGCCTGGGAAATCGGCAGTACTATTCGTGAAAAATCGGTGAGTGAAAGTTATCCAGTCTCTATCGAAGTCTATGCATTTGGTCAGACCTTATTTCTATCTGCACTGGAAGGATCAGCCAGAGAAAACGTTGAGTGGATGGCTCGCAAACGTAATACAGTACTGCTCACCTCGCACTCATCTTTATACGTTGGTCTGCAATATGAAAAACAAGGTCTAAAAATGGAGCAACTGCCTTACATCGATTCATTTAATTACACCGACAACGGAGGCAGTTTTCCTCTGTTAACGAAAAACGGTTCAATTTTAGGAGCAGTTACTGTCAGCGGCCTACTTTCGCATGAAGACCATGCGTTGGGATTATGGGCAATCAATCAGTACCTAAGTAAACGCCAATAGCATCTCGTGGCATGTGCAAATAAAAGGTACCTCTATGAAAACGCAAATAACAACAAAATATAATGTCATTTATGTCATGGCGATTAGCGCTGTAGCTGCAATAGGCGGGCTTTTATTCGGTTTTGACTCTTCGGTAATTTCCGGAGTGATCGAACCAATGGGCCATCATTATCAGTTAACACCATCGCAAACTGGTTGGGCCGTCTCAAACGTGGTCATCGGATGTGTGATAGGATGTCTAAGTGCTGGATATTTAAGCGATAAATTTGGACGCAAACGTGCTTTAGTCGTTACTGCGGCCCTGTTTATTGTCTCGATTCTCGGCACTGCTTGGACCAACAGCTTTGAAGCATTTGTGTGGTTTCGAATTTTAGGCGGATTTGCCATCGGCACCGCATCAGTCATTTCACCGGTGTATATTGCCGAAGTAGCTCCGCGTAAGATGCGTGGCACAGCTATCACAATGCATATGATCTGTTGCGTTGGTGGGCAAATGGTTGTTCTGATAACCAATTATCTAATCGCCAAAGAGATGAGCGACATTCAACTCGATGCGGTGGGTTGGCGTTGGATGCTCTCATCAGCATTAGTGCCATGTGTATTGTTTTTCATCCTGGTTGGGTTTATTCCAGAAACACCTCGTTGGAATATTCTCAATGGCCGCGATGACAAAGCACTTAAAACACTCACTAAAATTTCTAACGCAACACACGCTGAACAAGTGTTTAAAGAAATTAAAGACAATTTTGCGCTAGAAGCTAAAGCTGCGTTAGCAAGCCACTCTCATCGACAAGGTAAGTTTGGTAAAAACTCTTGGATATTCATAAGCATCGGGATTGGCTTGGCTTTGTTTAACATCTTGACAGGCATTAACGTTGTCCAATATTTTGGACCAACTCTTATGCTAAATATCACTAGCAGTTTGAAAGAAGCCATGTTTATGACCATCTTTTTGGCTGCTTTACAATTTTGTGGAGTCATCGTCGGTATGAGCCTGATTGACAAAGTTGGCCGCACTATCTTGCTAAAATTTGGGTCGTTCTTTGCCTTTATCTTCTTGCTGTATACCTTCGTCGCGTTCTATTACAAATTCCCTGGATGGTGGTCAGTTATCGGGTTATTTGGATTTATGTTTACCTTCGGTGTGAGCTGGGCTCAGGTAGTCTGGACTGTCATTGGGGAAATATTTCCAACTCGCCTGCGCGCCATTGGTACAGGGATCTCGATTAGCGCCATGTGGGCAGGCAGCTTTTTAACCACCCAAACATTCCCACTGATGAATAAAAGTCAGTATCTCGTGGATAAATTCCACGGTGGATTGCCACTACTTATCTTCGCAGTCTGCACATTAATCTCACTAGTTTTTGTTAAAAAATGCGTTCCAGAAACCAAAGGAATCGCGTTAGAAAAAATGGAAAAAGTCGTTCTGTCAAAATTTAACAGAAAGGCAGTCACGGACGAAGTTTATCTACCCAATGAAGCTGAAGAAGCAAAATGAGTCACTAATTAAGGAGAACTCTGATGAAAAGAGCTTTACACGGCGCAGCAGTACGCCATTGCAACGTAACAACCCAGGTTCGCATTGCTAAAGAATGTGGCTTTGACGCCCTTGAAGTACTACCAGAACATCTGTTCCGCTACTGCGAACATGGTGGCAGCTATGAAAAACTATTGAACCTATGTAAACAAAATGGCATTGAAGTTAGCTGTATCAACGCCTTAAATACCATGGGTTTTCCAAATCAGGACAAAGAGCTAGCATTATTAGCCCATAAATTCTCAAATGCTGCGAAACAGCTAGAATGCCCTGTTGTTCAGATCATGGCGCTCAATGAAATTGACGAATATGACGTTGAAACTCGTAAAGAAATTTTAACTCATAACGCTTCTATCATCGGCGATGTAGGTTTGGAATATGGTGTTAAATTCCAGATTGAAGTGGTTGCATTCACCTCATTTGGTTCACTGGCACAAGGTCTAGAAATTATTGACCGTGCAGGTCGCAGTAACATCGGGATGGTCATTGACTTCTGGCACTTATATGCCAGCGGCACCAAACCTGAAGAAGTTGCAGCAATGAATAAAGAGCTGATTTATGGCGTGCACTTCTGCGATGGTCGCAAACCTTATAAAAATGAAAAATGGGATGAACTGATTCAACGTGACTACCGCGTTGGTGAAGGTGATATTCCAGTTCAAGAATGGGTTGATGCAGTTAAAGCCACTGGCTACGACGGCGTTTGGGCTCCAGAACAATTAAGCCAGACGCATTGGGAAGATGACCTAATGCAAACTGGTAAAGAAAACTATCAGAGCCTGCTTGACTACGGTGTGTAATATCGTTCACACCTGTACCCTGTCTATCATTGGCAACGGCTTAACGCCTTGCCGATGATAGAGCTTATCTAAAGATAAAGGATAATTATTATGACAATGCAGATATGTTCTGCTCCCTGCTGTTGGGGGGTTGATGATCCTAAAAATCCTTATCTCCCAAACTGGAAAACTGTCCTTAGTGAAGCTTCCATCGCAGGTTATAAAGGGATTGAACTTGGTCCCTATGGTTACCTGCCGCTTGATGCCCAAGTGGTCAACCATGAGCTAGAAAAAAACCACCTGTCGATTATCGCCGGAACCATCTTTGATGATCTGGTTTCAAAAAGTAATTTTGAGCAGCTTAAAAAGCAAACTCGCGACATCTGCTCGCTCATTACCAAACTGCCGCAACCTGGCAAATACCCGCATCAACATTACCAAACCCCATATTTAGTGCTTATTGACTGGGGCCATGATGTTCGCGATTACGGCGCTGGGCACAGTGAAACCACCCCGCGCTTGAGCGCCGATGAATGGTCTAATATGGTGATGCAGATTAGTGAAATTTCAAAAATCGCCTTTAACGACTATGGCGTGCGCCCGGTGATCCACCATCATGCTGGCGGTTACATTGAATTTGCTGATGAAATTGACCAAATAGCACAAGATATTAATAATGATATCGCAGGTTTACTGCTCGATATTGGTCACCTGCAATACTCAGGGATGGATCCAGTCCAGTGGCTAAAAAAATACCGAGATCGCATCGATTATATTCACTTTAAAAATATCAATCCCAAAGTTTATGACGCGATTATGCAAGAGCATATTCGCTTTTTCGATGCGGTAGCTAAAGGCGTAATGTGCCCACTTAACAAAGGGCTGATTAACTACAAAGAAATCTACAACACGCTTTTAGAAATAGGTTATGAAGGCTACATTACCATTGAGCAAGAACGCGACCCACGAAACTCAAGCGGCAGCTTAGCCGATGTGAAAGAAAGCCGCGAATTTCTACTCTCAGTCGGTTTTACCGACTAATCCACAGCTTAAAATTAAAGCGCAGCCAAACATGCGCTTTAACTCATCTATTTATTCAGCGCACTTAAGAACCGCTTAAAACCTGCGATTTTCCTCTTCTTGGTAAACTGCTTCACACAAGGGATTTAAAATCCCTCGGTAAAAAGAGCGTATCAAGCAGTGAACGATGTGCTTCAAATATATGAAGCATTTTCGAATTTAACCATTTGATTTTAAATAATAAAAATCACTATTTTATGAAGGATTAGAGCATTTTAGTGAGCCTTATACCAATTATTCTTTCTCATACCAACACGACCGATTTTCGCATTATATGTAGACTTGCCTAATATCAACTGACCATCTAAAATGACCTAATTAAAGACCATTTAAAAGGGCTATTTATGGCATCAAGAATCTTAACTGATGTTGCTGCGAGCATCACTGAACTAAAAGCAAATCCGATGAAAGTTGTGCAGAGTGCACACGGCGAACCAATTGCGGTTTTAAACCGTAATGCCCCCGCATTTTACTGTGTCCCTGCTGAAGTTTATGAAATGATGATGGATAAACTTGACGATCTTGAGCTGGTAGCAATCGCCAAAGAACGCATCGGGGAAGAAAGCATTCCGGTTAATCTCGATGACTTATAAACTCGAATTTAAGAAAAGTGCTCTCAAAGAATGGGAAAAGCTCGGGGCAACGGTTCAGCTGCAGTTTAAAAAGAAACTTTCAGAGCGCCTGATTCAGCCGCGAGTGCCATCAGCAAAGCTTTCCGGCGCAGAAAGTTTATATAAAATTAAACTCCGTCAATCGGGATATCGACTTGTTTATGAAGTTCAGGATGACATCATTGTCATCACCGTTCTGGCCGTAGGCAAACGCGAACGAAGCGAAGTATATCAAAAAGCGTTTAAACGATTGGACGATTAGCCAAGCATTGAACACATGATTTTCCTCATTTTGGAGGAAAAAGCGGAAGTGGTTATGATAGCACTAGGCAGTGCGGGGCTTCGCGGGTGTAGTTTTTTGTGAGTTTGGCTAAGTTTTCTAGCTTTTGCTCGGTCATTTCTAAGTGATGGCGATGTGCTTGGATTTCGAAGCGGGCGGCTTGGACGTTGAAGCCAGCTTTTTCAAGTTCGATGAGTAGTTCAGAAATTGCTGAGGAGAAATCGCAGATATTGCTATAGTGTAGTTTTGTGGAGAAGTCCTACTGATTGATTGTTGATATTGATTTGTTTGAGTCCCCTCGCCTGAAGTATTCTTTGGTGTTGTTTCCACCAACTCATGGGAAAGTTCAGATTGGTTTTGGCGCGGCCAGTGCGGCCTGTTTGCCGATAAACTCCCCTTCTATGACATCGAGATAATCGATTGCTTCACTCACTTGCTCTGGCAATAGTTGGTTGATGTGTTGAACATCGAAGTGTTGATGAACGAGTTTCCAGATATCCGGATAGATGTTGGCCACGCCCGTGGTAATCAGTCGTTCGGCGGTTTGGCGCAGTGGGGTTAGTTGTTCGGCGGTACATTGGCGAGTTTGAACACTCACATCTGATTTAGCTTGCCGACTAAAGTAATAATCTTCCAGCTTTTCGAACACATCCCACGCTTGATTGGTTTCAAGCATTTTTGCGTGTCTTGCAGCGCCACGCTCCGTCCATAGGATCACGCTACGAGCATGTTTTTTAACTAACCCGATAGAATCGGGTCTGTTCTTAAAATTTCTTAATTCAGAATGAGTTAACTTAAAGTAATGCTTGCCAGCGATAAAACGATTCTGATTATTCAGATAATTATCAGAAATATTTTTAGGTTTAGTAGCATATAGCTGAGCAAGCAACAATGGATGGAAAATTCCATTTAAATAAAGTTAAAACTTTGACTCTAATTGACTTAACGAGGGCTAATGTCGTTTAAGTTAATAATAGGGTTAATAGTAGGTTTAATAGTATTTTTGATAATTCATATTTTCATACCACATATATTTATCTCTATATTTTTATTAAAAGGCCATCCATTGGTTGTTGAAATAATATATTATATAATTATTTTTTGTATGAAAAATATAAAAAAGGAGAAATAAAAAATAAATAGATAGTATTAACGAGTGTGCATTATCACACACTCGTAATATATATTCATCGTTCGAATTTATATATATTATTTCCAATGAATTTATTGGATTGATTACTTTCCATATTGATTTTCTTGAATGCAAGCAAGTTATCTACATCAATATTGTCACTAAAGAATCCTTTTGGCAAATCTGCGAACTCTTCAATCATCGATTCCTGTAACCCCAGTATTTCAAGCAAATCAGCTTTACTCATCCCTGCATTCACAAGCATATCTACAGCTCGATGAAGTAGTTTTGGTTTTTCTGGTCGCACTTGCTCATCGTATGGCTCTTTTGATCGCCACCCTTTAGCGGATAGATTTTTGTACAAATTAGAGTATTGAAGATCCGTCAAAATACCTAATGAATGCGCTCTAAAAATCATTGCAGCCATTGAAACTTTCCATCTTGGTTTTAGTGTTAGAAATGTTTCTAATGTTGGTGAGTTTAACTCTTTAGCAAAACCCGATTCTGGTAATAATAAGCTACTTGCAAACAAATTAGCTTGTCTTTCTATTTCCTTATGATTTTGAATCGTTAATTTCTCAACAGGCATAGAACGATGAAGTACCATATGACCTATCTCGTGCGCTAAATCGAAACGGCTACGAATCCCATTATCTTTATCTGAGGCTAATAAAATATAAGCTCGTTGATCATCAAAGTTCCAATTCGATAATCCATCCAGTTTATCGTAGCCTATTTCACTTCGTGCACAAATAACACCCGAACTTTCAGCTGAAAGCATTAAATCCTTAATTGGTCCGGAACCTAAACCAGCTACATTCCGATACTCTAACGCCATTTCTTCGATTTCTTCATCAGAAATAGATGTAAAGGGTTTGTCTAATGCTGGCAATTTATATTTTGGCCAATCAACAAATTTTTCTAAGCTTTGGCTCAGTTCAATAATCCAATTAAGCTTAGTTTTTGTGACTGTACGACCACCTTTTGTCGCAGCAGAAAGAGCTCGATAAAAATAAGCTCCGTTTACGGACTCATGAACGGGTTTTAAAAACCAATGAGATGCTTGCCCTAACGCAGATGCTAGAGCCTGTAATTTATCCTCTTGCGGGTTTTGCTTACCACTTTCCCACTGCGTCACCGTCGCACTAGAAACATTCACCAAAGTCGCTAATGCAACCTTGGTCAGTCCTAAAGCTTCTCTAGCTTGCGTCAATCGCTGCGGTTGAAATCCACCCACACCCGTTTTCATTATTCACCGTTACCTTGTTTATGTTCTTGTTCCTGAAGCGCAATTTTCAAGACAGGCCATGCAGTGTCTGCTTCTTGAACATCTTCTGATTGATACTGTTCAATCATCTCGTCAATTGAAAGCCACGCATGGTATCCCGACCAATCGGAAAATGGAACAGCTATAAAAATTCCTTGGGGGACTCCTTGCTGTGCTGCTTGGGACTCAGGCTGACTTACAATGATTACAACATGCAGTTTGCCACGTATATCTTCATTGTCATCACGAAACATATCTGGAGTATATGGTTCTAAAATTGTATTTCCCATAGCGAGGAGTTTTCGATGCGCTGCTGCTCGGACACGTCCATTAGCCTTTACTGCCACGTGGGAAATAACAATATTTTCGTGCTCCGAAACTAAATAATGTTCTCCTAGCGGTCTAGTCTGACGAACTTCTCCGCCTACTTCAGCTAAAACTTCATCAGTAAGATAACGCAGCATTTGCGGTCTTAACCGACCTTTTGGAGTATGGGTAATTTGTTCTGTGAGGAAGTTTTCAGCAATACCATAACGAATATAGATCTGTTCGCGGATACGCTCAAAGAAGCTACATTCAATATTCTTCGCAATGAACCCCATAAGCTGCGCGTTAACACTTGCCATTAACCATTCCTCACATATCAACTTTAGTTAAACCGAATTATACTACAAAAAATTAAGTTTTAAAGGGAATGGGTTATATTTTTTAATCACAATGGGAGGGGGATTCTAGATTGTGTGACACGTCACGTTCTCCTACCTCAACCACCATTTTGCCTCTTTTGGCTCTGCTGTTGGTGGTGACTTAGGGGGCTAAAAATTTTTTTATCGCGCGATGTGGCTGCGTATGCAGGTTTTTAGCCCTCAGAAGGACCCATTCGCCATTGGGCAAATCTCTTGGCCCTGAGCAGTTATCCGCAATTATTTTTGTGCCTTCCACTTGTCTAATCCGACTCGAATAAATAAAAAACCCGGCATGGATCATGCCGGGTGTTGTCATAAGCAAGACAAGCAAAAATATGTGTAACAAGCGTTATTGATAATACTATTCATAATGAAGGTTGGCTATGATATATCGCACTTTTCACATGCAATCATTTCATGTTCGTTATGTAAGCCATAGATGTACTCGCCCCAACCACTCTCTTACTCGGCTATCATCACGGCTGCAGATGTAAAAAGTTAGCGTGAGAATCATCGTTTAGCCATTGTCAGCAGCTAAACCTGTTCGAGATGTAGATGTGCTTAAAGGCGTTGAGTTGGAATTTAGAAAGGTAAGCAAATCGCAACGATTTTAACTATCTCTTAGCCAATACGATTTTGGATGAACAAATGAAATAAAAAAGGCCCGGCATTGAGTAACCGGGCTTAGGGACAAAAAATGAAGCTATTCTATGATTAATTCGAATTAACACTAGCATCTCAAAACGACACTTTCTACGATATATCTTGATATTTACATTTATTTAATCTTCTCATTTGAAAATCATTTCATTTAATATCAGACTTCGCCTCATCATGCATTTCCCTATCCAGCTCAATACCTAGGCCTTTGCATTCGCCAGCCGTTGAATAAGCCATTGCTCGTTGTTCTGGCAAAAACAGAGTGATTTAAAGGCTCGCTTTTATCATCTCACGCAATGAGCGAGTTGGATGACCGATTAATTTGCTTAAGTCATGGCTATCATCAAATAAACCGCCTTTTGATGCTCCTTTATCTGAATCGGCTAACACAACTGCAAAGGGTCTTGGAATTCCGGCCGATTCAAGCGCTTTGACAAAATCACTTTCTGGCAGATTGATATATGGAATTTTTTGACCCGATTCTTCACTGATAATTTCACACAAATCGGTCAGCGTATAACTTTCATCTCCAGCGAGTTCATAAATTTTACCGCCTTGGGATTGCTCGCTAGTCAGAACGGCTGCGCCAGCTTGAGCATAATCTTCACGAGCGGCTGAACTAATCTTGCCATCCTTAGCACATCCAATAAATCCGCCGTTAGCAAGCGAAGGCGCAAGACTTGCCAAGTAGTTCTCGCTATACCATCCGTTGCGCAGCAACACATGCGGGATATTGGCTTGTTTTAAATATGCTTCGGTTTCTACATGCTCTGCGGCTAACATTAATGGTGATGTATCAGCATGCAATAAGCTAGTGTATGCAATGAGCTCTACGCCAGCTTCTTTGGCTGCATCAATGACATTTTTGTGTTGCACAAAGCGCTGCCCCACCTCGCTTGATGAAATAAGCAAAAGTTTCGTCACGCCTTTTAGCGCAGCTACTAACGAACTAGGTTGTGAATAATCAGCCTGGCGAATTTCGACTCCCGAACCGATTAAAGATTGTGCTTTATCAAGGTCTCGAGCCAATGCCACTAATTTTTCTGACGGTGCTCTTTGAAGTAAATATTTAATCACTAATTGACCTAACTGACCTGTCGCGCCTGTCACTGCAATCATATTGTTCTCCTTGGTTTGCTTAAAATAAGCTCGATTTCATTCAGCTTGCCATATATACTTACTATTTGTAAGTACGCACTTTTTGGTAAGTATTAAATAAAAAAATAGGAAAGACTCATGAGCGAAGATATAAGAGCGTCATTAACCGATAAATTAAGTCGCGGTAACGTACTTGCTAAAGAATGCCCATCACGCGCGGTGCTACAAGATGTAACGAGCCGTTGGGGAGTATTGATCCTCTTCTCTTTATTGGATGGAACACATCGGTTTAGTGAATTAAGGAAAAAAATAACAGGGATCAGCGAAAAGATGCTGGCTCAAACGCTGCAGTCATTAGAAGCGGATGGATTTGTATTGCGCATTGCTCACCCAGTGATCCCGCCTCATGTTGAATATCAACTGACTGAGCACGGCATAGAGGTTGGCAAACGAGTGGCAGAATTAGTCAACTGGATTGAAATCAATATTGCCGACATATTGCAGTCAAAAAATCAGTACGTTCATATCAAATCCAATACAGTGAATTAGCCACTCTTGAAGATGGTTGTTGCTGCGAGCTCTTAACAGATTCTAATCTGCTTAACCATTGTTGAGTTTCAGGTTTTCAACCGCTCTAGAGACATCGTCAGCGCCTTTGTGAATTTCATTCATAATGGCTGAAACCTCATCAATTTTATCATTCGTATCAGAGGCAACCGATGAGAGGCCTCGAATGGTTTCAACAATCTCATTGGTCAATTTCAAGTTCTGCTGAACAACTTTATTAATGCTTTCCGTTGAGCCAGAAGTCCGAGAGGCAAGGTGGCGGACTTCATCAGCAACAACCGCAAAACCACGCCCCTGCTCGCCAGCGCGCGCAGCTTCAATCGCCGCGTTTAGCGCCAGCAAATTGGTTTGCTCGGCAATGCTACTAATCGTATTAACGATGTTTGAAACATCATCAGACAACGTAACCAACTGATTAAGTTTCTCAATTGCTGATATGACTGTTTCATCCATATAGTCAGCCAATTGGACACAGCGCTGCAAATTATCATTCCCTTGATCGGCGACCTGAGCAGTTTCAACCGCCGTACTATAAGCGATATTAGCGGCATCCCTCACAATTTGCTCGTGGTGAACGTCTTCGGTAATATCCACGGCAAATTTCACAATACGATAAACCTCTCCGTCTGTATTCAGAACTGGGCAATAAGAAGCTTGTATCCATACTTCATCACCATATTTTGATTTACGCCGAAAACGCCCAGAGTAGGCGCGAGACTTAGCTAATTGCTGCCAGAAATCTGGATGTTGCTCGTAAAATTCATCAAAGCAAAACATTCGATGATGTTTACCAACAACCTCGTCAGCAGTATATCCAAGCGTATTTAAAAAGTTATTATTAGCAAAGGTCACCGTACCATCATTGGTAAATTCAATGACCGCGTAGGTTTTATTCAATGCTGTAAATGCATCGGCAATGCGCTGAGATTCGACATGCTGACTTGTCACATCAGATGCGATTTTCATAAATCCTGTAACTTTATTTCCTTCAAAAATTGGGAAATAAGTCGCCTCAATAATGATTAACGAACCATCCTTTTTATATCGATAAAATGTACCTTCTTTTTTGAGTCCTCTAGCTAAATCTTGCCAGTGCTGGCGATATGCTGCGCTATTAGCATCTTTTTGGGAACAGAACATGCGATGGTGCTTGCCTTTGATTTCATCTAACGTATATCCCATCGCTGAGAGAAAAAGGTCATTGGCATCAACAACATTACCATCAATATCAAACTCGATGGTCGCCACATATTTTTGAATGGAATCTATAATTTGGCTATCGCGGTTTACAATAGGAGTGTCAGACTTAGATTTATCTGAACGTTTATTGAAAAACATGAAAAATTCCGTAATGAACAGGGCCTTGTTTCATACTAGTTCAAATCATGAAAAAACCTTAAATTTCCCCGTCCAAAAGACATACATGGGAGTTTAACTGCAGTTTCGTTTTTAATTCGCCAATTGATAACCCCACCCTATTTAATTCAACGTTTAAAGATGAGTATTCTATAAAATTGCTAAATTATTCAGTGAGATAGACCATACAAACCACATCACACTCAAACGGTTTTAAAATTGAACAAAACTGAATAGCAAAAGAGCAAAAGCCCCCTGACATATTTTGAATAGCTGATGGTTTCCTTACACCTTCACTAAGCTGCATTTAGTCTAAAAATCACACTTGGTATTGAATCAAAAGCAAGTGGATATTCACTCGTTGCGATAAAAAATCAAAGATATTGATTTGAGATATAAATCATTAGTACTAATTAGTTAATTTTTATTTTTATCAATAAGATAGCTCGGTCACAAATACTTATCAGAACTAACCTTATCATTGGATGAGCACTTAATATTTTCAGCAAAAGGAATTTAATAATAGTGAATAATAGATTACTGATTAGTAGCCTCATCTTTTTATCAGCAAGTACATCAGCGGCAACGATGCCGACAGGGTTCTATGCCAAATTAGGAATTGGCCAAAGTTATGGCAAAAATGATAACTTCAACATAGCTGCGACATCAAGCTCGACATTAAATGCCAAAGACAGCCTGGACTTCAAACATAGCGATAGTTATCAACTAGCTATCGGTTATCGCTATCCCGAACTATCATGGTTAACGACCGAACTATCGTTAAATTATAATGCGAAACTCAAAGCTCAAGGTGATACCTTCATTATTAATGGCACCTCTTATAGCGAACAGAGTCATCAACATATAAAAAGCACAACTTTGATGCTCTCAGGTCAAATCGATTTAGCAAGTTACTTTAACCAAGATGATTGGTTGTTCCACCCTTATGTTGGTCTTGGTGTGGGGGTTAGTCGAAATAAATTAAGCGATTTAAGCGCTAACGAGGATAATGTCAGCGCAGGGGTCGTCAGTTTAGATAACGCCGATACACATACCGATTTTGCATGGCAAACAAAATTAGGCGTCACTTACGCCGCCACAAAACATATCGTATTAGACTTATCTTATGCTTATAACGATTACGGAAAAGTAAAAGCTAAAAGCACAACATCGGGTTCAACCACTTATAGCTCTTATGAAATGAATTATCGTACCCAGCAGATCATGTTAGGGATGCGCTACTTCTTTTAAATCAATCAAAGCTCACCAAAACATGAGCCTGTTACATTATCTGAAGTTGTAGCATCTGTTTGATAAGTGTGACTGAATCATTGTGTAAACCATAAAAAAAGCCCGGCATGGATTAGGCCGGGCATTGTCATCAGCAAGACAAACAAAATATATGTAACAAGCGTTACTGATGTTACTATTTTTAAAATCTAAAACCGATAGGTTAGTCACTGTTTTCAATGAAATAATTTCATAATGACTGAATTGTCAAAAAAATTAATGCAAAAGTGAAAAAACATAAAAACATTCACCAACCTTGTCCTTTTTTCCCCTCGACTTTCCCTACAATCAATTCTCTCTCACCTAACTTCATCTGAAGAGCAAATCTGGATTGAATGACTTAAATCATACTTTTTTTTAAAAAGTGCATACTTTTCTGTAGTCATCTTCTCACTAAAAGGGTATATTTTTTTAGCCATTTTACTGAAACGAACAGTTTTTTATCCAAATCTGGATAAGCAACTTTCCCATGGATGAAATCGTTTCAGCGTCGTTATCAACAAGAGGTCGTTATTGTGTCACACACAGTTTCAATACGAACCAAGGGACTGCTACTGTTAGGTGGTCTGGGAGTTTTAAATTTAGTTATCTGGATTTGGGCATTTATTGCATTTAAGCACCACCCCGCTTTAATCGGAACAGCTTTGCTGGCTTGGACATATGGATTACGTCACGCCGTCGATGCCGACCATATTGCCGCTATTGATAATGTCACTCGAAAAATGATGCAGCAAAATAAAGAGCCTGTGGCTGTTGGAGCTTTTTTCTCTTTAGGGCATTCAACCGTTGTTGTTCTGGCATCAATTTTAGTAGGCATAGCAACCAGTGAGTTTAATAGCAAGCTCAGTTGGTTTCAGGATGTAGGTGGCACAATTGGCACCTCTGTTTCAGCCTTATTTTTATTGATCCTTGCCTTCATCAACTTTTTAATTTTTAAAGATATTTGGAAAAAATTCCGCCAAGTCAAACAAGGCAATCATCAAGTGATGCACGCATCAGTTAGCGAACCGCTCGGTGGCGGCCTGATGACATGGCTCTATCGCCGCCTGTTCCGCTTTATCAATCACAGCTGGCAAATGTATCTCGTTGGGTTTTTATTTGGGCTCGGGTTTGATACGGCAACTGAGGTTGGTTTATTGGCTATCTCGGCGGCGAGTTCTTCTAACGGTTTGCCTATCAGCTCAATTTTAATCTTCCCTGCTCTATTTGCTGCAGGAATGGCATTTATCGATTCAGTTGATAACGTCATTATGGTCAAAGCCTATGGTTGGGCTTTCGAACAGCCATTTCGCAAGCTCTATTATAACCTGACGATCACCGCATCCTCGTTGGTTATTGCATTGGTTATTGGCGGCTTTGAAGCATTGGGAATTTTGGCTGATAAAGGCAATTGGCATTCCGATTTTAGCCAATGGATTGAAAGCGCTAACGAGCATCTGGGTAATATCGGATTTTGGATTGTTGGGATTATGATCGCTTGTTGGCTGTTTTCTCTGCTCAATTATCGCTTACGCGGTTATCACAAATTATCATTTGATCAATCAAATTCATAAAACTTAATTCAATTTGCTTGGAGCGGCCACCTTTGCAGCTCCAAGTAATGTGACTGCACCATTTCTCATTTCGAAAAGCGACTTGCGCTAACTATCTTGGAATACTCAAACCACCGTCAATATTTATTGTTTGACCCGTCATAAACGTATTTTTCATTAAAAAACAATAAGCATCAGCGACTTCATCAACTGTTGCAACCCGCTTTAATGGAATCGTTTGAGTTAGATGCTCACGCATTTGAGCCACCTGTGCTTTGGGTAAATCTCGCCACAAACCAGTTGGCGTCCAAATTGGCGCTACGGCATTCACGCGAATCCCGGGGGCAAGCTCTGCGGCTAATCCTTGTACCAGGGTTCGAATTGCGGCATTACCTACATAAGCGCCAGCTGCTTCAACTGGCGTGCCATCAGCGCCAGCGGTAAACACAATGCTACCCCCAGAGGATAGATGCGGCGCACAAAGGCGCGCTAAAATCATATTAACGAAAAGTTTCTCATCCACAGCAGCGCGCACATCAGCTTCGGGACCGGTTAAAAAGCTTCCCGGAGTAAATCCCCCCGCCAGTGACACAAAATGGTCAAATTGTCCAAGCTTGGCAAAAAGCTCTTCAATCTCGCTGCGATCAGCAGTATCGGCTATAAATCCTTGCACTTGGCCTTTTGGCGCTAGCGAATCAAGCGCCTGATTGAGCCTGTCTTTACTGCGGCCGGTGATGATGACTCTCGCTCCTTGAGCAAGAACAGCTCTTGCCAGCGCATAACCAAAGCCCGATGTACCACCGAAGATAAATACCCGCTGATTGGTTAATTCCATGCTTTGCAACCTGCTCAAAAAGCCTAAATTGATTAAAAATCAAAGGGCTTATCCAAGCCCTTTCAATCAACTTACCCGATGCGTTTGGTGTTTTCAATCACCCGCGTCGTCGCGAGCATCTGCTCAAAGCTAACCGGTGGCTGTTGGTTACCTTTTAACGCCTCGCGCAATTGGCGATAGTATTCCAGATAGTTACCATCCACACTTGGATAAACATTTTCAGTTAGCTGACCGTTTTCATAAGTCGTCAGTACACCATCATTGGGATCTTTACCCCAATCTTTAGAACCAGGAACGACGCCTGCTATCAGTCGGCTTTCTTGTTGTTCAACACCATGTTTCACATAGCTACCTTTCGTGCCATTTAAATGAAACCGCGGTGATTTAGCAGGACATAATAAATTTCCCTGCAAACCGACTCGAAAATCAGGATAGATATACAGCGCTTTGAAAAAGTCAGGACATCCGGCATTTTCTCTCTGACAGGCAAAGTTCACATAACCATCTAGAGGTTCGCCAAATTGCAGCACCATCTGATCGATAACATGCGCGCCAAGATCATACCAAACCCCAGTTCCCGCCTGACCTGTTTTTTCACGCCAGCCATCCCCAACATCAGGGAAAAAGAAGGTGTAGTTCGACTCGAAATAGCGCAGCTGCCCAATAGCGCCTTCTGCAAGTACTTTTTGCACGGTTAAAAAGTCACTATCAAAACGGCGATTTTGGAATGTGCACAACAGTTTATTTTGCTGTTTAGCTACTTCGACAAGCTCAGTTGCTTCAGCTAAGGTAATCGTCAATGGTTTATCAACAATTACATTTTTACCGGCGAGTAATGCCGCTTTAGCTAATGCAAAATGGCTAGCATTTGGGGTAGCAACAACGACTAAATCAATTGCAGCGTTATTAAATATATCATCAACTTGAGTTGTAAATTGCACCGATGGATATTTTTCTGATTTTTGAATAACACTATCGCAGATAAGTTCTAAATCAAGACCTGGAGTATTCATGATCAGATTTGAATGGATATTCTTACCTGAAAAACCATATCCAATTAAGGCGACCTTAAAGTTTTTATTTTCCATAAACTCCTCGACATATACACGTGTTGAAACGTTATAAACCTAAACTTTGACTTGCGGAATATCTCTATTTAATTTACGAGATAATTTTCGATGTTCTATTTTCTTGATTTGATAAATGATTAAAGCCAGTAAAATAAGAATGCAGCCAATAACCTTATGCACAGACAATTCTTCGTGATACCAATAGCCTGAAATGATAAAGGTAAAAACTGGCTCCATTACCATAATAATGGCAGCATTAGAGGCCGAACAAAAACGCTGCCCAGTCAGCTGAATATAAAACCTTAAACTAGTGGCAATACAAATACTTGCGACAACCCAACCCCAGGTAACTGCGGTAACCGTCTCAGGCCAGATCTCAAATTTAAAAGCAAGCAATAGCGAAATCACCCCGGTGAATAATAACTGCACCGATGTTAACGGAATCGTTGGTATTTTTTCTGCATAAAAGGCATTAGAGCAAAAATAAAGTGATTGTAAAAACGCTGCGATTAAAAACCAAACCTGACTATAAGTAATTTTCATTGAAGTGCTTGCTGTCAGACAAAAAAGCCCTACAACAGCAATTGGCAATGAGATCCAAAATACTTTTAATATTTTATTTTTAAATAAAAATCTTGCTAATACAGGAACAAACAACATCGAGAGGCTCATAATAAATGCGCCCTCTCCTAGTGTTGTTGATACTTTAACGGCATACATCCAAGCAATAATTGAAATGCCTTGCAATGTGCCACTAATGGTTAAACCTTTTAAATTTTTACGGGTAACTTTGGTGAATGATTTCATATTAATCAGCGCAATTAATAAAGCAGCGAAGCTAAAGCGAATTCCTAAAAAATAGAAAATTGGCATCCCTTGCGAAGCTTCTTTAGAAAATATCCATCCCCATCCGGCGATAAAAGTCGTAAGCAATAGTAATAACTCTGCTTTTCGTGCTGAAATCATACTCTGTCCATTACTAAAAAAAGGGCTTCAGACGAAGCCCTGAAACCACCTATGATTACTATCTATAAAGTTCTTTTTCGATACGTTCCCGAGTTTGTACCGCTTGAACATCCATTTTTTCTGGGAACCCAAATAACGCTGGCGTGATAATGCTCTCACCACCGACTTTAAATTCCCGATGGGCAAATCCCATATCCCGTAGGCTTTGGAAAATGCCATCAAAATCAACTTCGCCTTCGCCAATCGCCGTATGCTGGTGCACAACGGCATCAACCCCTGGTGGGTTAACGATATAGCGATTCGGTTTGGTGTGATTCATTGTATCGCCAATTAACACATGCGATAACTCAGATCCTGCATATTTAAGCATTGAGCTGACATCACCTTTGCCTTGGTCATAATAAAAGGTGTGCGGAGCGCTGTATAAATACTTCACGTTATCACTATAAAGCGATGCCACTAAATCGACGGTGTCATTATTGATTTCGCAAAAATCCCAAGGGTGAGATTGGATTTCAACCCGAATGCCTTCGCGTTCAATAATCGGCAGAATTTCTTCCATCGATTTGTACCACATCTCTTCGCATATTTCGCTCTGATTCGGGTCCCCTGAGAGCTCGGTATTGATCACTTGCACGCCCAAATCAACGGCAATTTCGATCATTCGTTTCCAGTTGCGAACCGCAGCCTGACGACGCTCTTCATCAGGCCCTGACCAGCGATACACGACAATGAAAGATGAGACTTCAACGCCTGTTTCTTTTAACGCGCGTTTATACTCATCCATAACATCCTTACCTGCTTTAGGATGTTTATAAAAAGGGTTAATCTGAGGATGCGGCGATTGCTCTATATACTTATATCCCCAATCAGCAACTTTATGAATCATCCCAGTGATCCCTAAAGGGCGAATAACATCCACATCAAAGGCAATTTTCATTCAGGGTCTCCTCAATTTCTTACGCAGTGACGAACTCCTGCTGGTTAATACTGACGGGCTTGTGATAATTTTTCGTTTACCCATTCAGCTGTTTTTTGAATACTTTCTTTTTCAGACACTTGAGCTACCCCAACGCGCCACCAGCTAAAGTATTTGTGAACCATTGTTTTTGGCAGAACTTTCACATCAATCAGAGTTGAGCGATCTTGGGTAAGCGCATCTTTGATAGCCGCTTCAAGCTGCTCAGCAGTTGCGACGCGGTATGTTTTACAGCCATAACCTTCGGCAACTTTTGCATAATCAACTGGCACCAAGCCGCCATCAAGCCGGTCTTTACGTTCACCACGAAAACGGAATTCGGTATAGAAGCTATCCATGCCATGTTCCATTTCGAGGTTGTTGATACAACCATTGGCCATGTTGTCAAAAACGATAACGTTGATTTTTAGATGTTCTTGAATCGATGACACCAACTCTGAGTGCAGCATCATAAATGAGCCATCACCAACCATGGTGAATACTTCGTGATCAGGCTGAGCCATTTTCACCCCAAGCGAGGCGTTGACTTCATACCCCATGCACGAGTAGCCATATTCAACGTGATAGCTTCCTGCTGTTGGCGCATTCCAAATACGTTGCAAATCACCCGGTAAACTTCCTGAAGCTCCGACAATAATGCCGTTCTCTGGCAGCAACCGATTGACGATGCCAAGTGCGCGAGTCTGGGTTAAAACAGAATCGGTTAGCGCTTTAAACTCTGCATAAACTTTTTCTCGTGGCAGATGATCATCGATTTCAGGCACAAAATCTTTTTCATTGAACTCAATTTGATAAAGCCGTTTGCGTTCATCTTCATATTTGCGACGCACATCGGCAATTTCATCACCCCATTGAGCATGATAATTCTGAGCTTTGACCAATGGATAGAGTGCATCGAGGGTCGCTTTGGCATCCGCAACCATCTGCACACCATCGAGTTTAAAGGCATCAAAACGGTTGATATTGATATTTAAAAAGCTCACATCTGGATTTTGGAACAACCATTTCGAAGAAGTGGTGAAGTCGGTGTAACGAGTCCCGACGCCAATAATTAAGTCTGCTTTTTTAGCTAAGATGTTAGCCGCCAAACACCCTGTTTCACCAATCCCACCGACATTAAGCTCATAGCTAGATTCTACAGTCCCTTTACCAGCTTGAGTTTCCGCAAATGGAATTTGAAATGCTTTGGCAAATTGTTTGAGTGATTCAGCCGCTTGCGAATATTTAAGGCCACCACCGCAGATAATCATCGGGTTTGATTTAGATTTAATCAGTTCAACCGCTTGGGCCAACATCGCCTGAGTCGGTTCTTGACGTTCTAGACGATAAACACGGCGCTGGAAAAAGTAATCAGGGTAATCATAGGCTTCGCCTTGCACATCTTGCGGTAAAGCTAGCGTAACTGCCCCGGTTTGCGCAGGGTCAGTAAGCACTCGCATAGCGCTAATACAAGCACTCATCAGTTGTTCTGGACGAGTAATACGGTCCCAGTAGCGGCTCACTGCTTTAAACGCATCGTTCGTACTAATCGACAGGTTGTTACTCTGTTCAATCTGTTGCAGCACTGGATCAGGTTGGCGAGTTGCGTATGTATCACCAGGCAAGAGCAGCACCGGAATACAGTTGGCAGTGGCCGTTGCAGCAGCGGTAATCATATTAGCAGCGCCAGGGCCAATTGATGATGTGCAGGCAAAAATTTGTTGGCGCAGCGACTGTTTAGCAAAACCGACCGCAGCATGCGTCATCCCTTGTTCATTACGGCCCTGATGAATTTCCAAAGAACCACTATTTTCTTCTAATGCCTGCCCTAGGCCGACAACATTACCATGGCCAAAAATGCCAAAAATTCCTTTCACAAATTTAATTTCTTGACCATCAACCTCAAGATACTGGTTATCTAAAAAGCGCACCAATGCCTGAGCAACGGTTAATCTGACAGTGTTCATCATCTATCTTCCTAAGGTTACGAATTTCATGACGAAGAGAATACTCGCCTGTATTTTCATTTAAATATAAAACAGAACAAATATTTCACAAAGAGATCTAGATCATAAATTTACAAGGAAATTTCATTTTTCAATTTGGAAAACTACAAATAATTGCAAAAAACATAATAAGATATTGAAATTATTTTATTTTTTAATACGAAATAGCTTTTTTAAGCATCTTTCAAAAAGCTCTTTAAACGTGATCCAAATATCATTTTTGACATCAGCATCCTTATAATAAGACATTAATTATTTTAAAATAGTTGAAAATGAAATTTTTATTTTTAATAATTCAGCTAATAGTTTCACCAAATGAGGAAGAACAAAATGAATGAGGTGGCCAAAAAACTAGATGTGATATGCATAGGTCGTATCGCTCTAGACTTATATAGTCAGCAAATTGGATCGCGACTGGAAGATGTTAGCTCGTTTTCTAAATATCTTGGTGGGTCATCAGGTAACGTTGCCTATGGCACAGCTATTCAAGGGTTGAAATCAGGGATGCTGGCTCGCGTGGGTGATGAACACATGGGTCGTTTTTTGCGCGAAGAGCTGACCCGGGTCGGTTGTGATACGCAGTATTTAATTACCGATAAAGAACGGCTCACCGGAATGGTGGTGCTAGGGATTAAAGACCAAGATACTTTCCCGCTTATCTTTTATCGTGATAACTGTGCTGATATGGCTCTTTGTGAAGATGATATAAGTGAACCATACATTGCATCATCACGCGCGGTTGCCGTGACAGGGACTCACCTTTCTCACCCGAATACTCGTAAAGCGGTACTCAAAGCGTTAAAACTGGCTAAAAAACATGGCCTCAAACGTGCGCTTGATATCGACTATCGCCCTGTTCTTTGGGGATTAACATCATTAGGTGATGGCGAAACACGTTATGTCGAATCACAAGAGGTGACCGAATCCCTTCAGGAAGTATTGGATAACTTTGACTTAATTGTCGGTACTGAAGAAGAGTTTAATATCGCTGGCGGCAGCACGGATACATTGGTTGCTCTTAAAAACGTTCGCAAATTTACCAATGCGACCTTAGTTTGTAAACGCGGCGCAGATGGTTGCTCAGTATTTGAAGGTGAAATTCCCAATAGTTGGAATGATACAGCGCTCTATAGTGGCGTTAGAGTCGAAGTGCTCAACGTGTTAGGTGCTGGTGATGCCTTTATGTCTGGCCTATTACGCGGCTATTTAAATGATGAAAGCTGGGAACAAAGCTGTCGTTATGCGAATGCTTGCGGCGCTCTGGTTGTTTCTCGTCACGGCTGTGCACCCGCGATGCCGACTAAAGTTGAGCTAGATGATTATCTCTCGCGTGAGCATGACGTGCCACGGCCAGATAAAGACGCTCGGTTAAATCATCTGCACCGGGTAACAACCCGCAAACAGCAATGGGATGAAGACTTATGCATTTTTGCCTTTGATCATCGTCGTCAATTAACAGATATGGCACAAGAAGCTGGCGTTAGTGAAACCCTCATTCCGCGGCTCAAAACGCTGTTATTGCAAGCAGCGAAACAAACTGCCGAAGCCAAAGGGCTCAAACATTCAAGCGGGATTTTAGCCGACACCACGTTTGGCCAAGCTGCATTGAATGAAATCACCGGTCAAGGATGGTGGATTGGACGCCCGATTGAACAACCTAGTTCTCGGCCTTTAAGCTTAGAGCATGGCAATCTTGGCTCTCAGCTGATCAGTTGGCCACAAGAACACATCGTTAAATGTTTGACGTTCTACCATCCGCTTGATACTGAGCAGATGAAACAGGAACAAGAAACATTACTTGCCGATGTTTACCACGCTTGTTGCCAATCAGGTCATGAGTTGTTGCTCGAAATGATCCTGCCTGATGACATCGAAGATAAAGATGAAAAATACTACGCGCAGATCGTTGAGCACTTTTATCAGTTAGGCATTCAGCCCGACTGGTGGAAACTGCCTTCGCTGTCACACCAAAGCTGGGTCACCATTAGTGCCATTATTGAAAAATACGACCCATATTGCCGAGGAATTGTGCTGTTGGGGCTGGATGCTCCAGAAGAACAGCTTAAAGCAGGGTTTGCTCAGGCCGCCGATATGCCTTGGGTGAAAGGCTTTGCCGTTGGTCGAACCATTTTTGGCCAGCCATCTCGTAAATGGCTACAAGGGGAATATGACGATCAGCAGCTCATTGAGCATGTGCAGCGCAACTATGAAAAACTCATTGATGATTGGCGCAGCGTTCGCCCACAATCATCACGTGGATAGTTAGGTTTGATGAAATTGATTGCGAAATCTGCCAGCGCACTCATGCTGGCAGAGTATCGCTATTGAAATAAATATCACGTTTTATGAATTTTTATAAAAAATATTCCAATTCAATTGCACGTTAAAAGTTATTTATATTAAGCTATGGCAACTGTGCTTTGAGCCAATTACTGGCATTTTCGCTCGTTATAACGACTCGATGAGCGTAAATTCAGCGCCAATTCACGGACGACTTAAGTATTTGGATTAATATAAATAGCAATATTAATTAAAAAATTAAAAATATATGACTAACACATCTCAGCTTACACAGTTGCAAGAAGAAATTAGATCGCGCTACAACTCACTGAGTAAACGCCTGAAACAGGTCGCTCAGTATGTGCTCGATAATAGTAACAGCATCCCTTTTCAGACAATTGCAGAAATTGCCGAAAAAGCACAAGTGCCTCCATCTACATTGATCCGCTTTGCAGACGCATTTGGTTATGATGGTTTTAACGAAATGAAACAAATCTTTCGTCAAAATCTCATGGAAGATACCGTCAATTACACCGAACGAGTCCGCCTTTATCGTCAAACCAATGGTTCGGATACAGTGCCTGAAACACCGATGGAGATCTTGAAAAACTTCGCGATGGTTAACGAGGCGGCACTGCAACAGCTTTCTAACCAAATCGATGAAGAGCAACTTAAAAAAGCGGTCGATATCTTAGATAAAGCCAATAATATTTACATTATTGGACTGCGCCGCTCATTTAGTATTGCCTCGTATATGACCTATGCTCTGCGTCACCTGCAGCGCCGCGTCTTTCTAATCGATGGTTTAGGTGGCATGTTTCAAGAGCAGTTAAGCATGGTGCAATCCAATGACGTTGTGGTTGCAATTAGCTACTCACCCTATGCGCCAGAAGTGGTCGATTTAGTCTCGTTTGGGGCCAAAAGTGGGGCCAAACAGATTGCGATTACGGACAGTATCGTGAGTCCACTCGCGGCATTTAGTGATGTGTGCTTTGTAATAAAAGAAGCGCAGATGGAAGGATTTCGCTCGCAGGTTGCCTCGATGTGCTTAGTGCAGGCTCTAATGCTGTCACTGGCTGTTGATGAAGCCAGCGAATAGGAATGCACGATTAATTCGTTGCCTGCCCTGTTAAACTGCCAGTTTAAATCTAACTGGCAGTTTACAAATTTTCGTCTTTACTAGAAAAAAGAGTTTGCTTAGCCAACGCTTTTTGACAAACATCCTGCACCAAATCTCTTAGCCAACGATGCGCAGAATCATTTTGCAAACGCGGATGCCACATCATTGAAATCGTAATTGAATCTGTTGCAACCGGCAGTTCAAATGCCCACAAAGCCGCTCCTGGCTCATCATTGAGCGGCTGTGAAATTAAAAAAGAAGCAGGGACTAAAGCAATCAAATCAGATGATTTTGCCACACTGATTGCTGCCGGAAACCCCGGCACAGTAGCCACTATCCGACGAGATAATCCTTGCTGCTGTAACAGCTTATCGACCGGCCCAGAAAATTCCCCTCGCCGAGAGGCAACAATATGGCCAAACGTTGTGTAACGTTCCGGGCTCAGCTCTGCATTTGCTAAAGGATGAGAGCGGCGAACCACCCCAATAAATCGGTCATGAAATAACCCTTTAATTCGGATCTCGGGCCCCATCGGATTATTCCCTAAAACACCTATTTCTAAGTCTGTTCGCCCTTCTCGCAAGGCATCGGCACTTTTTTCAGGTTTTAGCATAAAGCTTAAACGCACATGAGGTGCATCTTGGGCAACTCGCATGATTAACGAAGATGCAAAGGCATCAATAAATCCTTCGTTTGCACGTAAAACAAACGTGCGCTCAAGGGTAGTAAAATCGACTTGACTCACCTCTGGTGTAAGAATATCCAATGCATCAAATACGGTTTGTCGAGTACGTTCACGAATGGATTGGGCATAAGGCGTTAACACCATTTGCCGACCCGAACGAACCAGCAACGGATCGCCGGTGACTTGGCGTAAACGAGCCAAAGTGCGGCTCATGGCAGAAGTGCTGAGCTTTAAGTGCTTAGCGGCCCCCACTACACTTTGTTCAGATAACAGCGCATCAAGCGCTGCTAATAAATTAAAATCCGGATGCGTCATAGGTTATTTTAATGCGCCCTGAAAACTTTATTGATGAGGTTTATGTAACGTGTTTAATATTTCAATCAACGAGTAATCCCGCTCTTTTATTTTAGTGATATCAGACTTGCTCAGTGCTTGCTCTTTTACGCCATTTAAACTCAATGCGACTTGCACTCACCAGCATAGCAACGATGACCGCGATAGTAGCGATTAACAAACCAACCCTCACCACAGCGAACCGCGTGGCAACATCATCAAAAGATGAAATATTCGATAAGATAATCCCGATAAATGCCGTACCCAAACACTGACCAAAGGTTCGCATGATGGCCAAAACACCAGAGGCATAACTGCTATGCTCATGAATAACATTTGCCATCATCTCACGGTTATTAGGACTTTGAAACATGCCAAATCCGATGCCACAGATAAAGCTGCGCCAAACAATGCTCACCAGATTAGCTTGCTCACCTAACGTACTTAACAGCGCTAAACCGCTGGCAAAGATCAATAACCCGAGGGATGAAATCACAGCAGGATTCTTCCTATCGCTGAGTTTGCCAGCAAATGGCGCAATTAAAATGATGCCAACCGGCCAAGGTAAAAACAGTAAAGCAGAGATAAAAGAACTATAGCCATAGATACTTTCAAACAAAAACGGCAGTGCAATAAAAGTCATCCCTTGTGCAATAAACGACACTAAAGAGGTGCTCGCAGACAGTGAGAATCGGATATTGGCGAAAATAGAAAGTGGCATTAATGGTGAAGTTGCGCGTCTCTGACGATAAACAAAACCAACACCACTGGCGAGCGCTAAGACGATATAAACGAATTCTGCTGAGGTATCGATACCGTTTTGCCCTGAAAAGGCATTTGCACACAAAATAACAGCCCCCAACATAATCGCCGATAATACTGCGCCGGTTTTATCAAAACTGCCCGTATTTAACAGTGATGATTTAGGTAAAAATTGTTTTGACAAAAAAATCGCCGCAACACCTAATGGCAGATTAATCACAAACAGCCATGACCAACTCAATGTTACTAATATCGAACCGCTAATTAATGGCGCAATCGCCGTACAACTAGCAACCAATAAGGCATTAATCCCAAGTATTTGACCGAGTAAGCGGCTGGGAAAGATTCGTCGAAGTAGTGCTGGTGCAATACTCAAAGTGGCAGAACCACCGATCCCCTGAATAAAACGCATCACAACCAACATAGGCAAAGATGTTGATAACGCACATCCAGCGGAGGAGAGTGTAAACACAATTAGTCCAAACAAAAACTGCTTACGATACCCAATCCGCACCGCTAAAGCTGAAAAAACAGCCAAAGACATAGCAACAGAGAGTAAGTAACTATTTACTACCCAAACCGTATCAGAGACCGAAACATGCAACGCATTAGCCATCTGCGGCAGTGCAATATTGACCATTGCACCATCAAAAACATTCATCGTGGTGGTGAGCATGACAGCCAGCATCGCAAGGAATCGCGCTTGACCTGGCAGGCCATCATCACCAGGCTGATTGGAAAATAATGTCATGGTACTTCCTTTGATTATCCATCTAGAAGCACTAGTATAATTAGCCACCAACCATGGCAGAAGTGGCAATGATGTTAGTGTATAGTTGCATCAAACGCCATGATCGCTATTTACAAATAAGGGCAAAAGAGCGAATCAGCTCATGAAAATCTATCGGTGATATAGCCTATGTTCAGTTTGAATTTTATATCGGTTATAGCATTAATTTTTAATTCAAACCGCTACCTTGGGCGCTAGAGAGGTTTTCAGCATCTGAATAAACAGATCGATTGCTGGGGAAACATGGCTACCCGGCAAGCGTAATAAATGCATCGGTCGAGAAGCAACTTTAAAATCAGCTAGCACTCGAATCAGTCGACCCGCTTTAATATCATCTTTAAGTGTTAAGGTTGAATTAAGCGCAATGCCTAGCCCATTTAAAGCCGCTTGACGAATCGTTTCCCCTGAATTGCTGACCAGTCGAGGCCGAATATCGACACTGTATTCTTTGCTATTGTTACTCATTTTCCAGAACCGGCTGGCATGCCACTGTGAAAAACAGATGCAATTATGCGCTGTTAAATCATCAGGATGAGTGGGAATACCATGTTGATTTAAATAACTTGGTGATGCAGCCAGAACCATTTGATACGACGGTAGAGCAATAGCGACAACACCATCATCAAGTACATTACCAATACGAATGGCTATCTGATAGTTTTCTTCAATTAAATCCACCCGTCGGTCAGATAAATCCATATCGATATACACACCAGGATATTGCAGCAAAAATTGTGCAACTAACGGCGCTAAAATACGGTTGCCAAAAACAACTGGCGCACTTATACGAATGCTACCCGTTATCTCATCGTCTAAATGATGCAACGCCTCTTTTGCCTCTTTGGCAGTTGCAATTAGCTTAAGGCAATACGCGTAATAGCACTCACCGGCGCGAGTCAGCCCTTGCTTACGAGTCGTTCGATTAATTAATTTATATCCCAGAGAATATTCAAGCTCTCGGATATAGCGGCTAAACATCGTTGGCGTTACCCCTAATACATCGGCGGCTTGGCTGAAACTACCTTTATCCACAGCGAGAGTGAATGCTTCAATATTTTTCATCAGATCCATAGCTAGGCACTGACTCTAAGATCGTTAATTGTGTACATATAGTACATAAACAATGCACAAAATTGGTATTTATCTAAATAAAAGTTCTATATAAAATTCATTTAAATCGAACTAAATGTGATGAACACGTTTAAAAAACAGTCGGTTAAATAATTTTCACAGAATCGATAATTTGAGAATGAATGAACGATGGATGTTAACTTTTCGGTACTAAAAAATAGCAAATTCAGCCTGTTTTTCCTGTCGGATATCATCAGTGGCTTTGGTGTTGGCATGGCCACTCTCGGGGCCAACTGGTATGTCCTGATGAAGACTAAATCGACCGAGCAGATTGGGATGATGCTCGCGGTTTATGTGATTGCAGGATTTATTGCATCAATATTTTCAGGTGTATTATCCGATAAATTCTCACGCAAAACGCTCATATTCTGGACTCATACCTTTCGAGCAATCGGCATTTTAGCCATTGTGGCGTTGCTAGAGAGTTACCATTTTAATATCTTCTTTTTATACGCACTGGCCGTTATTAACGGAATTGGTTGGACGACCTATATCGCGACATCTCGCAGCTTCACGCAAGAGATCTTAAGTGAAGCGAACTATGTCACTGGCAATGCCCTTTTAGAAATTAGTATGCAAGTTGGGATGTTTTTAGCCGCAGCCATCGCAGGGTTTCTTTATAAATATTATAGCTTTAACGTCATCTTAATACTTAATATCAGTATGTTTGTATTAAGCGCCATATTGATTCAGCTGATTGATCACCGCGAGTCTATTACCGCTACAAACACAGAAAGTTACTTTCAGACGCTTGGCCAGGGCTTTACCTTCTTGTACAAAAACAAACTAATATTTATGTTGGGACTAGTTTCTATCGTCCCGCTCATCGTTATCATGATCTACAACGTCGTCCTACCTGACTACGTTAGCCACACATTGTACAAAGACAGCATCACTTTCGGATTTGCCGATATGTCATATGGCATTGGCGGACTAGCTTCGGGATTTTTAATCTCGTTGGTGACGACCAAATTCACACCCGTGCGGCTAATTGGCTTTTTCTTCGCTTTAGCGACGGTTGATCTTCTCTTTCTTAGCCAAAATTCAGTGGTTTTTAACTTATACCTTTGTAGTTTATTGCTCGGACTGGCTAATTCATCACTGCGAATTTTAATGAACTCGATGCTAATGAAAATCGTCGCAAAAGAATATATGGGTCGAGCCATGTCAGTCTGGCTAGGCATTTCACTAATCTGCCAATGTATATTCTCGCTCTCTATTAGCTCTTACATCGACAGACATGGCGCGATGGTTGGAATCGTCATCATGGGGCTAATTATGGCGGTAGGATTGGTATTGTATCTTCTGACTCAATTGGCATTAGCTAAACGCAACCATAACCCATTGGGAGCACAATTATAATGAGCCTGAAAACGGTTATTCTAATTGAGCCAAGTTTTTATGGCGTCAGTTATGTTAAAGAAGCCAAAAAACTAGATTGCTATGTCATCGTTGTTACCAGCAATAGCCATCATCCGCAAAAGTACGGTTATGAAACGCTCTATGATGATATTTTGATTTGTGACATTCGCGATGCAGAACAAATTTTTAAGGCTATTCAAACCGGTTGCCACCGCCATATCGATGCGATTGTAGCCGCCACAGATTACGCCATTACCAACACTGCAATTGTTGCTGCCAAACTTGATATCCCATATCTGAGTGTTGCCAGCGCCAAGCTTGTTCGTAATAAAGATTTAGCCAGACAATGTTATGCTAAACACGGTGTTCCATCGGCTCAATTTGCCGTTGTTAGCAATTTAGAGGAGTCGATTAAGGCTGCATCTCATATAGGCTACCCTGTGGTTTTAAAACCCACCAACACAGCCAGTAGCCAACACGTGTATTTTATTTGCGACAGCGCAGCGCTAACCAAAGCCTTTATCCAAATGCAGGCGTTTCATCAAAGCTATATGGGCTTTCGTGTACGCGAAGATTATTTGATTGAAGAGTACTTAGACGGCCCCGAGTTTAGTGTCGAGCTTTTTGTTGAAAATAATGAGTTAGTCTTTCGCGAAGTAACCGAAAAACGAACCTCTCAACTGCCCTATTTCGTTGAAACCATGCACGTCTTTCCGACATCGATTTTAAGCGATAAAAAGCCAGAAATCATAGCGGTGGCAGCTCAAGCGTTGCGTGCAATTGGGTTTGGAAACGGCCCTGCGCATGTTGAAGTAAAATATACCGAAACTGGCGCAAAAATTGTCGAAGTAAATGGCCGACCAGGTGGCGATAACATTAGCAGCGACCTTATCCCAACCGCTTATCAAATCAATATCTTTGAGCAAGCCATCCGCAATGCATTAGCAATGCCAGTAACATTTACATCAACCAAAGCGGCAAGCTGCGCAATTGGCTTTATTTGTGCGCCAAGTTCGGGCCAATTATTAAAATTGACAAATATTGCACAACTGCAAAACGACCCGGCTGTTATTCGCTACCAAATAGATGCAAAGCCTGGAGATTGGGTACAATCACCGACAAGCTCAGATGATCGCTTAGGTTATATCATCGTAAAAATGCCAACGCCTCTGCAGGCAAAAGCAAAAATAACTCACCTTATTGAATCGATTAAGATTGTTCTTGAAAAATAAAGTTTTCACCTAAGCAAGACGAATAATCGTTAAGTTACAACGTTTGGTATAAAAAATTTATGCCCTAATCTTGAATACAGTTTAATCATTTTTGGGGTCTATATTTATCTGAACAAGTTATGCCCCATTTAATCCATGAGGGAATTGTGCAAAGTTGGCCAATTTTAGGCATGCAGGCCATTGCAAGTGCCCAAGCACTTATGGCTAGTTTACTAAGTGGCAACGCATTAATAGCTTAGGCTTTACTGCCGTTAAGTTGCCCATATTCAGGCTTGGACAACATACTTTTTTGTAAGTTATGTAAAGCTTGCCTACTGCTCTTAAGACTTAAAATGACAAAAATCCGATAGCGATTGAACGCTACCGGATTTCTATCGTTCTCTGCAACAAGAACACCTAAACTGCACTAAGGCCGTGAATATTTAACTCATGAATGCCGAGGATATTCATCGGTATTAATCCAAGCATGGTCTGCTTCCCAGGTAAATTTCCACTGGCGAATTGGACCTGCCATAACATTCAGATAATAACCATCGTAACCGGCCATCATCGCAACAGGATGATATCCACGAGGCACTTTCACTACGTCTTTGTTATAAACAGCCATGACTTCATCTAAACTGCGATCATCGGTATAAACCCGTTGCAAACAAAAGCCCTGCGATGGATTAATGCGATGATAGTAGGTTTCTTCTAGATATGTTTCAGTCTCAGAAGGAGTATCGTGTTTATGACTTGGATACGAACTGCTGTCGCCTTCTTTGGTATACACTTCAACCACTAGCAGGCTGTCAGCCGGTTCAGTTTCTGGCAAAATATTGTGCACATAACGTTTATTACGACCTTTACCTCGATTTTCAACGCCGACACTATCCGGGCCGATTAAACGCGCTGGCAGATTCCCCTCACTGGGAGAGCTACAGACAGCGAGCTCCAAAGCGGTTTCGGCGATAATATTTACTTTGTCGTCATGCGGTACATACACTGAGTATGGCGGAATTTTTTCAAACACATCCATGCGCTGACCAATCACACCGAAATCTTCTTTTGCGGTTTTTACCAGCGCTTTGCCAGATAACAACACCACACAATATTCCCGATTGCCGGTTTCTATATCAAGCGTCTGTCCAGGTGCTAATTCATAGGCATCGAAACCGACAAATTTCCACCCAGCATTTTCGGGGGTAATATGTTGATAGCACCCGGTTTCATCGGGACGACTATATCTTGATAATAAATCACTCACGATAAACTCCTTACTAAATGAAATTAACCTAAAGTTGGCATGCTGAATTCAGCGATTGTTTTCTGCCCATCAGGCCAACGTGAAGTAATGGTTTTCATTTGAGTATAAAAACGAACGCCGTCTGGACCATGGACATCCAACGCACCAAAGATTGACCGTTTCCAGCCACCGAATGAGTGGAATGCCATTGGTACAGCAACAGGAATATTCACCCCAACCATCCCGGCTTGAACTCGCATGGTAAAGTCACGAGCATAATGGCCATTGGTCGTAAAGATTGCGCTACCGTTACCATAATCACTGCTATTAACAATTTCTAATGCAGTTTCATAGTCTGGTGCGCGAACAATGCCAAGAACAGGGCCAAAGATCTCTTCACGGCGAATGCGCATATCTTTGGTGACATTGTCGAACAAAGTCCCACCAACGAAGTATCCTTCAGGGAAACCTTCAACTTTGCAATCACGTCCATCAACAACCAGTTTTGCACCTTCTTCAATACCAATATTGATGTAATTAACAACTTTTTCTTTATGAGCCGCTGAGATAAGTGGACCCATGTCGTTTTCTTGCTGACCACGTTCAACAATCCCAGGGCCAACATGCAATGCTTTAATTTTTGGAATTAATGCTTCAATTAATTTATCTGCAGTCTGGTCACCAACTGCAACCACGATAGGAAGCGCCATACAACGTTCACCAGCAGAACCAAAAGCGCCGCCCATAATGGCTGAAACTGATGCATCAAGGTCTGCATCGGGCATAACAATCGCGTGGTTTTTAGCCGCACCGAATGCTTGAACTCGTTTAGCATGAGCACTTGCGCTGCTATAAACTTTTTCAGCAACCACTGACGAGCCAACAAAGCTAACCGCTTTAATGCGAGGGTCTTTGGTCAGCTGTTCAGCGATGTCGTTATCACAATGAACAACGTTAAAAACGCCATCAGGCAAGCCAGCTTCTTTTAACAATTCACCTAAGCGAACTGCAACAGAAGGCGCTGTGACAGGGGGTTTGAGCACAAATGTGTTACCACAAGCGATAGCAATTGGGAACATCCACATTGGGACCATCGCAGGGAAGTTAAATGGTGTAATCCCAGCAACAACACCCAGTGGTTGCATGACAGAGCGGCTATCGACACCAGTGCCAACGTTATATGAATTTTCACCTTTGATGAGGTGTGGAATGCCAGTTGCGAATTCAACAACTTCAATCCCGCGAGTTAGTTCACCTTGAGCATCAGAAAAAACTTTACCATTTTCCTGAGAAATAATTTCGCCGAGTTCTTTACGATGTTCTTCGAGCAGCATTTTGAATTTCATTAAAATCCGCGCACGACGCAGAGGCGTCATTGCTGACCAAGCAGGAAAGGCGGCATCAGCGGCGGCAATAGCATCGGAAAGTTCCTCAGCACTACATTGGCTCACTAAGCGGTCGATATTACCTGTGGCTGGATTATAAATTGGCTGAGTTTGTTTTGTCTGGCTTACGACTTGTTCGCCCTGGACAAAATTTCCAACTGTGATCATATTATCTTCTCCTACAGATGACAGACAGGCTAAAAAGAAAGTTCACCGCACTAGCCGAATTGACCATGAAAATACTGATTATCTCGCAGCCTCGCAGAGCTAAGAATCTGCCAATCACTTAGCTCTGCACCTTCATGTGACCAACGGGAAAACAACAAACAACGTTTCTCTTAAATGTTCAACCTCACCAAGTGCTTGTCAGTCAATGTAATCGAATGAAAAAAATATTTCAATTGTATTTTTTTAAGAATTTATTTTCTATGTGATCGGATTCATGTTTTCCGGTTAACATGGCTAGAATAACGTCTTAAAATCATTAATCCGAACAAAAATGGCATGAAAAAACGAAAAATTTGTTTCGTAAAATCCATGAATGGAGAGTCACTATTTCATAGAAAATGAAATGGTTTAGGAAGGATACTCACAAAATTTGAAATACATTGAGGATTTCAAATAAAAAAGTGCTGCAACAATTAGCAACACTTTCGTCTAAGAAGGCTTAAAAATACTAGAGGATGATTAATCTGTTTTCTTAACCGAGCTGGAGTGGATGAAATACAGCGCAATAGCCAGTGCAATCACCGCCAGCAGCCGATTCAGTGAAAACGGCAGCGACTCATTGCCTAACCATCCAAAATTATCAATCAACAGACTCATTAATAACTGACCGAAAATAACCGCAACCGTTGAAACAGCCGTTCCAATTCGAGGCACAGCAAACGCCATAATAACAATGTATGGAACGCCACATAAAGCGCCTAGCAACTGCCACTTAGGGACATTAAGCAGGGTCATGGATTGGGCAGGCTCAAAGTAGAAGATTAATAACGCACTAATCAAAGCGCCAACCGAGAAGGTTAAAAATGCGCAGCGAAAAACTCCGACTTTGCTTCCCAACTGGCCATTAATGGCCGCTTGAACGCTCAGTAATGCACCGCCAATAATGGCGATAAAGATCATTATAATAGTCATGTGTCCTACCCCTGCGCTACTAATATCAGTGCAATGATGATGAAAATAAGAGCAATAATGCGCCGTTTATCGATTTTACGGCGCGTTGTCCCTAATAGACCAAAATGATCAATAACCAGGCTCTTAAACACCTGTCCGGCTAAAATGCCGATCATCGTCATTGCGATACCAATCACCGGAGTTGTGAGCGTTAAGATCACCACATAAGCAGGCCCTAATACACCGCCCAATAATGTCCAAGACGGCTGTGAAAAAAACGATGGGCTTTGACGTGGGCTAAAAAAGAGCATCAATAAAAAGGTTAATGCTGCGCCAACCCCAAAAATGCTAAATGTTGCCCATAAATCGCCGACTTCACCGCTTAACGGCCCAAGGATCCCGGCTTCCACAGATAACCCCATACCTGCGGCTATCACCAGAAGTAATAATAAAAATTGCATTCAATGCTCTCCTATTGCGTAGGTGAGGCATGATATTCTAGAAAATTAGCGAGAAAAATAGCATAATCTAATTATCACCTTTGCAGAATCTGCACAAATGACACAATCCGATTCCATTGATATTCGTTCATTGCATTTTTTTATGAGTGTTTACGAAATGCAGAATTTTTCGCAGGTTGCTCGCCGAGAAGGGGTTTCCGCCTCCATGATCTCAAGAACGATTCATCAACTTGAGGACAGTTTGGGCCAACAGCTTTTTTATCGTAATACTCGAGCCATTACCCCAACCGATGCTGGAAGGTTGTTTTTTGAACACGCACTGAAAATCACCGAACAATTTGAACAGGCCCAAAAACAGCTGCAAGATCGCAAGCAAGAACCTTCGGGCCTCGTGCGAATCAATGCGCCAGTATTTTTCGGCCAGTATCATATCGCGCCATGGCTTGCTGGTTTATCTGCGCGCTATCCAAAGCTTGCTATTGAACTTAATCAGACCGATGAGTTTATCGATCCATTAAGAGAAAATACCGATATTATCTTTCGTATTGGGCCGCTGAGAGATTCATCGTATCACGCGCGGATCTTTGGTCAGCAAATCTACCATCTTGGGGCAGCGCCAGAGTATCTAAAAACACATGGCAAATTAACCGCTCCTGAGCAACTCGTTGACCATCAATGTTTAGTTTATAAGGGCTTTGAAGGCGCAAATCGTTGGTTAGCACGCCAAAGCGCAAACCAAACTTGGACGCACTACCCTATCGAGCCAAAACTGGTCTCAAATAATGCACAGAGCTTATTAACTACTGCTATTTCTGGCATGGGGATTGTCTTATTTCCCGACTGGTTGATGGGCCAAGCTCTCAAACAAGGTCAGCTCATCGAGCTATTACCCGACTATGAGCTATCAATTACCACGCACGCTCAACACATTGCCGCTATCTATCCCAACGTTAGACACCCACCGCTCAATGTTCGCGCCGTCATTGACTACTTTAGTGAAATATACGGCTCACCTCTGTACTGGCAAAAATAGACTAAGTAAGCGCTAATTAGAGCAGCTTTTCCATCGCCAGATGAACAATATCAGCTTCTATAAACTCATCACCAAACGGCTTAAAGCCCAAACGCGCATAAAAGTCGATTGCCTGTTTTTGAGCTCCTAAATAAACCCGTGGATAATGCTGTTTAATCGCCCTCTCTGTTAATGCATTGACGATTTTAGAGCCAATGCCCATCGAGCGATAATCACTTAGCACCGCGATACGGCCAATATGCCCATCATCAAACATCCTTCCTGTGCCAACATAAGCGCCATCGACACTAACCAAAGCATGGATAGTATTAGAGTCTTGCCCGTCAAACTCAAGGGCTGGGTCAATGCCCTGCTCTTTAATAAAAACCTGATCGCGAACAGCGCGAATGTGTTGGGCGAATTCCCCTTCGTAAGCGACAATTTGTACTTCTATCATTGGCGTAATTTCGTTAGTTAAAAAGAGCTAGCTTAGCGCATCATCTCTTGTTTCAACAAGCTTTATACTTTAGCTAGATGACTGTTTTTAAAACAAAGAATAGAACTAAGCTGGCTATCGCTGTCAACAGCACATTTTTGCTTTTCCAGGCAATCAGCACTGCAAACACTGCTGCCACCAAATAGGGATTTTGCAGACTCAGATAAATATGCCCATGATTTACCAACACAATCGGAGCCCAGATTGCCGTTAATATTGCCGGGCAAGAATAACTTAATATTTTTTCCAAAGAGCTACCTAGTCTTAAAGGCAATTTAGGGATAAGAAACAGATAACGGCTGGTAAAAATAACCAGAGCCATCAGTAAAATCGTGAGCCAAGTCATCGGTTTGCTCCATAAAGAGGGCGATTAGCAAGCAATTTCTCACAAAAAAATCCGGCCATCATAGCGCTTAAACTTGCGATCATAAGCGCGCCACTGATATTCAAGACGGCTAATACAGTCGATAACATCATCGCCACTAATACCGAGATTAAGGTCGCGATATTTTTGATACTTGGGATAACAATCGCGATAAAAGTTGCAGCAATCGCAAAATCAAGCCCTAAAGATTCAAGATTGGGAATAAATTTGCCTGCCACAATTCCCGCAAACGTAGCGATATTCCAACACAGATAAAGCCAACTGCCTGCCCCCAGAGCATACCAGCGATTAAACGCTGCTAAGCGCTCACCTGCGCAGGCGGCAAATAGTTCATCGGTTAACAAAAAGCCAAGTACCATCCGCCATCGCCTAGGTAATAGACTGATAAAGGTGCGCAAAGCCAACGCATATAAAAAATGCCGAGAAGCGATAAATGCTGTAGTCAATAGAATTGTAAAGAGCCCAGCACCCGCATGCATTAACCCAATGACAACAAGCTGCGCAGAACCAGCAAAGACCAAAGCCGATAACATCTGGCTCTGCAAAAAGCTCAGGCCACTATTGAGCGCATAAGAACCAGCTAATATTCCCCATGGCAAAATAGCGATACACAAAGGGCTAACGACCAAAACACCTTTTAGAAATTCTCTAAATTTACTTTCTCTTTGGTGAGTCGCTAACAAAGCGCTGGACAAAACGGGGGACTGCATAGATTCACTCTCACTTTATTGCATGAAACCAAGGAAGTCAGTCTATGAGAGTGCGCACAGGAAAACTTGTACACTATTGCTTTATAACTTGTTTGGCAAACTCACCGGGCGTTACGCCCATTGCCCGCTTAAAGTGACGATGCAAATGGCTTTGATCGTGAAATCCTGCTTGCTGGGCCACCTCTGAAATTTTGCCGCCTTGCTTGAGCAGTTTTTTTGCCAAGCGCAATCGAGCTTGAATTTGATAGGAATGCGGTGCAAAGCCATAAGCTTTTTGAAACGAGCGAACCAGATAGAACGGACTTAAAGCGGCTAAATTGGCAAGCTCTTGAAGTGAAACATCAGCGCTTGGGAAATCATCAATGAACTCTTTCACCAATTTTAATTGTCGCTGGGCTTTAATCACGGGTGCGGAGCTATATGCAAGCTTGCCATATTTAGACATGATCCGGGTTAAAACCGCGTACAACAGTGTTTCTTTAAGCAATCGATTGTCAGATGTTTTGAAGCTATCAAAGACTAAACGGAATTGATTCGCTAGCTGAAGGTCATAAACAACCGGCTGCGCAAAATATGGGATGACACTGCCTTTGGCCGTTAAACTTGGATTTAACTCACGAGCGATACACTCAAGCTGCTCGGGCAAGGGATACATTGCTTGATATGACCAACCACCTTCGGTCGCTGAATGCCCGGTGTGCACTTCATCGGCATTGACGATAATAATGCTGCCTTGCGGGGCGACATGGTTCGCTCCCGTGCGATAAAATTCCTGTGCGCCATTTTCAATAACGCCGAAGGTAAAACCTTCGTGGCTATGGCGCGAAAAATTCTGGTAGTGATATTTAGCATCGAGCATTTCAATGCCACCCAGTTCGCTAGAAACTCGATAAATAGCTTTCTCTGGTGACGTTGTTGCTGAGTTTCGGCAACGATTTACGTTAGCTTTGCCCATAACTGAATAGCTTGGCCTCACTTAATACCTGTTGTGCAGAATTTGAGTATACCGTGAGAAACCTGCTGCGGTTTGTACAAAATTGCGCTTTTGAGCGAAAATAAATTTCTCTTTTTAAGCTATACCTAACCCAACGATTTGTGATAGAAAATTTTGTCCACACCTTTGACTTGGTAATCTCGATATCGACCAATTTCTTGAAAACCATGTGATTCATAAAATTTAGGAGCTTGAAAGGTATAGGTGTCCACTGCAATGTTGGGGATATTTCTCTTTTTACATTCAAGCTCAACGAGGTTCATTAACTCACTACCAATCCCTTTCGCTCTTAAATCTTCGCTTAACCATAAAAATCTAATTTGCAGCGTAGTTACATAGATAAAACCGGTTAAGCCACCAAGCACATTGCCTGAGTGATCTCGCACAAAAAGGCCAAAGGCTTCATCATCAATTTCAGGGGTAAACTTGCGATTAAACTCCCCCAACCCGGCATAAATAGTCTCTATATCTTGAGCACTTGGGGATAACGTAAAGCTAATGTTCAAAACCTCTCCATCTAATCATATTTAAAGCTGATTGGGTCACTCAACGCGTTTTTGCATCAGATAATTATCTAGAGTCTGGCCGCGAATCTGAACTTTTTGTGCTTGAACTACTTCAAAGCCCATGAGCTCATAAAATCCGCGAGCCGTTATACTGACATTCGAATAATAGCGGGTGATGTGGCAAGCTTTGCCAACTTTAAAAATATGCGACATTAAGGCGCTACCGACACCGCATCCTTGATACGCATGATGACAAAAGAAGTGATCAATCAAACCATCACTTTGCAAGTCTGTATATCCGACAATCACACCGTCAATTTCGCCCACGAAAGGCTCAAGTGCTGCCATCCGCGCTTGCCACAGCTGTGGGTCGAAGTGCCGAGGCGCCCATGCAGCGACTTGCTCAGGCGAATAATGTTGCGAATTAACTTTTCGCACAGTATTAAAGTACAACTGCCAAAGCAATTGAACATCACTGTCACGATAGTTGCGAATAATCATAGCCATTATCTAGCGCTGTGTTGCCATCAACAGTTTTATGCCGAAGAAACCGAACAATCCGCCCACCGCGCGATTTAGCCATTTTTTAACACCAGGACTCACACGCAGTTTTTGGCCTGCACGAGAACAGCTCCAAGCAATGAAATGACACCAAAGCATCCCATTAAAGTTAAAAATCAAGCCGAGCAACAAAAATGCCAAAGCCTTATGAGGACTGCTATGGGCGATAAATTGCGGCATAAAAGAGAGGAAAAAGATAGCAACTTTAGGATTAAATAAGTTGGTAATAAAACCTTGCCAATAGACCTGTTTAAACGATTTGGCATGAAAGACTTTGGTGCTCGTTGCTTGCCCTTGAAAGCTTGCTTTAAACGCACCAATAGCGATATACAACAGATAAATACCGCCTAAGATTTTAACCACCATGAACGCTGTGGCAGATGTGGCTAAAATAGCCGATAACCCTAAGGCAGCAGCAGTGATATGAATGAGTGTGCCACTACCAATGCCAAGAGCAGCTGCGCTTCCCGCCTTAAACCCTTGCCCTGCGGCGCGCCCCGCGATAAGCAGTGAATCAGGCCCGGGCACCATGTTAAGCAAAATACCCGAGAGAACAAACAACCATAAATTTTCAACGCCAAACATGAGAATACCATCCTTGGAGGCGATTGAGCTTTTGTGATTATAGTTTTGAGCAATCTAAACGTTGCCTGTTTGCTTAACTCTTTGTGACACAGGTACTCTAAGCGACACAGATGGCGTTCAAAATGCGTTTAATTTAAACAAAATTAAACCACAAGAGATCAACAGCCCCTACAAATTAATTGGCAAGTATCCTGATTTTTAGCACTGATTGCTAGTAGCAATTAAATGATTGACGAAAACAACAAACGCCGTGAAAAGAACAACTCACGGCGCAGTCCAATCAGTTTACGATTTAATTTCCCAAAGTCGTTAGAAAGCGCTTCACTCGGTCTGATTTGGGTCGATTGAAGAAGTCATCAGGGGCCGCCTCTTCAATCAATTTACCCTGTTCTAAAAAGACCACTTTATCTGAAACCATTCGGGCAAATTCCATTTCGTGAGTCACCACAACCATGGTGTAACCTTCCTGGGAAAGCTGCTTCATAACACTTAAAACTTCACCAACACGTTCTGGATCAAGTGCTGAGGTTGGCTCATCAAACAACAATACTTCGGGGCTCATCGCCAGCGAGCGGGCAATCGCGACGCGCTGTTTTTGGCCGCCAGAGAGAGTAATCGGATACACGTCTTTTTTATCTAACATGCCGACTTTTTCTAGCTGCTCAAGTGCTATATCATGCGCTTTGGCTTTAGCGACCTTTTTTACATGCACCAGCGACACAACCACATTTTGCAATACGTTTAGATGTGGCCATAAGTTAAAGCTTTGAAAGACCATTCCGATTCGCTCTCGCAATTGTGCTAATTGCTTATTACTCATTGGCCGGTCTTTTTGCTCATCAACGCCAATGCGCTCATCGCCAAGATAGATTTTTCCTCGGTCAGGTTCTTCGAGCCAATTCATGCAACGTAGCAAAGTCGATTTACCCGAGCCAGATGAACCTAAAATACTGACTACTTCGCCTTTGTGAATATCTAAATTGATATCTCGAAGCACTTCAACACCATCAAACTGTTTAGATAATTTTGTAACCCGAATCGCGGCTTCGTTAGACATGAGTAAATCCTCTTTTTCGACTGAATAATCGCAATCTGCGCACGCTAAATTCCAGCACTAATCCAATTACCCAATACAATGCGATAGCAACTAAAAATGCTTTTAATGGTATGAAATACGTAGCCTGAACACTGTTGGCCGCAGCGGTAATTTCCTGAACCGTAATGATGCATAAAAAAGCGGTATCTTTTAGACAGATAATCAGTTGGTTACCCAATAGCGGCAATGAGCTCATTGTCACGTATGGCAAAATAATATGAATAAAGACCTGATGGCGACGGAAACCATGGGCAACTGCCGCCTCAATCAGCCCTTTGGGCATGACAATTCGCTGGCCTCTGAATATCTCGAAAAAATAAGCTCCGTGGTAAATCCAAAGCGCTAGCAAACCGGCTGTTGTGGCATCAAAACGGATCCCAAATTGCGGTAATCCGTAATACATCAAATATGCCAAGATCAGAAATGGCAGGGTTCGCATCATACTGACAAAACCAATTAATATATGGTTTGAAACCCGCCACTTTCCTTCATAAATAAATAAAAATACACATCCTAATAAAAATGCCAAAATAGATGAAATAACAAATAAATAGAGTGTTTCAAAAAAGCCATTAATATAAATGTCTCTCGCACCCCAAATGGCAGCCCATTCGTTCATCACTTTACTCCTACATCGCTAAGCGATGTGCCTGGCGTTCGGCAACATACTGTAAACGAACCAGTACCCCGACAATCACCATATAAATTAGACCTGCCCCTAAAATCGGATAAAGTGGCTGATAAGTTACCGCTGCAATTCGATTCGTTACACGGGTTAAATCCACCAGCCCAATAATTGCAATCGCTGGACTTCCTTTAATTAAAAAGGACATCTCATTGACTAACGGAGGTAAACTTACGGCAACAATCTGTGGCAACATAATATAACGGAAGAAAACCCATGGAGTCATTCCTACCGATAATGCTGCCTCTCGCTGATCTTTAGAAAAGTTAAGGATAGCTGAGCGCCAAATTTCAGCATTAAATGCCGCTGTATTAATAGCTAAAGATAAAATTGCAGCGATATGCTTTTCTAGATTAATACCAAGTGCCGGTAGAGAGAGAAATAAAAATAATACTAAGGTGATTAAAGGTGTCGAGCGAACAATACTGATATACAAAACGAGAATTTGTTCAACAATCGGTATTTTCTTTTGTCTGATTAATGCGATCAACAGCCCTGTTGATACACCGATCATAATCGCCAGTCCAGATATCCATAATGTTGTCCAGGCGCCTTTTAATAATAAAATCCAAGCTTCAAAATTCATGACAACCCTCGAAAAAAATACCAGTTAACAGTCTTTAAACACTAGCCGTAATTAATACGGCTAGTTGGACTGTATTTATTTAATTCCGGCCAAGTCATGGAATTCTTTAACGGTTGTAATAGGTTGATCAGGGAGGTTATTAAAGGCTTGACCAAACCATTTGATCTGCAATTCTTTTAATTTGCCAGTTTCTTTTAAATGTTTGACAAAGCCACTTAAGAATTTCAGCAATTTAGGACTTTTCTTAGAGACTGGCCACGCTACAAAACCATGACCGGAAACCGCTTGCCCTTTGGCAAAGACATTCGGATGTTTTTTCACAACATCGTTCACCGAGATAACCGCATTAATCACATAATCCAAGCGACCATTTGCTAAGTCCGCATACGCTTCAGGATATGATTGATACTGAACGATTTTCCCAATTTTACCACCGGTTTTTTTAAGCATCACTTCAAGCTCTGGCAAACGAGCTAATAAAGCGCTCCCAGCTTGGATCCCTAAAGTTTTGCCATCTAAATCAGCAATACTGTTAATACTAACATCCCCTGCTCGCTTAACATAAAAGTCCTGAGCCGATGCCACTGGCGCCACAAAACTTAGCGCTTTAAGACGATCGTCAGTAATTAGCGCCCCCGTAATAGCCGCATCATATTGACCAGATGACACAGCTGCTAATAAGCCAGTCCAAGGTAAAATATTTTGCTGAACTTTAAATTTCCCTTTTGCATACTTTTTAAGTTCAATCAAAATATCTTTATGAAAACCGTCTGGTTTTCCATTATTCATAAAGTTAAAAGGTGCATAGTTATCTTCGGTGACAACTTTTAAGACGCCGCGTTTTTCAATTTCTGGTAAATCAGCAGCTTTAGCGACAACAGAATAACACGTGATAGTTACAACCATTGCAGCAGCCAATAATTTAATTGGTTTTATTAATTTGAGATCCATTCATTTCACCCTTATGGCTATTGGCCATTGTTAATATGAGGTTTCACTTGAGACATTCATGAATGTTCTTTTTCACTATTAACGAGATCGCCTTCTTGGGGATAGGGCCAGTTACAGAGAAAAAATGTGACAGATGAAATTGTTCAGGCATAAAGATTGCAGTGAATTATCTCATGGAGATATGACAAAGGAGTCGAGGCATGATCGAATGTTGCTTACAAATTAGCCTTGATAAAGACCGTGGATTACAGGAACAACTGCGTGAAGTACTAGTAACAAGTATATTAGCAGGAAGATTTATCAAAGATGAATCACTACCATCCTGCCGCAGTTTGAGTGAACAATTAAATATCTCACGCAATACTGTCTCGCTGGTTTATGAGAGCCTGTGTGCAGACGGTTATCTCATTAGTCGCCCCCGCAGCGGCTATTACATTGCGCCCCAATATGACCCAGATTATCTAAGCCAAGATGCCCCCGTTGAAATCGATAGTGATAGCCTAAGTGCACCGAATTGGGACAAATTGCTCAAAAATAGTCCGAGCCAGTTTTTAACTATCCATAAGCCGTCCAACTGGATGAAATTTACCTACCCGTTTATCTATGGGCAACCGGATGCCAACTTATTCCCAATGGAGAAATGGCGAGAAGCGGCTCGTAAAATCACTAGCAATATGCACCCACATGATTGGGTACTAGACCTGATAGACCAAGATGACTCGGCTCTGGTGACTCAATTGCGCAATCATGTTCTGCCCAAACGGGGCATTATTGCTCAGCCAAGCGAGATTTTAATTACGCTCGGCACTCAAAACGCACTCAGCCTTGTTTCGCAGTTATTATTCAATGAACAGACAGCCATTGGTGTTGAATCGCCAGTGTATCTTGAGGCGGTCAATACGTTTAAGTTACAGACGCAGCGAATCTATCCACACGCGATTGATTCGCAAGGAATGCAGCTTAACGAGCGCTCCAAACAATGTGATTATTTTTATGTGACGCCGAGCCATCAGGCTCCGACCGGCGTGAGTATGAGCAATGCTCGGCGCCAAGCACTATTGCAACATGCCATCAGCCATGACCAGATTATTTTAGAAGATGATTTTGACTCAGATACCAATATTGAACAGCGGCCACGCCCTGCTCTAAAAGCCAATGACCAAAGCGGCCGAGTCATCTACATGAGCAGTTTATCCAAAGCATTGTCCCCAGGATTACGTTTAGGTTATATCGTTGCCCCAGCCGAACTGGTTGATGAACTGAGGGCCCTACGCCGACTAAACTACCGCCATCCGCCCACTTACATTCAATATCAGCTGGCCTATTTTCTCTCGCAGGGTTATTACGAAAGTTTTCTGCGCCACTATCGGGAAAACTCGGCCTATCGCTGGAGTATTTTGAAAAATGCGTTAGATAAATATCTTCCGATGTGTCGTTATACCCAAACCAAAGCCACTGCTTTTTGGATTGAAGCACCTAAAGAGATTAATTGTGAAACGCTTGCTTGGCGGGCCGCTCATAAAAGCATTTTGATTGAACCGGGAAGAAACTATTTTCTGGAAGAGGACGCCCCATCGAACTTCTTTCGATTGGGCTTTCATGCCATTGCCCCTGAGGCAATTGAACCGGGCATTGCTTCGTTAGCGCAGGTGATGCACCACTTGCAACAAAGCCCGGGAAATTAGCGTCATTACTCTTCGAAGGTCGGATTGCCCTGCGCGTCTTTTTTAGGTGCCAATAGAAAATTGGTCTGCGGCAGCAAGTTTTTCAACAAAATGAGTGATAGCGCCATTGACGTTATCACGCCAAACAGATTGATGATGTTAATCACCGAGCCTAAACCTGAAAGTTGCAGCGCAAACCCTTGCATCACATTTGATAACGCAGTGATCCCCAAAAGAACAATCAACAGATAACCAATTCCGCGATATTTACCGACAACCCAGATTAAAACAATATTAAGAAGCGGTGCCATTAAAATATACAATCCACCATAGGGCATCGCATTTTGGTGCACGTACAAAAATACAGAAAGAGATTTAATCAGTGCTAATACGGCAATCACCATCATTAGGATCTGATTGAGCCGTTTAAACTGAACGCGCCGTTGCGGCGTTGGAATTTGAGCTAGAATTCGAGCGACTCGTTTGGCCTCTGGCATTCGAGCAAACGGAGCATAAATATCCGCTTTTTTTTCGCCAGAGATCACTCGTTGCTCGAGTAATTTATAAAGACTTTTTTTCGCTGGAACCGTCATCTTTTCCCACTTCATCCACATCAAAACCGACCTATCATCAGCTGAAATGGCTCAAGATGCAACCTCAAGGGGGAATAAGCACTTACCGAAGATACATATCGGCTCGACGAAGCGATAAATATGGCCGGTTCAGTTGAGCGTGCTCAACCATGCTCAGATCAAGCTTGCCATAGAGAATTTGCTCTTGATCGTCAGCTTTAACAACAACATTACCATCGGGGGAAACCAGCAAAGATTCACCGCTAAAATCCATTTGCCCCTCTTTACCGACTCGATTACACATTGCGATAAACAAACCGTTTTGCATCGCAGGTATTCGCAGCTCCCATTCAAACATCTCCATTGGTTCTGCTTTCGTGTTGGCGGTGGGGATCACAATTAGCTCAGCACCTTGCAAAGCACAACTTCGAATACTTTCAGGAAAATGCCGGTCAAAACAAATAACAATGCCAATTTTACCAAATGGCGTTTCGTACACTTTAAAACCGCTCGATGAAGGGCTGTAATAGTCTTGCTCGTAAAAACATGCCGCTTGGGTGATATGCACCATGGTTGAGATGCCCGAAATACTACCATCAGGGAGAATCACTAACGAGGCATCATAACAGCGTCCCTGTTCTTTGAGATAAACATTTGGCAGAGCAACCACGCCGAGCTCTTTACATTTTTGCTGAAACGCTTTGATATAAGGGCTATCAAGACTCAGCTCATAATCGCTAACATCTTGTTTTTCATATTGTGGGAAAAAAGGAGTGAGATGGATCTCTGGAAAACAAATAACGTTAGCGCCATTTTTAGCCGCTTGCTCTATTGCGCAAAGGGCCTTATCAAAGTTCTCCGCCATAAGTTCACCAAGCTTGGGTTGAACCAATGCAATCTTCATGATTTATCCTTAAATCAGTAAGTTATTGACTCACTTTACGCGTAATAAATCTGAAGCAAAACCCTTCAACCAAATAAAATTAATCAGCGAAGCGCCAACGACATTTGAAAATAAGGGACATCCTTTTTATAAAAAAGCTCGCTTTGTACTGTCAATCCAAACTTGGCATAAAAAGTCTGTGCACTTTGGCGGGCATCACACCAAAAATCACTGACCTGCTGAGCGCGCAATTGCTCAATAATATGCTTTAACATAGCAGTGCCAATACCTTGTTTTCTATAGGGTTCAAGAATGGCGAATTTACGTAACCTGGCAGAATTGTTTGAGATAAAGATAGAGGCGACACAAACCAATTTCTCATTTTCAAATGCACCATAGTGCATCCCTTGGCTGTCATCCTCTAATCGGCAAAACTCAACGCTCTGCTTTGGCCATAAAACCTGATGGCGAATTGCAAGAGTTTGCTCTGCACTAATTGATTTGATTTGCATAAAAAGATGCCTGTGGATTAAAAATCCACACTATAGGGTCAGATTGACCATATGTCATCTTTTCATAAAATTTAAGGAAGGCTGATTCGATATTCAGCCTCAATAAAGACCGCTCACATCGCTAATTTGGCAGGTTCAGAAGCGCAAATATCAGGAGTTTGATAAAGCCATTGCAGGTGGCGTTCATAAAATGGCAGCGCATTAACCCCAAAGAGTCGCCCCTGCTGATAAGTGACAGCTAAGAATATATCAGCAAGAGAAAAATAATGGCTTACCATAAACTGCGATTGATTACATAGCTGTGATTTGAGTTTAACTAACCCTTCGTAAACCCAATCGCGGCGATATTCGGTCAGTTGTTCCTCGCTAATTTCCTGGCGAAGCATTTTAATTGCCGAGCGCTGCAAAGGGGCTTGAATAGTCGTTACGACATATTCACAAATTTGGCGAATACAAGCTCTGTCGAAAACATTTTGTCCAAATAGCGGCTTTGATGGAAACAGCTCTTCTAAACATTCTAAAATGGCTAATGGCTCTTTAATATAAAGACCATCCACACTAAGAGTCGGTAGATACGCAAAGGGATTGACTCGCAAATAGGTCGACATGCGCTCATCTGGGCCAATTTCAATACGTTGGTAATCAATATTTTTGTAATTTAATGCCCATTCAACACATCGTGATCGGTCTGAATCGGTTGAACTATATAGAATAAATTCCATATCCCCTCATATTTTATCTATGACTAAACTCGGGCTTTCTCATATTGGTTCAGGTAATGACATCAACATGCATTAAGGAGTCTGACTTGATGATTTTACATACAATACTGGCTATTTCTGTGACATCGCAGAGGGATGCACGACAATACAAAGGAAAAAACGTACATCTCATGCGTTCAAGAATATGACAGACGTTAAGTCAAAAGCATTTAAAAATAATCAATTCAATCGCATAACGAATCAACAAAAAAGCAGAACTGATGCATCCCTTTAACTTAAACACAATGTAAGTATTACCTTTTTTAACTGTATCATTCAAATGAAACACCGTTTTCACCATAAAAAAATGCCACAAATTTAACGGTGCGCAAGAAAGATGCTGATAACGTTCTAGTCAACTAGGTCGCTAGCAAAATACCTAACTAAAACACTCAACTATATAGGCTTAAAAAATTGTATTTAAGGTGTCTTTTACCATGGATAGCAGTCGATTTTTATGATTTTTCGTTAAATTTTCTAGTTTACTGTAATGTTTAAATTGACCGAAGAGAATGAGGTTTTGCTAAGCAACTTTAATTAAGGGGCACGACACTGAATGCCCCTTTTTTAAGTTATTGAACAAACGCAGTAATAGCCACAGGCGATCCTGAACCATTGTGCAGTTTAGGCAAACCGATAACTAATGTTGTACCGGTGGCTGGTAATTGGTTTAAATGAGCAATACATTCGATGCTAATTTTATGGGCAGCCATCAATTGGGTATTGGTCTGATACTCTTCGTCAGCACTTGGGTCGACCCCATGGGTATCAATCGCAATACCGGCTATATGGCGATCATCGAGCAAAAACTTAGTGGTTTTGCCCGCTACCCCAGGAAAATGCAGATGTCCTTTGGCGTCTTCATTGATGAATTTTTTAGGATTGTGCCACAGCTCTTCCCAGCCCGTATAAAAAAGGACCATACTCCCTTCAGGGATTTTACCATGCTGACTTTCCCAAGCTTTTACATCGGCAATTGAGATCACATAATCCGCATCGTTTTTAGTTTTAGCTCGAACATCAATCATCACCGCAGGTACAACTAATGATGATGTTTTATAGCTATCGATACCCGATTTACCTGCAATAAAACTGTTCGGCGCATTCATATGGGTCGCACTATGCTCGCCAATTGAAAACTCCCGCAGGTAATAACCATCTTTATCCATCTGTGCAACGGTTTTAAATACCACCTTAGGATCGCCTGGCCACAACGGGATCTGCTCAGTTATCTCATGACTCAATGAAACAACTTTATGGTAATTAATGGTATGCATTGCACTGCCTGCCCAACTGAATGAAGATATAAAAAACAAAACCCCTAAACACTTCGAATACGACCGAAATGACATCAACATAAAACCTCCTTGGCAAATTAAATATGATTTCCGTCTTTACTTATTTTTTTATAGGCTCGAAGTAATGTTTGTCGCAGGTTAGCAAGAGATATAGGCTTAATCAGCACATCGTCCATGCCGGAGCGCAAATGACGCATCGTATCGTCAACATAAGCATTGGCGGTGTATGCGATAATATACACATGCATATGCTCTGGGCTCGCCCGCAGCTGGCGAGTCGCTTCAAGGCCATTAACATGTTTCATATTGATGTCCATTAAAATGACATCGACATGTTGTTTATGGCAGATCTCCAAAACCTGCTGACCATCACTAACCACACTGACCTGATGCCCCAATTTTTCGAGCATGGAGCGCGTAATCAGCTGATTTGTGCGACTGTCATCAGCAAGTACGACGTTCATCGCGGGACAATCTGGTAACACTAAATGTTGAGGCGAATGCTGATGAACTAATTGGGCTATTTTTACCGGCACACAAATGGTAAAAATACTCCCCTTGCCCGGCTCGCTTTCAACGACAATTGAGCCGCCCATTGCTTCAATATATTTTTTTGAAATACTTAATCCCAAGCCAGAACCTTGCCGCTCTTCACTGGCATTGGGTTCAACCTGAGAAAAAGGCTGAAAAATTAACGCAAGTTTTTCTTTTGCAATCCCTTTACCAGTATCTTTAACACGAATTAGCAGATTAATCTCAGTCTTATTACGAGGAATTTGAGTTAAAGACAGACAAATTGAGCCGGAATGGGTAAATTTGGCTGCATTGCCTAAAAGATTAATCAGCACCTGTTGCAGACGTTTTTCATCGCCAACGACATATTCACAAAAACGAGTATCCGTTTTTACTTGCAGCTGAACATCTTTATTAAGAAGTTGAGCACGAATCACTTGGGCTGGACGTTCAAGCACTTCGCGCAGTTCAAATACTTTGTTTTCCAGCTCAAACTTACCTGATTCGATTTTAGATACATCCAAAATGTCATTGATAAGCGCCAGAAGTGACTGATTACTACTTTGCAAAATTTTAAGATAATGGCGCTGCTCATCAGAAAGCTCAGTATGCGAAATTAACTCACTGGCACCGACAACACCATTTAATGGCGTTCTAATCTCATGGCTAATATTGCGCACAAAATCGCTTTTAGCTTGATTGGCTTGGATGGCCGAGCGCTGGGCCACAGATAACTGCTCAGTTTGTTGTTTAAGTTGATAAAGTTTATAGCGGATGTAGGTCAGATAAATGCCAACAAAAATACTAAAGTCAATGAATAGAAAGATCCCAAACCCGGCCATCTTCCACTCTTCATTGTGCAGTTTCTGGTAATAACTTCGCAGTGATATCTCAGCCCCGACCACATAATATTGGCCATTTGAAAGTTTGCGCGGAATAAATACAGCCCGAAAACGTCCCCAATGATCCGTGTAATCGCTCCAAGTCACTTTATGAGTTTTAAAACTTTGCATCAGTGCTGAGCTAACATCAGGGTACGGCGTGTAAAAACGAACATAACTGTTATTTTTAAGCTCATCGGCGGAGGCGCTAGATGAGGTTAAAATTGCCTGCCCATCTTTTTTGATCACCGTATAAATATATGACAAACCTAACTGGTTGCTCAGATAGGTCAGTTTCTGGATGGTTTGCCAGTCCTGTTCGGGAGTGATGGAGTGTTGGTCTTTAATACTCTCATTATACTGATCCCCCAAAGCAGCAACGACCATCAGGGCACCATCGTATAGTTTGGTATTCACCTGCTGGTCAATCGTCTCTTTAGCCTGATAATACATATACGTGATAAATGACGAACACGAGCCAATATAGACCACGGCAAACACGACAAATTTAAGTAAATCGATACGACGATGACTCGCCTGCATCCTTGCTAAGCGCTGAGCTATTTTTATCATGGGGGTTGGGGAAAACTGATAATTATTAGCTGATTACCCCATTATCAATAGATACACCACTTTTGCAATGTCTTATCCGGTTTTATCGCAAGGTACTGATCTACCACAAAACTTCATCCAACTATTTCTATGTGCCAGTAGCAGCCCGCGCTCATATCAACACTCAGTAACTCCTAAATCAAAATCGCCCAATTTAGCCGAGTTACAAGAAAGTCATCGTCTAACCAGCCAATTGAAAAGAAATTTTCCTTAGCAGATATTGCCAAAGCTCACCAGCTTAGTGAAAGTTGAATGCCATCTGGGATAATCACTCTGGCACATATTATCCGACGGTTGTTGATGCCATATATTTTATAATCGATACGGCATTGCATAATGATTCAGAAGTAGCGAGAAATTAAGCATAAGTAATACTCAAAGTACTAGAAATAAGAAGCTTGCAGGAGAGTTAGTTGATGAAATTAATGAACTCCTGAGACAAAAAACATAACCAATCGCTACAATTGACAAAATATCTGTCACGAATTTTAGTTCCCCAAATGTAGCGTTTGCTATTTTGTATCAGAGCTCAGCGTTACATAGAAATTTGCATCCGAAATTCACCTGATACAGCCGACGTTCTCAAACGTTTCTGTCCATCAATATGTCACATAAGGCTGCTAAAGAATATAGCCTCCCAATAATGGTGGAAGAGGCTATAGCGATACCTATTGGCTACAAACTTGCTGTGGTGAATATGATGTTCCCGCTACTCTCATTTGATTTATATACCACGACACCCACGATTTGTTGACAAGGCAAGCGTGTTTATAAAACAAATCATCACAACTCTCTCCAGCGCTGTTACAGTAATCATGAGCGCTAGGATTTATGCTAGCGTATCCTGTTTTAACCTTCCCATGTTTCTTAATATCATAGCCGCCCCATGAAACAAACTGTATCTTGGTACTATCGTATTTTAACGGTGCTTTAAAATCTAAATGGTGAGCTCCATATTGCCAATAACCTCTTGTCATAGCGATTGTCCCTGAGAGATCAACCACAAACTTTTCAGGCTGAATCTGATTATCATCACAATCGGCATTGGCCACCCCTGAAATGGCTATAACGAGAACGGAAAGTAGCTTAAATGTATTCATAATTAATTTTTTCCCTAGAAGTTTGTAATTCATAAAGTTTTATATGACCTCCTAGTTGAAACTCTTTCACCTATCACATTTTATGAGGATTCTAGATAGCGTTGTTTTCCTCACGGTTTAATTTACCGGCTTTAGATATTATAAAATTAACTGATGAGTCAACGTGTCACAAATGACTAAGGTTTTAAGATATTCATGGTAATCAGAACTGATTGCATATGAGTATCTCTTGAGCAAATTTCAGTAATGCGACTCGCTGAAGACGACTTAGCTTGCGACTCAACCCTCATGTTCGACTTAATCTAGTGGAAACGTTATGGAAGCTGACGTTGAAAAATCAAATTCAATAGAGTTAGCGTCAGAACTCACAAGATTAAATATGGGCCCATATTATCAGGTAAGAAATATCATCTGGGATTAGAGAAAATACGAAGAAAATTGGTCTCAGTTTGAGAATTTTGATGTGAAGTATCAGGGAACGTGAGTTGGCATTCACCTTAAACAGGGAAGGAGCAAGAAAGTAGTGAAATTAAAGTATTTTATCCTTTTATTTGTGTTGGTCATTCCCTTAAGCGGATGCGTCATCCCTTCAGACTTTTACGGAATGGCTGTAGACCCCCGCAATACTAGCCAACATGATCATGATATTTATCTGGAGTATCAGGTATCCATGGCAATTCTTAACGACCGAACCGCGACTAATCTTGTGGAGCACGGGATGGTCGAGATCCATGCCTTTTACGGCCAGGTGTTTATTGCAGGGGAATACGACACAAAAGCCCAGGAATCTAAAGCCATGACTTTGGCCAGAAATGTACCGGGGGTTAGCTCAGTTAAAGCCTACCTGCTCCCTAGGCAGGAAGGGAAAGCCTGTAAAAAGCCCTCAAAATTTGGAGTCCGCATGGCGCTTCAGAGTGCGTCCGAGGTTCATTCCACCAATATGAAGGTAGGCCGCGTCCAGTGTGATATTGTTTTGTTTGGGATCGTGACCGGCACTGACGAGGCAGACAGGGCCATAGCAGCGGCCAAAACCGTAAAGGACGTTGGCAAAGAGATCTCTTTTTTGATGATCCCGCCTGAAAAAAAATAATTGCCAGTCGTACCCAAGGGCCGGAACCCAATCCAAGTCCCGGCCAGGGGTAATAAAAATTCAGAATTTTGATGTGAAATGGGGCAAACAATCACCCCATGTTTCATAAAGGTTCGCCTTTTTACTAAGTTGCCTTCTCTAAATTGTTTATGCCCAAAACTGTTTAGCACAAGATTACTGACCACATTCTCATGTCAGTTCTTGACCTACTTCTCTTAATTGCAGATTATGAGCCTAGTCGAGAACTTATGATTATACAGGCATGTTCTGCAGTTTATGAGTGGATGGAAGAATAAGACCGATAGAACAATATGTTGCTGCTATGGCATCTATATTTTCTGAAAATTTTATAAAGACAATGTCTGCTGAAACGACACTGTTATACGTTTCTGAGGAACTATGGATAAAGTTGAATTTGTGAAAGCCATCAAAGAAGTTGTTGAGTCTTCATCGGTAGAAAATACTATTGAAAACTTATCGGAACCACCTGGTAGATCTCCAGATAAGCGGTTACTCGAACAATCGAATTGGTTCAAGTCATTGCATCCAAGTGAGCAAGCGTTAGTTCAGAGTCTTATCGAGGATGCTGTCAAAGAGTCGGTTTTCGGTATGCTTTGTGTGCTTGATGGTGTCAGGTCAATAGCTAGTAGCGACGATAGTTCGATGAATATCCAGTTGACCATCGGAGACTCTCTGATAAATGACACTGAATCAGAGTACCTACATGACATCTACCAAAACGTATAACAAACGTTCAAGGAATCAACATACTTTTCCTAATCGGACAGAAACGCTGTAGAAAATCAGTTCTAAGACGTTCCTGTCCATAATTTAGTGAGTCAATTAAGGCTAACTAAATCTACCCCCATTATAAGCTAGACTATTTTTACTCTGTAATAGATTTGGTCGTATTTTAACCTGACACCACACATATGCATTTCGTTTTAAAGCGCCTTTAGAAATGGGCTTTTTAGACTCATAATAACTACCCACCTCAAAATGCGGTTTTTTTATACAGATTATTTGGCTCCTAAGAATATCACGGGGAGAAATTTGTGCATTCATATCTGTATTAATTCAGATTACTCATTTTTATCGATCCGTTATATATTTACGATTTGAGATAATAGGTTTGGAAAACACGCATGTACATTTTCCCTGATAGTATATTTAGCTAAATGTTGATAAGTTCATCACATACGAATAGTAACTGGGCATGTTTGCACTGATCCAACAAGGTAAACGCACATGCGCACGAATAAAATGTTATGTGTCCACGTAACCAGGGTATAAAGGACGTATGCAGGAGTTCTTTAAAATACTAATGTCAGCACTTATGGCATCATTTTTTTTTGGGTATTTTAATTATAGTAGCGACAGCTGGTGATCTTGATGCAGATTTTGTTATTCTTATATATTTACTATTCGGCACTATTTACGGGGTGCCTGGTGCAATAATTTGGTGTCTTATATATAAGTATGCATTTTCAGGAAAAGTAAAGTTTATAGGGCATATTATAAGTGGGATTTTAAGCGCTGTAATTTTAAATATTGTTCTATTAATATTAAGTTTTATGAATCTAATAGATACCTTATTTTTAGGAGTATCTTACTGGTGTATAGCTTTAGCTTCAGTAATTAGCATTATTATTTATAAAGTTTTTTATAGCGCTAAGTAATTGCAGTCCAAGACTGCATAACAAGTTGTTCACTCAAACTTTACTGTCATTTAAGGCTTAAAGCTGGAACAAAATCATCAATTGAGGTTTGAGTACGTGCTTGCAAGCGGCCAATAGCTTTTAGCACTAAACGCCGGTTCTTCGCCGATTTAATCCACCCAGGCAGTCTTGAAAAATAACCACTGCTGCGCAATCCACCTTCACGCAAAAACGCTTCTGTATAGAGCTTTAATTCATTCAGGTGAGCGGCATTGTACACCCAAATATTACCCAGACGCGTCGGTTCAACGAGTGCTAAATCCAACCCAAAATAAGGATCGACAGCATGGTGGGAGGGTTCCCACTGACGAAAGGATAGTTCAATCTGATTCACCGTTTGGCAATTTGGACAAGTGCCCTGCCCGTATTGATTCGCTATTGCGGCGCGGTTTTCATAAAACTGAGACGCTTCCACCCACTGATAGCCACATTTTTGGCAAGGTTGGCGACCAAAGCCTGCCCAAACGCTCTGCCAGTCATCGACTTTCGTATCAAGATGATGCTGACAATGTGGACAGGAAAATACCCCATGAAAGTTTCTTCCAAGCGGGCTCCCGGTTACCAGCGCAGATTTACCACAATTAGGGCACACAACTTCCACTTGGCTAGCCCAATAGACTAAAGGCCAACCTTGGTCATAGTATCGCGTTTGAGTCATCAACCAATCCTTTAGCTGCAAGCCTTATATCAATAGAAGTTACGCACAATAAACTTAATGCGATAATTACAACCAGCGATTACAAGCAGAATGTGACTCGATATCTTGATAGCCTTTAGAGTCAATGACTTGATGGTCATATAAATCATCTAAAACATGCTCTAACTTCTCAAAGTCTTCCGCACAACCGCAATACTTCACAAGAGCAGGAATAGCTTGATCAAGTAATTTAGCGAAGGCACCTGCGCTTAATTTCTGGTGGGCTTTTTTTAGGACGTTGGCAATCGCTTTACGCATCGGTAACAGATCATCTTCGGGGTCAATCATCTGTACTTCAATCGCTGCGATTTGAACCATATACTGATTCATATTTTACCTTTAAAATTAAAACGTTGGTCAATAATATTGATTAAGTTCTTATAGGGTAACGCACTATTATTCTGGCTCAATGGTCCAAAAAGAACAAAATCATATTAGCTTTAGCTCTAAGGGGCCTTAGAATACCAGAATTTGATATAGATCATCAGTATTTTTCGACGAAAATATCATCTGCATACCTGACTCATATCTTATAAAAAGTCTGTGACAAAAATATAATCGTCCACTAACAAAAAGCCCTAACGATAGTTTATCGTTAGGGCCTGCTGAGCATTGGTGATTGGTTTTGCACTCATCTGAGGCAATTTAGACAAGTCAAACGCTTCGCCGTGTAGTCATTGGCCACCGAAGAACATTTAACGCTGAATAAATCGGCCTTAGATACTGCCCTTTGGGCATGCATCAGTGCAATCGGTCATTCTATTGTGGGCCGGCATTTTCTTGAACATTATCTGGCACACTAGAAGCTGCGGTAATTGTATAACTGTAGCTTACTGGTGAAGTGCCAAAATCAGACCCTGATGACGATGTGCCAGTTGTATTGCTATAAACATTATTTCGTTCATAAAATTTATAGGCATTACCACTGGAATCTTCTGAGATAGTATTGGTGTTATTGGTGTAATAAAAATAGTTAGATTCAGAAACAACAACACTACCACTATTGACTTGAATCGCTTCGTATTGCTGCATTGGATAGCTATCGCCATCACTGGCTGTACGAGTGCCTGACAGCGCTGGATGGTTATCAAAATAGTTGCTATAAAGATGTACCCAGCCTCTAAACAATGGCCGTCCACGCATATAAGGGCCAAACCAGTTATGGTGAACAGTCACATGCAATGCCCCTGTTTCAACATATGAGTCAGATGAGTTTGCCCCAATCACGATAGCTAGGCGTTCACCAGCTAAATCAGTATATGAACCAACCCAGTTCCAAACTGGATCAGGGCTCATATAGGCCCAGCTTTTAGAAAAGTAAAAATGGTTGTATGAGATGGTCACATAATCTGATGATAAAGTAACACTCATCAGATCGTCACTCGTATTGTAAAAAGTACAATGGGTAATATAAGCGTTTGTTACCCGGCGCAGCGAAACCCCTTCATAGTTGATCCCTACGTTATTAGAAGTACCATAAATTTGCGTTGGTAAATCTTGTAAATCAGAAATATTGCCATAAAAAGTAATATTAGAGACTTTAATATTTTCAATATTGGTACCAGTTGAAAGCTCTTCCCCATCAAACTTCAACTGAATGTTTTCTAAAACAGCCTGGCCACCTGATTCGCCTTCGACCGTCGTATTATCATTATCTGTGGATTCAAACGTAATTGTTGTTAGTGAAGAACCACCATAAATCGTACCACTAACAATAATGTGATGAGAACCTGCCGCAACAGCTGCCTTAAGTTCAGCAAGAGTACTAACCGTGGTCGATGTATAGCTATCACCGCCAGTGGTATTAGAAAAGCCCCCAGTATCCGCCGCCTGAGCGAGCCCTCCCCAGCCAATCACGACAGCACTGAGCACTGCCATGAGTCCTCGCCTTATCAATTCTACCCGCATGATCATATCCTTTAGAGTGAAATTTCCAATGAAAGGTGCATAGACACAGCTCTGTATCATTTACAGATAAAGAGCATTAATGAAACAAATAAAACGACGTTTCGATATTAAATATAGAACTATTAATATATATATTAATTATTTTGAATAGATAAATAAATTTACATTAACTGACACTTTTTGTTTTTTCTATAATTTTCATTAAATTATCAATATTGGCAATTAAGAATAGGTTATATCTCAAAATTTAGTAATCGATAGCGGATATTTATATATGGAAAATGACATTAAATCTAAAACAACGGAGATTTTTCATAAAATTAAAATTCAAGTAAATCACTTATAACGACTAACTCATTATCAATTAAGGCATTATTTTAAATAAACATTATTAATTTTTATAATCATACTATTCGAAACAATAAATACGCTATCCATGCGTTCTATCATTCCTGCATAGAAATACCATAGTTAGGCGCAACGTTACATCCGTTGCCCCTACCACCTCAAAGCCCATTAGTTTAAATATCAAGGAAGTGGTTTGCAGTTAATCTGCAGCATTCGTTAACTCATTAAGTTTTCTAAGCGCAAAATCTCCGCGAAAGCGCACGGCTTGTGCTTTATCACTGGCAAACTGCTCTGCTAATAGACGAGCCTGATTGACATCATCAGAGAGGTTTTTAATCAGAAATTCTGCGCTTACCCGGCGCACGATTCCCGAACGGTCTTGGGCGGCCTGAAAAATAAGCTCCCAGGTTGGATAACTTTGAGTTAATTGGCGCTTCTGCGTTTGCCCGATGAGCGTACGAGCACCACTTTTTTTATCGGTCAATTGCCAGTATGCCTGCCCTCGATACCAGCTGGCATAGCCTTCTAGCATAAAACGATAGGCAATCGCCCTCACTGCAGGCTGAATCGCATCAATCGCAATTACAGGTAAGTGCGCTTCCCAAGCAGCAGAGCAGCAGAGCTGCATCAATAAACGAGGCATGGGACCGGAACTGCCTGTTATGATCTGCTGTTTAAGCGCAAGCTGAATTTCAGGCAGCTCGCTTATCGTAACCAATGCTTGCTTATCAACGTCATCAGCTCGTCCCCATGATGGGAAACGTAGGATTGCTTCAATAAGCGAATCAATCACCCAATCGCTCGGCGTTAAAGATGCAACATTAAGCAGTGATTCACGCGCCGCTTTTCGAACTGGCTCAGCCCAATCATTGAGTCTTCGCAACATCTGCGCAAAGAAAAAACGACTCGGGGCTCCTCGTTGCAACGCTCGCAGCGCTCTTTCCCGGACATAGCCATCGTAATGCATGACATCCAGCCAACTTATAAAATGTGCCTCGTTGCGAACAATTAATGCTCGGCGCAAAGCCATCTGGATGACTCGCTCCCAACGCTGTAATTTTTTAAGTGGTAATTGTTGGGTGATCTCAGCAATATCATCAAAAGAAGTGCTTGCTGGCCAATTTTCACGGGGCGCATAAAACGCAATAACAGCGTGGTAAAGCTGATTTTCGAGCGCATTATTGATATCTAGTATCACAACATTACAACCTTTATTGTTGGATTAGTGCAGAGTTGGCTCATCTTACGCACTTTGGTCCTCGCTAAAAGAGAACTCACTTGCCGATGGCAATCTTCCCTGTTCATAGCATTCTTGTAATTGGCTCACAAACAAAGAGCTAAAACCAATAAACTGGGCTTTTGCCAGTAATATCCAATCATCAAGAATATAGCTGCTAACCTCGTGCGCATGACTCGCCTCAGACAGACGTTGGTATAGATCGGCGGTGTCAAAACCACAACATGCTGATTTAACCTGCTCATAGCTCTCACACCACTGGCTATCAAATGGGTCTTCATCTCGCCAGTCTAAATAATTATCTAGCTCTTCGCTCGAATAACTTGCTAAATGGCTATAGAAATTCTCGGGGATCTCAGGCCTATTACAATTCATTGCTTATTCCCTTTTTGCTTTGTGATTGCTTTAAATATTTAAAAATTTCTTTTATTGCATGCAACAGTGCTATCCACCATAACTTTTATCAAAATAAGTCCTTGCAGCTAATTGATTTAATCCTTGAGGATTGATTAAATACATCTGTTCAAGAGGATTATTTTTTGCTGTAGTGGCTATGCAAAATTCAAAATCGCAATAAGCACTATCATCAGGGTCAATATACCAACGCATCAACCATTCGTTACTTTGTGGATAAACAGCTGTTCGAACTTCGGCCTCACCATTCATACTGGCTCTTAACGACTGCTCATTGGCAACCATATTTTTAAGTTTTATCGAACTGATTGGTTTTGCTTGAGTTAAATAGCCATCGTGCTCATGCCAATCATGATAGAGGTAGAAATTTTGCGGATTTGCATCAAGCAGCTTAGTGAAATATTTAAGCGCCTTTAGTAGGGTTTGCATACTGCTATCGACACCTGATGTCACTATTTTACCATCAAAAGGCATCTGAGCTTGTTTCCAGCGCTGTTCTAAATCGGGCGTCATCCTTGTTATTACCTTTTATCAAATCCATTTAAAGAAATCATTTAAATATCGATAGATTAAACTCAAAATTAGCAGCTTTGAGCGACAGCATCTATCAGGGAGAATATACATACACAGCTTCATAGGTAGATAAACCAATAGTATTTATAATGGCAGTATCAATCGTATTGTTTATGGTTGTTTTGCCAATAGTTTATCCCCCATTGCATCTTATTATTAACAAACACACGCCCGCCAGGCTGCGGATAACCGGGCGGAAGGATACGGATGTTGGCCCGACTCGGGAAAATATTCTTATCTTTTACAAGATGCTTAAACCATGAATATTCATGACAAAGTTCAGGGAGTGAAAAATAAATCAGCTCGCCTAGTGAACTAGCAAGCCAGTCTTCTAACTCTTCATCTTCGGTTAAAGGCGAATTCATCGCACAGCACTCGGCCATTTGTTGCAGTTGTGCATAATGGCGCACTTTCCAGTCGCAAAATTCAAAGATGTTCTCGCTCGATTTTAAGTCGATAAGCTTATTGAGATCATCTGGTTTAAGTTGCTCTTGTTCTTGCTCAGTGAATTGCTCATCAATAAAAAACGCAACCAAGGCATCTAAATGGTGAATAACCAATGCTGGATGTTCGCCACTGCCTCCACCCAAAACCAAATTACTGGCATCAGCACTAAAATCACTCATTGCCCAACCATCACCTTGGATTGGCCCGATAGGATGATACAGAGGAAGATAACCTAGTGAACCGATATATTCATGATCAAATCCATCGATATAACTCATCTTTATTGCATCCTTTGTTTTGAGCTAAAAATCATCACCTCTGGCGACTATTTCTTAAGCCGATATTGCTGGTACAAATGCTCCACCGAGCTATCAACGATTTCTTTTAAAATGCCAAGCGCATCTTTATACGAAAGGGGCGGATAACTATAGCTTACAGATTTACCACCAATGAACCCTAGCCAACCCCGCGACAGACGCACATCAACATCTAAACTAGCGACATCAAAATCAATAGGAACCAGTAGATAACTGACTATCACAAATTCATCTTGTTGTTTGCTCAAGGTGATCCCCCCACCCTCGCCACTTTGCTCGAACTGCTCTATTTCATGGTGCCACGGATACTGGTTAATCGCCTCTTTTAGCTCGTCATAAGTCTTCACCTGATATTGGTGATTCACCACCTGAGCATTTTCATCATGATAATTACAATTCACATCAATCATTGCGTTGGCTTTCCTTTGGGTTTGAATTATTGCTGGTAGTGCTCAGGGTGTGACCTTCGGCTTAATGCAGACCGACCATCGCTTCATCTATCAATTGCAGCTGACTATTGCGAAACCGAAAAACACCTCGATAAAAGAACGCTGCATTTCCAGGATGGCAATAATAGAGGCTACCTTTAAGATATACTTGCAGTTGATGATCAACGATGCCGCTGGCAACTGGCGCTAAGCCGCAATAATCCATGTGGCTTAATCCGCCTTGGGTAATGTCTAAACGAGAAATTTGTCGCTTGTTCGAACTCATCCTTAGTAGATTAAAAAACACATAGCTCAGCTCATTTGCATCAATGTTTTTGACCTCTTTATTTTTCTGGTTAGAAAGACACAGATAATGGTTTTGATCATGCTGGCTTAATAATATGCCCTGAAAAGTTGGATCCGGACATGGCTCAGTATGCATTTGGCTTAATTTGTGTTGTTTTGCAAATTCCCGCCGACAAACTTCGTTATTGTATACAATCTCGTGATAAACGTGTTGATCTTGCATACCACCAAGTGGCGACATCCAGCCATAAAGCATCCCCTGCCCTTTGGCCAAACAGCGACTATAATGGCCCACTTTAATTTGAGCCGCCATCAAATCGCTCATTAACCAATAATAACGAGATGCATTGGGCGCTGTTGCGGCACCAGGGTATAAGTCCATTTCACAGCGAGCAATAAAATCCGTTAACAATGCGTCAGCCTTGGAATATTGCTCTAATTTAAAAAGCTGATGAGCTTTTACTCTTACTTGACTCAATGCATGTTGGCTACATTGTTCACCAGCAAAAACCTCAAAACTCACAGCCACAAGACTGAAAAGCCCCAAAAGAGCAACACAGCGATAAAAATAAGCGCAAAGAATCATCAGCTTTTTCATTCTAATGGTGCTCCTCGAGGCTCAACCGCCCGTGTTTATCCAAGCGATAAGCGGCTAAATCGCGTGCTAAAAATAGGTTTGCGCTATAAACCTTAAGAGCTTCACGGCGAATATCCTCAATACAATGAGAGGCTTTGGGGCTATCTTGATAACGAGGACTAAAATGAGTCAGCACTAGATTAGGCACTTGCGCAGATTGGGCAAATTGCGCGACTAATCGAGCATAGCTGTGGCCAACATCGGCCCCCACTTTCATTGCAACATCTTCGGTATACGTTGCCTCATGGACCAACACCTGACACCCAAGACAAATCTCTTTCAGTAGCGAAGGCGTGTCATTATCACCGCCGACAACAATTTTTTCGGGAGCGTGATTGTCGATTAAATATTCTTGAGCATTGATGGGTTGCCCATTTACATGAACAGATTGTCCTTTGCTTATTTGCCCCCAGAGAGGCCCTTGGGCAATACCATCAGAGATGAGCTTTTCAATGTTCAACTTAGGATTAGGATCTTGCTCTGTAAAACTATAAGCGTGCGATGGCACGCGATGGGACAATTGAGCCGCTTCAATGGTGACATCGCCGATACGCTGATGAAGCTTAGCGCTTACCTCAATAAAATGAAGTTCATAACCTAAGTAAAACTCGCTACATAAAGCGGTTGCCTCAAGCCACTGCGCAATTTCTTTAGGCGCAATAATAGTCAAAGGCTCTTTACGGCCATTCATCGCAGCACTTGAAAGTAGCCCCGGTAATCCATAACAGTGGTCGCCATGCATATGGGTAATGCAAATACACTGCAACTGGTTTAGCGAAAGTGATGTGCGCAAAATCTGATGTTGAGTCCCTTCACCGCAATCGATTAAAAACCATCCTTTGCCTTGAGAACACAGCAGTGCTAATGCACTGACGTTTCGAGCTCGGGTTGGCGCGCCAGCCGACGTTCCTAAAAATTTAAGTTGCATAAAATCACTCTATTTCCATATGGCAAAATTATCGTTGGGCAAGCTTGTGAAAAATCTAAAAGTCACAGCGACTAAAAAGCAGACTCACCTAAGTTTGTAACAAACCCGCCAGTGTTGTAACAAATATCTGAAACACCACGCACACATCAAGCTAACTAACTGATTATAGGTAATAATAAATCGGCATAAATATTGATATTACCTGAGTATGTTAATTCTTATTTATTTCCAAGGTATCTCAATATGGATGAACTTGAACTTAAAACACTGCGAAAATCAGTACGCCGAGCTAAACGTATCGCCTCTGAACATGCTGCAAAATTACATGATCTAGTCGAAGACCGACTTCCCAGCGACTACCAAGATATTCCACAATTAGCAGAAGATTGCTATGGCGCCTGTCAGACCTGGGCTCATTTAAATGCCCAGCTCAATGCCGCTGAAGCAGAAGCTGAAGTGCCCCAAAAAAGTTAACGTGCCAGCCAAGTTTTACTTTTGGGAGCAGTTAAAAACCGCTCCCATTGTCTTACTCAAGTTCAGTATCAATACGCAATGTCGCATAAGGGCAGAGAAACTCGCCAGGGATATAGAAACCATGTGCCAAATATTCATCTAAATTAGGCATATAGCCTTGCTCAATCGGGCTAAAACAGATGCTATAGCTATGAAATTGCTTATTCTTAAAACGCTCGATTAACTGACTATAAAACTCTTTATATCGAGGATTAGGCATCATGGGCGAGTCTGAGAGCGAGTCATAGCCACAACCTTTAAAAAATAACAAAATAGCCGTACCCGCATCGCACAGAGGATGGTTAATCAACGCCTGCAATACCCGAAGACATTGTTCAGTATCATCTCCCCACTGATAATGATCGGCTGCGGCAAAGACTTCTTCTTTCGTTTGCAGTGCATCGATAGTAATCAGCTGTGATTCATCTATTTTGAAATATTCCAACACTTGTTGCACGAGGTCTAAGTGTTCATCTGCTGCGCTAACAATTTGCTGATAATGCTGCTGGCTTGTGATAAATCCACTTTCAGCACAGATAGTCACGCGTTGGCATTGCTCAGCCGTCAACTTTTTTCCTCTTACCATTGAAAGAATCCCTATTTATTCATAATGGTTAACTAAGTGCTTGTTCTGCTAATTTCAGCAATTTTGCGATATCCCCTAACACTTCTTGGCGGGATTGCTCATCGATTAAAAATTCAAACAAAATAAACGCATCAGGGTGGTGATAAATATCGCCGATGGCATCAGATAATTCTCTAAGTTCATCATCACTAACTACTAATTTGACCTGTTTTGAACCGTAGGCTTTGGTTAAATCAGCGCTACCGACCAATCGACATTCAACAGCAATTGCAAAAAGAGCAATCAACGCCTCTTCGTAATGAACCTGCTGCTCATGACCATCAGCATTGATAAAACTCACATCGTGATCGGCATATTCCAATTGAAGAAAATCTTTACGTTGCGCAAGCAATTTATCAAGATCGCTGCGGCTATAAATATCGTCTAACGAAATCGACTCGCTTGTAAAACTCTCAATAAATTCCTGAAAATCACCACCGAAATCAGTCCCAAATGCAGTATCTTTCACTTGTTCAATATACATAGCCATCCTCAATATTCTGGCGCGAAAAAAAGTCAAACAATCCTAAATAAATCAGTTTATTGTTATCTATTTGGCAAGTTTTTGGCGAACTAAAGTCTTCTTTATTCCCCACAATGACATAATTAAAACCTTGCGGAATTTGACGCTTCCAAGCGGTAATAATCTGCTGGCGATTTGTCTGTGATACTTCACCAACAAATAGATCATCAATACCGCTGGTTAATTGATCGACAAAGAAAAAATCATGATCATAAAACCACTCATTCTGAGAGTGAGCAAAGCGACTAATTGGCGTCTCATCATCGTTGTAATGTTCTTCAAAAATCGCTTCGCACTCATCGTCAGAGCAAAAGTCTGCAGCCCAGATATGCGCCTGATATAAACACATTTACAATCCTTAATACTCGCGGTTAACCAAAATCTAATCCAAGAGAATCAACTAATTGGCGATTCTGCACTTGATAAACTTGTTCCAATGGTGTTTGCAACGCGTCCAGCTGACCAAGCGCAACTTGCTGATAGAGCTGTGCAACTAGTGGGGAAATATCGTTAATCTCGATAATCCAATCGTGAGCGTATTGCATGAGCACATCTGCGCGCAGACCCAGTTGAATGGCTCGACGCGAAAGTTTTTCGCCGAGTGGGCCATGATCAGGATCCCACTGCAGACGAACGTCAGAGTTAGCAACGGCCTGTTGCCAACTTTGTTGGTCGGGATATGCATGACTATCAAAGGAAGACGACACTGCATTGGCCAAAATATATTCAAAAGCTGAGCGTTTGAGTTTAATCGCCAAGACCACTTCTTGAGAGGTTTTTAATCCCCATCCACAGCGATACATCATCCAAAGAAAATTAGGTTTAATCCAGCTCATTCGATTAAAACTAAATTCACCGCCGAAATGGCCATGCTTGGCTGCATAATGACCAATTGACGGACAATAAGCCTGATAAACAGTAACTGAAGAGTCATCATATTGAGCCAGAATCACTTTTCCTTGTTGTGGCCAGCGAAGCTGCTGCTCATTTAATAGCTGTAACTGCATCCCTATTTCTCATATTAAATGTGCTTTTAGCCATAAATAAAAATGTGTATAACACAGTTATTAAATTTATAAATGCTAAATGAATGATACCGATTATAAGAACCATCGTTTTAAGTGATATATCGATATACACCTATATATTTGTTAACACATTATATTGATTTATTACAAAAAACTTTTTCGCAAAACTATTTTTTGCTCTTTTAACAACTGGTGACATTTTTCAGCATCATTAACCACATCAAGCTCTGCGCCCGAATAGACCACAACATCACGGCCGCCGACCTGAAACGCAAGCTCCTGAAACGCTCGCTCTTCAATGCCAGTCAAGCCCCCTTCGAGCTTCTCCATGGGATGCATAATAATCTGTGGTAATGGTTTAAATCGGCCTGTTTTATATACTTGTTTCATGGCCTGCTGTATTAACATCGCTGACAAGTAGAAGTTATTTAAAAGCGATCGTGGATGGTCAAATGGATTAGAAACCTCAACATCAGCCTTTATCGATTTCTGGGCCTGATACCCAATTGAATCCAACTGTAATCCTTTTTTAGCGTGTTTAACGCCAATCAGAGCAACCTCATCAAATTGTTGCAAAGACTGGACATTAACAACCTTTAAACGATTTCCCCAAATTTGAATATATAAAATTACTGCTGGAAATAACCTCATTATGGGCTCACAAAATACTTATGTTCCATCCAAAATCCGCTATCAGAAATCATCCATGAATGATAAGTATTCTGTATATTTGAGCGTCTAGCGATGGCACTGAAATGAAATTAAAATTTGAGGATATATTAACAAAAATATCTTTTATATAATAACTTTATTATTACTATTGAACGACAAATAGTCAGCTTTGACTAATTGAATAAATTTCACGCTAACATTTCTAAAATAGATTACACTGCTCTTCACCTATAGCATTCGCTATCGTTGCCTTCTTACACCAAAGGAATGGTTATGAACCTAAATCGATTGAAAATTTTACCCCTTATCGCCCTTTTGCCTTGGACTACAGCATATGCCGCATTGATGACGCCGCAACAGGCCGTCGTATCACTGCATCTTGAAGAGCTTGCAAATACTTATAAAACCACCACAGAGAACCAACAACCCCAGCAACAGAACCACTTAAAAGCCAACACGTTACTCATGGATATGGGCGTTATCAACGCGGATGATTTAAAACATCCGCAGCGTCTTAGCCACAAGCTGACTCAATTTGTTAATGATAATCTCGATACCTCAGAAAACTATTTAGGCAATGTCCATGATGAGAATATAGTGGAGCGAATCAACCATGCCTGGAAATACACCAAAGTCATTGATGACCCAAAAGTTCTTGCCCAGTTGAATCAATTTATTGATAAAGGCTATACCACTGGCTACAACGTTATCGATACCGACGACCTATCTCATTTTCATACGCTGCGAACCATCCGTTATGGACACAATAATATCCGCCATGCGGATCAGTTAATCTACCTCATGCGTATTAAAGGCTTTGATCCAAAAGTTCAGCTGAGCGTGAAATCATCCGCATTTTTGTATCTGGCAAAATGGGGCAAACCAACCTATCCCGTCACGACCCTGCCTAGCGGCAAAATGGTTGCAGTAGCCAAAGAATATAATCTTGATTTTGAATTTAAAAGCGTACAACGCAAAGCGCAGTTTATGGCACTGATTAATCAATACGCCAAAAAAGATAGTAAAAATGAAAAAGGCTTAATTTATGAAGCCTGGTGGCAACCCTTCTATCGCTCATATACACCAATGAAAGGCTACGATGTGCTGATGGAAAACCGCATTGAAATTGGTAACTATCAAGCCCAGTTGATGGTTTTACCTGAAAAAGCGCAAGCTCAGGCAGAACACATTCAACGCGATGCACCCAAAATGCAAGTACACACGCTTAAAACATGGGTGAATCCTTCATTTTACCGTTACATGCATGGTGATTATAAATAACCGCACAATAAATTAGCTTATTGAACCCGTGCCAACAGCATCTGTTTGGCATGGGCAACTCGAGGTTGTCGTAAAGCACTCGGTAACCAAATGAGATAATAATTAATCTCAGTATGTGAGCGAGGTGGTGGGATTAATTGAAGCTCACCACTTTTAAGTTGCGATTCGCACAAAAACTGTGGCATGACTGACCAACCAACCCCTTGAACCAATAACGAGCGGTGAGCCCTGAGATCCTGCCCGACCATCGCTGGCATCAGCTCAAATGCGCGAATGCGATTATGTTCAAGCCACTGGTCAACTAACGACAGTTCAAGGTTATAAGCTAATAATGGTTCTTGTAATAAGACCTTTGCAAAATCAGCGGCTTTCATCAAGCGCTCAACAACGATAGGCGCTGCCACAGCGACGACTTTGTCAGTTAAAATTGTTTGGCTGCTTAAACGGTTATCACTAACAGGATGAGCCGAAACACCTAAGTCACAATGCCCTTCTAAAAGCATTTGCGTCACCATCGGTCCATCACCAGTATGCATTCGCAGCCGAATGCCAGCTTCTAATAATGGCGCTAATTGTGGCGCTAATTTTTCAGCCATAAAATCAGCATGCCCAATCAGCTGTAAAGCACCTGGAACATCGCGCGAGCGCGCTCGAGCCGACGCTAACGCGGCCTCGGCGGCATCGAGTTTATCACCAATATCAGCGGCTAACTCATCAGCGGCGGATGTCGGCACAACACCGCTGGTTTGTCGCGTAAAGAGAGGTCTACCGATGGCGACTTCTAATCCGGCAATATGCCCCGATACCGCAGGTTGGGTTAAATTAAGCATTCGAGCAGCTCGACTGATTGAGCGCTGACGATAAACCTCGATAAATGTTCTAAGTCTGACGAGCGACATAACTACCCATAAAAAATTTTATACCCCTACTAAAATAGCATTGTTATCTCTCTCCCACCAATGTGACGTACTCTTAGCTCAACAAAAATTCGGCCAAAGAGAAAGCGAGCCACCTTATGAGCGATTCACAACAGTTACATTCGGATTTATTAAACACTCTAAACAGTTTAAAAAAAGCACATCTTGAGCAAGGACTCGCCAACGTCCAATTACGCCAAGACCGGCTGCGCCGAGCAATTGCACTGCTAAGCGATAATCGTCAGCAACTTGCAGATGCAATCAGTCACGATTTCGGTCATCGCAGCGCTTATCAGTCATTACTGGCCGATGTTGCCAGCAGTATCAGTGCACTTAAATATGCAGCAGAAAATCTCGAGCAGTGGATGCAACCAGAAGAGGTGAGCGCCCCAGCAGAGGGAATGCAAACATTTATTCAACAGCAACCATTGGGGGTGATTGGCATCATCAGCCCTTGGAATTTTCCTTTAAACCTGGCTTTTGGTCCTTTAGCTGGAATATTTGCAGCTGGCAATACCGCGATGCTTAAGCCCTCAGAGCTCACACCGCGAACCTCAGCGTTGCTACAAAAATTGGTGGCTCAATATTTTAAACCTGATGAATTAGTCGTTGTATTAGGCGATGCGGACGTTGGCCAAGCATTTAGTTCTTTACCATTTGATCATTTAGTCTTTACCGGTAGCAGTAATGTTGGCAAACATGTGATGCGAGCGGCAAGTGAAAACCTAGTCCCTGTCACATTAGAGCTCGGCGGCAAATCTCCTGTCGTTGTGGCTGAAGATGCGGATATTAAACAGGCTGCAGTTCGAACATTGAGCGTCAAAACCTTTAATGCTGGGCAGATCTGCGTATCGCCCGACTATCTTATGTTACCCAATACGGCCAGCGATGCGTTTGTCAGCGCTTGTCGCGAGTTTATGAGCAAAAGCTTTGCGACAATTGCAAACAATCCTGACTACACATCAATTATTAGCCAGAGACATTTTGAGCGACTTCTAACACTGCTCGAAGATGCGAAAGCCAAAGGTGCAACAGTTATTGCGCTCGCCCCTTTGAACGAAGCAGCTTTCGATGCGAAAACGCGCAAAATCGCACCACATTTGCTTGTTAATGTCACAGATGAAATGCAAATCATGCAAGAAGAGATTTTTGGGCCACTGTTACCTATAAAGAGCTATCAGCAGGTCGATGAAGCCATCGATTATATTAACGCGCATCCACGCCCATTAGCAGCATATTACTTTGGCAAAAATAGCGCATTGCAGCATGACTTTGCCCAAAGAACCACATCAGGTGCTTTAGTCATTAACGATGTCATGACGCACGCCTCTATCGATACGCTGCCTTTTGGCGGTGTCGGGGCATCAGGTATCGGAGCCTACCACGGCATTCATGGCTTTAAACGTTTCACCCATGCAAAAGCGGTGGTCAAACAAAGTGAGGATGGGGCTTCAAACCTTCGCTTACGAGCCCCCTATCAACAAAAACACAAAGATTTATCGGCTCTGTTTAACGCATAGGCCCAACATTTATAGATAAACAAAATTATCGGCTCAAAAATGAGCAAGGAGTAAACTATGAAAATTTTAATGGTATTAACATCTCACGACCAACTCGGCGATACTGGCAAAAAAACAGGCTTTTGGTTAGAAGAGTTTGCAGCGCCCTATTACACGTTTAAAGATGCAGGAGCAGAGCTAGTGCTCGCTTCACCATTAGGTGGTCAGCCGCCATTAGACCCCAAAAGCGCCTTAGAAGATTTCCAGACCGATCTCACACATCGATTTAATCAGGATCTGCAAGCTCAACAAGCTTTAGCCAATACGGTTCGATTAGATTCGGTTCATGAACAAAACTTCGATGCCGTATTTTACCCTGGGGGCCATGGCCCATTGTGGGATTTAACCAATTCAAACGACTCAATCAAGCTGATTGAAGCATTTATTGCAGCGGATAAACCGACTGGATTTGTCTGCCATGCGCCTGCGGTATTACGCCATGTCAAATCTGCTGATGGACAAGCAATAGTGAAAGGTAAAAATGTGACAGGATTTACCAATGGTGAAGAAGCAGATGTGCAACTCACTGATGTCGTGCCATTTTTAATTGAAGATGAATTTATTCGTCTCGGCGCTCATTACCACAAAACTGAAAACTGGGCACCATATGTTGTTGAGCACGGCAAACTGATAACAGGGCAAAACCCAGCAAGTTCAGCCCCAGTGGCTGAGGCTTTGTTAAAACAATTAGCACAATAAAACGCTAAAATTGAATGGGGCGATATTAAAACCGCCCCGGTTGAAGCACTTGTAGGGCATTTATTTAACGCCATCGCTAATATGCGCTGCGAGCTTTTCACCGACCAGTCAGCAAACTATACCTGTGAGTAACTACTCCAAGTGAGTTCAAATTCACAGCTTGTAATATGCCACTTCGTCCAACCAGTTGAGTGGAACCCCTTCAAGGTATAATACACGCGCCCTTTTCCATCGACACTACTGATTGCCTCTAATATTTCTTCGTCAATAGGTGCTGTTGGACACTGATGCTCTTGAAATGCTTTAGTCTCATCATTGTAAATAGATGCAATACTCTTAGTGACACCGTGAAAAGTCAGCACACAATTGTCGATATATTTTGCGACAGAATGAGGGTTATCAACGTGCTCAGGCAGAATCTTCGCGAACTCTAAATAAAGACGAATGCATTCCTTCTCAATATCAATTTTTGATATTGGGCTATCGTGGAAATCCAAATTGTTAAATTGACGGCTCGTTATATATCTCATATGAATGCCTAATGGTAGCTAAGAAGCGCGATGACAGGAGCGCCCCTACGATAACATCTCAATCTCTCAACATGGCCTAATATTTTATTAGTGCGCATGCGCATTTCTCAAACCTATTATCTCAAATCGCAAATATATAACTGATTCAAACCGAAAGAGCTGAGCGTTGTGAATCTGCTTAAATTGATTGTTATGTTTGAGCTAAAAAGTGAACCATGAACTGCTCATTCCACTCATAAAACTCAATGTTTTTCTCGATTGGACAAAACTCTGATTTACACGTCCCTTTGTACAACGAAAAATCAAAGTATGCCTGCGCAACACCGTCAATTAATAAGGCAGCTTTTGTCGCATCCTCACCCCATAATATGGATACTTTCATGCTGTCTTCGCTAGACTCATTACATTGATATATACCAAATGCTGTAATAATTGGATTATTGTCTTTCTCATAATCTAAAGGATAAAAATACCCAGTCCGTCCATCATCTTCAAAAACCACCTCATAACGTCCTATAGGGCTTTTGCTCCCAAACTGAAATGGAGTACCTGGATAAACCTCCTCAGTTTTAAAACCACTTACAACAATTTGATTCATAATTTTTCCTATAAGACATAATGCCCAATTCACTCTATGAGCAACACTACACGAAAGCTCATGCATTGCTTCATAAACGCTAAACTAACTGCAAACCCAAAATGCCACGCGTTGCGAGTCACGGTTTAATTGCTTGTTATATTTATTTAACTTCTCGAAATCAGAAGGATACCACCACTCATTGTTATAAATAAACTCCCCGTTATTTTTGCCAATTTTCTCCCAAAATTTGCCATTTTCAATCTCTGTCCGATACAACTTAGTTCTATATAAATATAACGCTGAAAACAGTTGCAAAATACATAGCACTATATTTAGGATACCAAAATTCGTGACATGTATTTTTGTCAATTGCTGCGACTCGTTAGGACTTATCAACGCTCAAGTTCATCTAGAACCCATAAAATGCCAGCAATACCATTGTTTTTTACACAATATATTCCCGTGTCTATATAGGAATTAGATAAAGGCTCCGGTGAATTGCCATAGTAGCAGTTTGTATAAAACTTTGAATCTTCTGGCACTGATTTTAAAAAGGCTAACGCATATTTCTTTGCACCTTCTTTACTCATTAATTCTCTGTTGGAGTACAGGTGGATAGATATTGCCTGCTCAAGATAAGAAATCGCTTCATTAAATTCTAATTCACTTTCCCACTCAGATGGATCATCTAAATGCAAAATACGGAACCTTTCTTTTCGCGTAAGTATCTGCTTGCCTCGATAAATTCCAAAAATAGTTTTACCTGCACGCCTTTCCAAGCATATTTGTTCACAGATATGCATATTTATCCTAAGTCCTCACTCTTGCTGCACTGGCGTTTTTTTGCGTCTATTACCTGGGATTATTATTAGTTTTGAACTTTATGAGAAAGCTCAATCGTTTGTTCTCGGTTTTTAGTAACGACCAACCAATCAAATAGGACTTCACTATACTGGCCAGTTACTTGATGAAACTGTGCGGTCTTTGTTTCTTCACCGAAGAATTGAGCTTTCTTAGCTGATTTTACAGCTTGAACAATTTTATCTGCGAACTCCAGAAGCTCTTGCTCAGTCCCAATTAGAAAAGCCTCTTCCCATCCAGTTTGAGCCGTAATCAAAGGGCCTGCATTTCTTTCTTTGTTCATTTGATATCCATAATTTTCAAGGGACTAATAACACTGAGCTCAGCGTAAAATTACGAGCGCTAGCGAGTATTTTATCCGTTGCGTCACCATAATTTTTCCTCGGCAAAATTCGTGACAATTATTTTGTCAATTGCTTCGACTTGTTATTGCGTAGTTATCTGGGCTCTGGTAATACTGGTGGCGTACTATCCTCGTAAGTTAAATAGTTTTCCCAAAGTTCATGGGTTCTTTGCTTTGTTAACCTAATGCTGCAAGTTATAGACATTGCATTTCTTATCGTTCCTTCTCTCCATTGTGTATAAACAGAGTCACAATTCGATGACCTGTAAGTTTTCCAATCCTTTTGAGCGATTTTTATTGATTTAACCACCTCTGGATCATAGGAATTATTGCCCAAACTAGCTTGGAGATATTTATTCATTTTTGCATCAGCAAGCACTAAGTTATCAGATAAACATTCATTCATATCAATAGTAGTCTTTACATCACTGCTGTTGCTACAATCTATAGGCTTATCTGCTGCAGATACTGTGAAAGATAAACTAGCTAAAATAATAGTAAAAAACTTATTCATAATTTTCCTCAAAAACTGACGCATGGTAAAAATGCCACGCGTTGCGAATCACTCTTAAGCAACTTGTTATGTTTGTTCTACATTCGCGCGATCACACCAATACTCTGAGTAACTTTCGTTTACCCAACACTCAATTCGTATTGTACCAAACTCTTTATAACTACCTAATTCTTTTGAGATTCTTATACGTTCAGACGATAGTAGATCACTAACTGAATCAGCCAAGTCTTCAAAGCCATGGAGTTCAATATTCTCGTTTGCAGTTTGAAGATTAAGCTTCAGAGCTCCTTGTTCTTCAGTGCGAACAAGCTGTGAGACTACAAATAAAATCTGGTCTCACACACTCAAATAGCCTCTTATAGTTGCTCATATTCCCTCCGAAAACATAACTTTGCGTTAATGCGTGCCATACTGTGAGCGAAGCGAAACTGGCACGCGTTGCGCAATTGCTCTTATACGTTTACGCTCTGAAACCGTAGATACGCAACCCTCTATCCGTAAGCTCAGTATCAAAGTGACCGACTGAGTTTAAGATACGCAATGCTCCATCTATATCTTGATGCCAATGTTTAAAGGGAACATTGAATCGCCACTGGGCTTACCTACTTTGGGGATTTCTAACCATTCAATTCGTTTGTAGGCGAAAGGACCTGATCCATAGTCACCCACATACTTTTCCATTAACTCGTTTGATTTAGTAAACCAGCCTAGAAACTCATCATCGTTATCAACAAACTTCCAATAACACTGGTTCAACATCAATTCGGGTACATCTAATACCGTAAACACTTTACGCCATTTAGAATTTGACATTAGTGACACTGAAAATCGATTTTTAATAACCTTATCTAGGTATTCATCCATTCTTGCTGGCATGTCAAAACCTCCGAACGTATAACGTGTATTTCAATTGCCGACTGCTGACGCTAATTTCGGGAACCAAAATTTGTGACAGTAAAATTTCAATTGGAACTTTTGTTATGCGAATTAGTTCTACCTTTGTTCAGGCTTTATATCTTTGACACCTGATGAAAATGCTTTTATTTCCTCAAGCGTATATTTGGTATTAACTCTCTTCGTGGAAGCAGGTTTATATTCAAGGCTAACTCCTGGCCTCCTCGCAACTTTTGGCCTTATAGGTCTTGGAGTAAAACCTCCTCCACAATTAGGACAAACATTGTCCAAAATAGTATCCACGCAAGTAACGCAAAACGTGCATTCATAACTACAAATCATTGCTTCCGTTGAGTTCGGATTTAAGTCTTTGTCACAACATTCACAATTCGGTTTTAATTCCAACACGTACTGATTTCCTTATCTATTCACATAATATTTATATATTGTGCACGCTCAAAAACTGCCTGCACATTTTCATCCTAAATTTTTATAATCTTTATTAGATTAAATAGATACATAATGCTACTTAAATACACATAGAACTGTAGTTCATATATATTTCTTTGTTGACTCTATCGTAACTCACAAGCCCGTTAAATGGATGCCCTTGGGGATACCTATCTATCACTGTGATTACTAGCAATCTGTAATAATTTACGAAGAACTCTTCATCAGAAGATTCTTGCCAATTAGGTTTCCAGAACATGGCATCCATTTCCAAATAAGGATATTTGAGCTTGTTTGCAAGCATAAGGCTAAAAGTGCTTTTACCACTTCCACTCGTGCCTATTACATTGATTCTTTTCATCGCCTAACCTGATTTTCAGCCCTTTATGATGCGGTCTTTGCTGTAACACATTAATTGATAATCACTCGGTGAATAGCAATAAAATGAAGTTAGATTACAAAATGGTGCATCTAGCCCCTTCGAATAACTTGAATTAGCTCAAACTGCAACTTTAGAAACTGAGCAGGAAGACAATCCTTTGAAACTTTAACGGCAAAATTAGCTGGGAAAAGCAGTTTTTTCGAAAAAAAAACGATCCAGCTATTTACGAAATTAGGGCACAAACTTTTTTACCAAACGTTGTAAATTACTGATTATTGTTCCCCGTTATGTGCAAACGACCTTTTTCTTGCTCTTGCAGAGATTTTTCTAGCCAGCTTTGATACCAGTCTAAAAAGCTCAATCCCAAAGGGTGCATGCCACAATCAACTGCCGTATCATCTTGCCAAACCTCGCCTCGAGTTGGTCCGTTTACTACCAATTTAATCCAATATCCGCAGCCTAAGTCAGCAATATTTAACGTTCCGCCCAGAAAATAAACATCATAATATGCGATTAAATCATCAAACTGCTGTGAGCTTATTTTGCCTGAATTGACCTGCTCTTCGGCTTGAACAACCAGCGCCTCATTTTCTGGATGATATTCCTCAACTGCCAGAAACTCTTGCTGCAACATTTGTATAGTTGCCGGAGCAATTCGATATTCATCCAGCGCCTGTTGAAGGCTAATCAACTGTCCGTGAGGTCCTGGACATTGATCGCCCATCTGCAATAAAAAATCGCGATAACCACTGGGTAATGTGATATTAAATTTGGCTTCAGTTTGTACTAGCCAATCTAACGATACACGGGATGTAGGCGTAAAAGGTTTGCCCAGCAAACGCTCGATAAGTTGTTGAATTATTGCAATCTGCTTAGCATTCACTCACTACTGTTCTTCTTTGAGATACAAATCAACCACACTGCTATGGGTGATTTTTGCCAAGCGCTCTTTTAGCCCCAATAGCGTTGGATAATAAGTTTCAATCAGTTCAATCACCACTTCAAAATCATCTGCATCATCGACAAACTCGAGGTACTCACCACTGGTAAAATCAATCGTCAAATAGGTTAATTTTTTTTGGGGAAGATCGATTTTATAAGTGTGAATGGCAACCACCTCTTGCCAAGGAATATCGTTGTGCGCAATTCCATGCATATCATGCTCATAATGAGGGTGGTGATGGTCATGGTCATGGTCATGGTCATGGTCATGGTCATGGTCATGGTCATGGTCACAGCATTTCATATCGTTCTCTTTAATTAAATTGAATTGTTGTTATTTTATCGGTTAAAAGATTCGAGGAACACCACTATGACGCTCCGCATAGGACTGATTTTTAGCCATCATCGATAACAACTGAATAAATTCATCCGCTAAATCATGATGCTCTGACTGTGCTAAAACCTCGGATGCTTGCAACATGATATCGACCATTTGCTTAGAAATAGTGCTGGTTTCTTTTAAAGACTCTGATTTTTCACGAAGATAATCACGAAGGTCGCAAAATGCTTTTATCTCAATAAGCTCTCGGCCACGCCAACGGCCAATTGAAGCATGGGATAAAAACTCAAGCTCTAAATCATAGTCATTAGGACTATCCATATGAAAAAAACCATTAGTTATAATAAGCAACACAGACGCTGGGCTTATCTTGCCAAACATCCTGAAAATATAACAGCAAATTTAAGCAGGTAGGCTTTGCTTGTCGAGCAAAGCCTAACAAGGAGCTATTTTTAAAGTTGACTAAATTTACGGTCACTACCTAAGTGCTCGGCGCACAACGCACCAAACTCAGACTGCCATGACGACAGGTCAAACTCATAACGCTCTTGAAATGAGCTAGTCTCCGCTCTCATCATATACGCATAGTTTTGGTAAAGTAACAGAGCCTGAACCGGTTGGTTTGCATTAAAATAGTCATTGACGCACTCTTTTAAGAGTGGATAAATCGGATTGTGTTTTTGTCCACCGAAATCAAACTCCATCTGCGCCATTCGTGAAATAACCGGATCGCCTTGCAAATATTCTTGATAGCGTGGATTTTTTAGCATTGCGATAACGCCCTGCTCTGGGCAACCAAACATCCAATTGGCCTGAAATGCTTTAAGAGCAGCTTGCGCGGCCCGTTCATCATTGCCAATCCGTCGCGACTGAGTCGCTAGCGCAAACCAGTACTCACTTATTTCGCCAAAGCAATGACATGCTTGCTCAAGTAACTCAATAGCGGGCTCTACACTGTTGTTTCGATACAGTTGCTGAGCCTTATGAAAAATAGTTGAAGCACACGCATCATCATCGACTTCTTGCTCATCACGTTCGTAATCGTTGAGCTCAAGCCATTTGACAAACACATCCACATTTGAAAATTCCAGACTTAGCATGCTTTCATCGTGGATCATATCGCAAACGACTGGCTCACTATTTTCTTTTCCCAATGGCCAGTACAAGCCAAAATAATCACCATTGCCAAGTTCGGCATCAGCCACTGCAATAAATCCAAGAGGAGGATAAGGTCCTAAACTCGGCTCTTTAACAAGACTTAGCGCTTTTATTGCTTGCGGTATTTTCATCAACATGTCCCTATCGTTTCATCGTAACAAAGCGCTTATACAGCTACTTCATACTCTTAAATTGTGTGAATGCATTACTATAGAGAACTCTATAAATAAGTAAATAAGGGTAAATTACTACACTAACTACTGAATTAGCTGTGTTGTAATAAGTTGTATTCAAAGCGTAAAAAGTGCATCTCTAAATCAATATCGATATCAAACGTATGGGAATAAACACCAGCGCATAGCTGGCTCACAGCGCTCTTCCAAAAATGCAATGCTTTAACATTTTCTTTTAACACACGGATCTGCTGTCCACTTCCCCTAAACTGAGACAAATTTAAATGGAGTTTTCTACACTCATAGATGTAGGAGAGAACCATGAAACA